>SFMP01000003.1 GCA_004554395.1 Myxococcales bacterium | reverse complement strand
CGTTCTGGAATTCCAACCTTTTTGAGCGCAAAGATATTTTTTATATCTATTCCAAAAGAAGTAAGACTCTTCTGAGCGATCTCCAATCCAATCGCAATTTTGTTTATGCTTCGAATCAACGAGTTTTTCACCAGTTGGTCCCTCGACGATTATTTCGAGTATTGTTTTCACATTTCGCAACGATGTTTCAAATTTTTCTTGTGTTACATCAAGTCCTAGATCGACCATGCTTTTACGAAACCTATTGGCCAATTCATCGATCTCCCCCTCTCGAAAAAGCCTTTTTTGAGATTGATCAACAAGATACGTTCGTAATAGTACTTCAAATTCCATTTTATTCTCCTATGATTTTAAAACCTTGTCAGCTACAAATGCCACCGATGGCGCTTTGCAAAGCCTCTGGATTGTCGTCAAAAAACTTTTTATACGGCTGAATATTGCGAATGACGTCGATAAAACTGCGCTTTTCTTGCGCCGTTTTGAATTCACCGATAGCTTGCGACAATTTTTCGACGATGTCGCATGTTTGTGCGGCATCGCCATCGATAATTGCGTCGCCATCGCCCGTCATATCGATAAAGATTTGTCTGAGAGGAATCGTATTCTCGATTTGCGTCAATAGCAACTCGAGTGTTCTTCGCGCCTCGGGTGCCAATTCGATGATTTTTTCGACGATCGGATGTTGGCGATTGATGGCATAGCGCACGGCGTTATCGCGCATTTTTAGGCGATTCCAAATCTGCACTTCTTTATCGTCGACTTCTTTTTTGCCGCGAAAAGTATAGGCACGTTTGCTATGTTCTCCCATTCTCTCTATGAGTTTTCGAATCACCGACAAGATGCATTCGGGTATCCGTGCCGATGATTTTTTAATGTCGATGCTCCACATGTCGTCGAGGGCATTCGGAATGTCGATTTGGATGCGCGCTAACTTTGTGAGTTCACTCTTTCGCATCATCTTGAACCACGTCGATTTGATGAGCAAACGATTGTTGCGATAGACGTAAATGCCTTGATTCTTAAACAACTCTTTTTCGTCTCCAAGCGATCGCAACTCTTCGCCCGTCAGCTTTGCAAATGGCGGCAAGAGATAGGGGCGAATGACGACGCGCGAATCGCCAACGGTCACAATTTCGTCTGCCATGATTTGCGTACACCGACTTTTCAAAAACGGATCTATCGGCTGAAGCGCTGAATGATTCATCTGAATTTGAATGAGCGGGCAACCGTTATCGCCACTCAAATACCGATGAAAGACTTCCGACAGATGCCTGTGAACGACGTTCATCTTTTTGCTCATCGCCGATTCGATGTTGCTCTCACCCGCCATCAATCGATCGAAATTTTGCCACAATACGATTGTCCCCGATGGTGAACCCGATAGCTTTTCGCAAAAGTGATAATCCGATCGACATTTGGCTTCGTTCAAACATTTGAGCGCCCAAGTCTTTCGCGCGACGACATCGTCGATATTCCATTGTCGCCCTTCGATGCGTCCATCGCACTTGCTAATCACGGTTAGGCAACGGCATTGCGATAACGATGCCGTCTTTAGCCCCAATCCAAAGCGCCCTAAATCGCCCTGGCTACGCGAATCGTTCGGGTTTCGGCTTCCAAATTGCATTGCCTGTGTAAACGCAGCCCCCGCCATTCCGCAACCATTGTCGATAATGGCAATATATGGCTCGGGCGTGGGCATATAATCGATATCGACGCATGTTGCACCAGCCGTAATGCTGTTATCGATGATATCGGCAATCGCAGCCTCGAGCGTATACCCAATTGATCGCGTCGATTCGATGAGCGATGGCGCATCGGGCAACAACTCGATATATGAATCATCCGTGTTTTTCATTTTTTCATCTTCTCTATACATCAACGCGCCATAGCGCAATTGAAATTCGTGAGCGGGCAGGTCGTCGGGCACAAATCCGCCTTTGTCTGCAACGATATCGTCGATCTCTTCTATTCTTTCTTTCACGCATGTTATCCGAGAACCATCGCGTTTGATCAATGAAGTATACTCGAGCCAAAGAGTTATCGTGTTGGCAACATCGAGTAGATTCGTACGACTTGCTCCGTGTTTCGCAAAATAATCTTCTCCGAATATCGACCAATCACTCTTTGACTTCCTAAAACTCAACACCGATTCCACAACTTTCTCGTAACAGTCTTGTGTCTCGTTTTCGGCTTGAATCATGACGACGAAAGCGATTTCTTCATTCGAAAGGATGCAAACTCGTTCGTCGCGTAATAACCGCAACAAAAATCGAAATGGTTTTATATGATGAAATCGGCTCGAAACTTCGATATTTCTAATTTTGGAATATGCCGAAGGAAATTGGTAATGGATGACTTGATGCGTGAGAATGGGCACGGGCGGCTCACCATCGACGAGAGCAGCCCCTGCAGGCGTGAGATATACGCATTGGTCTTGCTCATACCATAGTCCCAAACTATAGAGCATCGTTGCATGCGTTCGCGCGCTCGATCCAGAACTCTGCTTTTCCGAATCATGCCGCTTGATGTTGAGCGTTTCGAGCATCTTCTCGAACTCAAATTGAATCGATCGATTTGCGTTCCAACTCTTGCCTACAGCGACATTATGAAAAGCAATGAGTTCGCGACAGACGCAATCTAATCGCCTTTTGGGGCGCGTTATCCACCAATAATCTTGCATATCAAATCCTCCGATATGGGCATATTGATAGGGATACTCGGGTAGGGAATCGAGGCGAATGATTTGAGTATGGCTTCGAAAATGATCTTTGCTCCCATGGGCGGAACTGCCATGCCAATTTGTTTTCGCACCTGCTCTTTTGAGCCTGCAAAGATATATGAATCGGGAAATGTTTGAAGCCTGGCGCGTTCGCGATTGGTGAGTGCTCGCGGTTCGTTCCAATGGTAGATATGCGTGCCGCCACCGCCCGATCCCGTCACCGTATAGGCGGGTTTATTCGGATCTAATCGTTTGTATATTTGGCTAATCTTTGCCCCCGAAACGTTGAGTTGCAATTCGCTCGGAAGGTTAGAAGTGAATGCATTTTCGCCAGGTTTAATGTGTTTCAATCTTTCGACGACGATATTGGACTGTTGCGTCAACTCGTGATTTGGCGCATTGCTTTCAATTGGCGGATCGCAAATCGCTTCGCGGCACGTTTTTAGGCGATTTAGAGGTTTTGGCACGCCGTATGAGTAGGGCAAGTCTTTGCGAATGCCGACGATTATGACGCGGTGTCGAGCTTGGGGAACGCCGTAGCGCTCAAATTCGTATAGATGGGGATAAAGTCGATAACCTGCTTCGTTCATCGCCTTTGTAATGGTGCGAAACGCCATGCCGTCGTTTGCGCTCTTTAGCCCCCCGACGTTTTCTGCCAAAAACCACATCGGTTTATAAATTTTTAACGCCTTGATGCCATAGGCATAGAGAGGGCCAAACTTACCCTCGACGCCGCGTCGTTGCCCAACAACCGAGAAGTCGTTGCACGGGAAGCCAAAAGCGAGTGCGTCGATGGGACTGAGCGTTTCGAGTGCGAGCGCGTGGACATCTTCGCAAATGACGGATTGGGGATCGTCGGGGCAAATGTTTCGTCGATACGTTTCACACGTTGCACCATCGTAATCGCTCGCCCAGGCATGGACGATGCGATAGTCATCCCTTCCGATATCTGCCGATATCGCACCTAAAGCCAGTCCACCGGGCCCACAAAATAGCTCACCTAACCGAAACCGCATCGAATTTCCATCGCTTAGCTCTCGAAACGATGCAACGCGTAAGCGCGTTTCAGTTTAACGACCGTTTATGTTAAACGCTTTTTTAGCAGTTCGAATGTAGCAACTGCGCCATTTTTCTCTCGCGCGATGTGTTTCAAAAAAACGGTCGTTTTTCTGAAACACTTTTTCGCACAAAAAGTGCGAGCATTCCCCCTGCGCAAGGGGGTGCGCGTAGCGCGGGGGTACGTAGAGGGGGTAGCATGGTACCGCCACGATAGCGACATCGTGGCGTGTGCCAGGCGTAGGGGGAGACTTCCCCCACCCAAAACTCAAAAAAAGCACAGATGAATCGACCGACTTGCGCCACGTCGAGTCGTCATCGTTATATATATATATATGAGATCATTGTTTTAATATTAAAGAACGCGTTTGTATTACTTTGAATATATGTGTATAATTATATAAACGCAGATGATGCAACTGATAATATAAACCGAAACTGGCGCTATGACACTCGTTTGGAAGCTCCCAAAGATGGGGAGCTTCGTTTGTATGATGTGAGGAGTTAATATATTCTTGAGTCGTACATTATTGTATGACGTGGAGAGATTTTTGTTTATTCCACTCGCGCAGGAGCAAGACGATGGCGAGTGTTGCGGCGGCGGCGTCGGAGATGGGGATGGTGAACCAGACGCCATTGACGCCGAGGATGGGGGGCAGGACGAGGAGGAGGGGGATGATGAAGATGACTTGTCGGGTGAGGGAGAGGAAGAGGGATTTTCCGGGTTGATTCATGCTGGCGAAGAAGTTTGAACCGACGACTTGTGTGGCGATAATCCAGAAGGTGGACATGACGATGCGGAAGGCTTGTGTGGTGACATCGATGAGTTCGCGGTCGAGGATGGATTGGCCTTCGACGAATATGCTGGTGATTTCGGTGGGGAAGACTTCGCAGACGACGGTGCCCAGGGTTGTGGCGCAGAGGGCGCAGATGAGGGTCATTTTGAATGCCTTCCAGATGCGGTCGTATTGTTTGGCGCCGTAGTTGTAGGCGACGATGGGTTGCATGCCTTGCGAGAATCCGAGGATGATCATGAAGAAGAAGATGGCGACGCGATTGATGATGGAGAAGGCGCCGATGTAGAGGTCGTTTCCGTATTTGAGGAGGTTGAAGTTTTGCAGCACGACGATGAAGCATGCGGCGGCGTTGGTGAAGAAGTTTGGGGCGCCGATGGCGAACATGTGCCGGATGAGGGCAGGGGTGGGGCTGAGCTTGTCTTTTTCGATGTAGACGGTTTTGTTGCGTTTGAGGAAGATGGCGACGAGGATGGCGCAGCAGGCGATTTCGGAGAGCACAGTGGCGAGTGCGGCGCCTTGGACGCCGAGTTCGAGCCCGTAGATGAAGATGGGGGCTAGGATGATGTTGATGATGACGGAGATGAACGTGAGCATCATGGCGGTGACGGGGTAGCCGATGACGCGCAAGACGGAGTTGAGCCCGAGGTACATGTGCGCGAAGACGTTGCCGTAGAGGATGATGCGCATGTAGTCGTGTGCGGGTTGGAGGGTGTTATCGCTAGCGCCGAAGAAGATGAGGATGGGATCGAGGAAGATGAGGCCGACGACGGAAAAGGCGATGCCCATGATGAGGTTGAGGACGACGAGATTGCCGAGGACGCGGCGAGCTTTTTCGTAGTTTTTTTCGCCAAGCGCGATGGAGCAGACGACGCTCGCGCCGACGCCGACGAGGGATCCGAAGGCCGCGGCGAGGTTCATGAATGGGGCGGTGAGCCCGACGCCTGAAATGTTGTAGGCACCGAGATGGCCGATGAATATGCCCGCAACGATATTGTATAGCGAGCTAGCGACCATGGCGGCGATAGCTGGGAGTGAGAATTTCCAGATGAGTTTTGGAATGGGCGCGTGCCCGAGGATGAGAGCGCGCTCTTCGTGAGCAACAGACATGAATCGATTCCTAAAAACGACGTTACCCCAATGCTACGCGCCAAAGGGCGTAGCCAATTGACATCTGGTTGGGGGATTCCAGACGCGAGATCGCACTTTTGAGCAATGACTTCGCGCATTGCATTCCCAGAATTCGCGATTTTTGCTCAAGATCGGTATTGGCTTTTGCTCGGTTTGGCGCGGCTGCGCGAGCGAGCAAATGTGCCAAAAGCGGGGGGAATACGGCGGGAACGTGACAAGATGGTTGCAAGGATTTGCAAATGTACTGCAAATTGTGGCAATCATCATCCTTTGGCGCGATGTGGTTGTACAGACCATATTGTGCCACAGGTTGTGCGTGACGAGACGCGGCGCCAGAGAAGCGATCGCGCGACGCGACGAACGCCATTACACGATTCATTTCATCTCGACAATTTTTTTTAGGAGATTGCATGTCAGAGACGGTTACGACGAACGAGAATGCGCCCTCATCGTGGCGTTTTCCGAAGACGTTTTGGTTTGCCAATTCGATGGAGCTTTGCGAGCGAGCGGCATACTACGGATTTTTCATTTTAATTACGCTTTATTTGTCGAGCGTCGTCGGTTTTACAGATATCGAAGCGGGTGTGATATCGGGTTTGTTCTCGGGTGCGCTTTATTTGTTGCCGCCATTTATGGGGATAATCGCCGACCGCATCGGGTTCCGCACGGCGATGATATTGGCGTTTTCGCTGTTGACGTTTGGTTATGGCATGCTGGGCGTATGGACGACGAAAGTATCGGTTTGCCTGTTTTTATGCGTTCTCGTGTTTGGCGCGGCGTTTATCAAACCATTGATTACGGGGACGGTGGCGAAGACGACGAATGCATCGAACCGCGCCCGCGGGTTTTCGCTCTTTTATTGGACCGTCAATATTGGCGCATTTTTGGGCAAGACGTTTATCCCGTTTATTCGCCAAGAAATTGGGCTCCATTACGTGAACTTTTTCTCGGCGGCGGTTTGCGCCGTCGCACTCATCATTGCGATATTGTTTTATCATCCCGAGAGCGGAGAAACCGAGCGCAAATCGTTTGGCGAACTGTTTCGGAGCCTTGGTAAGATATTGATCAATGCGCGGTTGATGGCCTTGACGATTATCATCGCTGGGTTTTGGACAGTTCAGCAACAACTCTATGCGACGATGCCCAAATACGTGATACGCACGGTTGGCGAATCGGCTCGCCCTGAGTGGATTGCGAACGTGAACCCGCTCGTCGTCGTGATATGCGTCATATTCGTGACGCAGTGGATGCGGCATAAAAAGGCGATTACTTCGATGACGATAGGCATGTTTATCATGCCGTTTTCGGCGTTTGCGATGAGCTTGGGCCCATGGTTGAACGACGCTTTTGGATCGTCGATTATGGGACTTCATCCGTTTACGTTTATGCTCGTCGTCGGTATTGCGCTCCAAGGGCTCGCCGAATGCTTTATATCGCCTCGTTTTTTAGAGTATTTTTCGCTCCAAGCGCCCAAGGGCGAAGAAGGCGTTTATCTTGGATTTTCGCATTTGCATTCGTTTTTCTCGGCGATATTTGGGTTCTTTATTAGCGGTTTCTTGCTCGACAAATATTGCCCAGCGCGAGAGACGTTGCCCGCGGGGCTGTCGGACGCCGAAATAGCGACGTATTACGAAAATGCCCATCACATTTGGTATTATTTCGTGGGGATTGCCGCCGTTGCAGGCGTTGCACTCGTCATCTATACGGCGATTTGCCGAGCCGTCGACGGGAAGAAGGCTGCCGATCCGGCGCAAACCGACGAGGCAGCGAAGCCCGAAAACTTGCCATAGATGGGGATTTGCCGAGCCGTCGACAAAAAGAAGGCTGCCGATCCGGCGCAAACCGACGAGGCAGCGAAGCCCGAAAACTTGCCATAGATGGGGATTGTCGTAGGTTCATCGCGGTGTCGCCTATCGGGTGTTTGCCCATAGGCGAAGCGATGCGGCGTCGCCGAAAGGCGCATAAAATTCGCCCGATCATCGCATCAATCGCATAAACTTTTGGAGAGACGATGCCTCATCTACGCCTATTGAAGACATCTCTAACTGTTGCCGTAGCCGTTGGGCTTCTAGCCTCTTGGAACGGCGGATCGATAGCCCAAGCGCATCCGGAGCAAAAGAATATCCAAATGGCGTCGCAAGAAAAGGCGGCGGCATCGGTGGCTGGAACGGCAAACGAGGCGCCCGCGCCGGGATCGGAACAAGTGCTAGCGATGGCGGCGCCGGCGCCTGTCGTCGTTGCGCCGGCAATGCCGGCTAGTGGAACTCAAGTCGCCGGCGCCACGGAACAGAAAGCGACGGCGAAGCCGAAATCGCCATGGGCATTCCCCGTTCCCGATCCGGTCGAGCCTAGCGGCCCGGTGAAACGCATCGTCATCGATCCGGGGCATGGTGGCACAAACGAGGGCGCCGTAGGGGTCGCCGGTATCCACGAGAAATATTTGACGCTCCAAGTCGCCTTGCTCTTGGCCGATAAACTGCGCCGAGAAATGCCCGATGTCGAAATCATCTTGACGCGCGATCGCGATACGACGATATCGCTCGTCGATCGGATCGAGCGAGCCAATGAGTTGCAAGCCGATTTATTCTTGAGCCTTCATTTTAATAGTTCGAAGAATCCCGATGCCGTGGGATTTGAGAGCTTTTGGTCGGGCGATTATTGGCGCGCCGATCTCGAGAAGGCGGGTGTCGAGGTGACCGATGAATTGGCAGCCGAGCGCACGCGTTTGGGGGCTTTGGGATATCGTTTAGCCGATGGTTTTAATCGCGCGATGCGCCATCGCTTCGACGTCTTAGATCGCGGTGTTAAACCGGGCGATTTTACGGTATTAACTCGCGCGAAAGTTCCCGCCGTCGTTCTAGAGATGGCGTTTTTGTCGCACGCCGACGAGGGAATATCGACGACGCAGCCCAAGCAGATGGCCAAGCTCGTCGACGCCATCGCCGAGGCGATAAGGAATTATGCGCCACTCCCGACGCCTTAGACATTGTGGGGAGCGTGGGAAATTGGATATAAGGATATATAAAGGGTATAGGCTATGGCATCGACAATTGACGATATTTGCATCGATTATACCGATGAAAACGGCGATCAAATCGTAAAGCAACTCGACAAAATCGTATTGAGTCGAGGGGCTTGGACGACGATTTTGTTTCTCTATACGGAATGGGATCGGAAGAAATCGTGCTGGGGCGCGCCCAAAGCTCGCGTCGAGAGATTTCAGAAAAAGAATGGCGAATATCGTTCGCAATCGAAGTTCAAGTTTTCTTCGGCAAAGCAGGCACAGCAAATCATCGATGCGTTCCAAGATTGGATTGCGTCGGGGCAATTTGCCGGCGACGGACTCAACGACGAAGAATAGAGAATCACGAGAGAGTAAACACACCATGATCCATAGAGCTTCACCATTGACCATTGCCTGCTTCGTCGTTCTCTTATCGGGTTGTACGGGTAAAACGGATTCTGCGACGGAATCGAAGACATCGTCGATCGACACGCGACCTTCGTCGCTTCAGACGTGGATTCAGAGCGTACAATCGGACGAAGACGTCTTGAAAAAGCTCAATCATTTCAAGTCACAAGCTGCCGATTCGAGTGAATTTGATCGATGGTGTAGCGATGAAGACGTGCGCAAAGCCGTGAAAGATTCGGGCGCAGAGACGATTATCGACGCGAGCGATTTCGAAAAAGCCGTCAATCGACTGCGCGAAATACCGACGCATGGAACGACGTATACGCCTGCGCAAATGGGCGAAATCGAAACGCTATTGGAATCGGTTGCAGAACGCGAGCCAACGGTGGCCTTTAGCTGGTTACCCGAAGATGCGGCAACGCTCGAAAAAGCGCTCAAACAAATTCAATTCGACGCCGAAGCCCCCGACGCGAAAGCGCAATTCGTCGCCTTGCTCAAGGGATCCGACTGCGAAAAGGTCTTGCCGCGCTACTGCAAACATGCCCAAAAACAAAGCGCGGCATTGCACAAAACGGCAGAACGAGAAGCGAAGCTCGAATCGATGTTGACGTGTGAATTGACGGCGTGGGCATCGCAGTTGCGCTTATCGTATCCGTCGAACGATTATACTTTCGACAGATTCCGCAAATACGTCTCGGACGAAGCTATCGTTTCGATTCGCAAGCAAGCGTTTGTAAAAGACATGATACAACGCGGAATCGATGCGGCATTCGATCGGATTACGCCGCCCGATCCGCAATATGCCCTGTTGCGCCAAGCGCGCCATATCTATACCGAGGCGATATCGCAGGGCGGCTGGCCCAAGGTTCAAGCCCCCAAAACGCCCAAAGCCCCCGTCATTGGGCAATCATACGACTACGTGCCGTCGCTTCGCGCACGGCTCGCCGCTGAAGGCTATGCCATCGACGATACCGAATCGAACGTCTTCGATGAAAGTGTCCAAAAAGCCGTTGCAACGTACCGAGATGTCCACCAGTTGTCGGATAAAAAACTCGTCGATGCCGTTTTGTTTAGAAATATGGCGATTGGCCCAGAAACTCGGCTCGAAACGATCGATTTGGCTTTGCAAAAGTACCGAGAGCAACCGATTGGATCGCTCTATTACTATGTAAAAGTCAACGTTCCCGATTTTCACGTCGAAGTATGGCGCGATAAAAAGCGCGTGGCACGCCACAAGATCATCGTCGGCAACAATAAGATGCAGCGCGACCCAGTGACAAAACAGCCCGTGCCCGATCCCGAAACGCTCTACCCGATTTATCCAAATCGCACGCCGCTACAGACGTCGAAGATCAACGAAATCATCTTCCATCCCTATTGGAATGTCCCGCCACGCATTCGCATCGAAGAGCTCGAACCCCACCTCGCTACGAATCCCAACTACTACGCAGAAAACAACTACGAAGAGGTGAATAAAGACAATCCAAAGCTGTATTACGTGCGCGAATTGCCGAATCCGAAGAATAGTTTGGGGAAGGTCAAATTCATGTATCCGAACCCACACAATACGTATTTGCACGATACGCCGGCAAAAGCTGCGTTTAAGAATGCGACGCGGGCGCTTTCGCATGGCTGTATGCGCGTACAAGATCCGCTCAAATTTGCCGAATTATTGCTCACCTACGACGGGCAATGGGATAAGAAGAAGGTCGACGAAATATTGCATGCCGATCCGCCCGAGCAAACGCCTATCGATCTGAAACATCCCGTCGATATCGATGTCGTCTATATCAACGCTCGCGTCGACGATTCGGGCGTCGTCGCCTTTTTGAGCGATGCCTATGAATACGACGCCATTCGACTCGGGAAAGTCGTGCCCAAAAAGTTACCCCGGCCGAAGAATTAACTGGCTTGCCGCCCCGATATCTCGATCTATCCGCTTCCAGCCCGTTCTCCGACGAGATCGGAAACGGGGCTTGCGCATTTTATTTGCATTTTCGACGCATCCTCCGCATATAGAGGCGATCGCACATGGCAGTGCGAATGTGAGGTGATCGAATGATGCCGCGTTGGATAACGAAATCGATGTTGGTTTTGACGTTGCTGTTCTCGGGAGCGCCAGTGGCGGAGGCATTGCCACGCAATTTCCGCAATGTCGATACGTTTTTTGTCGGTGCCATGCCCGATGTCGACGATCTCGACGAATTCAAAACACTCGGCATATCGACGATCGTGAGTTTGCACCGACTTCCGCCCGAAGTCCAAAAGCGAGCCAAAAAACTCGGAATCAAGCTGTACAGTTTTCCGCTTCGCACGCGACTTTTGCGCATCGATGAAATCATCGACGTCATGCGCACGGCGCCCGAGCATTCGGTTTATCTGCACTGTCTCCATGGCGCCGATCGAACGGGAGCCGTCACGGCGTATTGGCTTTCGACGCAACGGCATATCAATCCGTTCAAAGCTCTAGCTAGCGTGATTTCGCCGTCGGATTTCCACATTCAAGGTTATATCCAGTTAGGGCGCGAATATGGCGTTTGCCTCGATATCCGCCCGCAATGGGTCGGCGTGTATTCGGGTGCCAAAAATGGCGGGCTCGAAGGGCTCAAAATATGCGGTGGCGAGTGGTATACGCGATTGGCGCGCAATTTTTTGACGATGACATTGGGCGAGCCATCGGGACAAAGGAACGAAAAGTTCTGGAATAAGTACAACAAGGGTCGATAAGCTCAAAGACGCCCGCCCGCGCAGACCACGCAAAAAAATCCCGCCCTGAAGGGCGGGGATTCTACTTTGTCTAATGGCAGTCTTTATCGGTACTCGCGCATACGAAGCGCACGTGAAAATGATCGGCATGCCCTTTTGCGTGGCGCACAATGGCACTATAGCTCTTCTTCCCATTGGGATATTGGATCATCGTGCGGAGCTGGGCATCGGTGTAACCCTTCTTCTTGGCGTGATCGTAGAGGAGTTTTTGCAAATCGTAATCGACGAAGATGTATTGGACTTTTTTCGTCTTGAGGAAGTACTCGATGACGAACCAGTTTTTATCGACGTCGAAATTCGAAGCGTTCATCTTCGAGAAGCCGACGAACTCTTTGAGATTGCTATTGATATAGCTGATATCGACGTCGCGCCCCGATTGGTGCGAAAGGTGCGGAATGAGCTTGCCGCCATGTTCGACCGATAAATCGCCGATGGCGAATCGCGGTGCTTTGGGATATTTTGCCGCGTATGCGCTCATGGCATCGATGATGAGGCCGACCGAAAGCGATGTGCCGTAGCTGCGCTTTGGATTGCGCACGACATAACCCGCGCCAGCAGGCAATTGAATTCCACCGCTCAGCGATCCGTTGTTTGCCAAACCTCGCGATACGCCCGTGGCGCCGTCGAACTTTTGAACGCGCAAGACGATCGTCTGCCCAACGCGCAATCTGTCGGGATTCTTGCGCAATGCCTTGTTATTTTTCTTGAGCTCTTCGATCGATACGCCCGTTTTTCGGGCAATCTTGCCCAAATTATCGCCCTTTTTCACGACGTAATTGACGTTTTGGGTAATGACGGGAGCCCCTTTTTTGCCTGCCGGAGACTCGATCACCGTCCCTTTAGGGACGCGGATGCGCAGTTTCTGCCCAATTCGTATGCGCGAAACGTCGGCCAAATTGTTCCAACGCGCAATATCGTCGGTGCGAACTTCGTATTTGCGAGCGATCTTATCGACGCTATCGCCCTTGGCGACGACATATGTAATCGTCTGTTTGGCATTCGAAGTCTTCGGCTTTTTCTTCGGAGCTGCAAAGGCGTCGGATTGCCCAAAACTCATCGTCAAGCAGACGACAAACGCCATAAACCACAATACTACGATACTCTTGATATTGCGCCGACTCACTTTTCAGACACCTCTAGGGAATTCGCATCAAAGACGCGATATTGCTCATATCTCTTTGCGCCAGCCGCCCCCATTGCGACGCCAATCTGGCAGAGTCTTTATCACATTCGATCGCATTTACATAATTTTTCGGAGCCCAAAGACATCGAATGCGACACACCCTGATCGACCGGGGCACGGAGCGAAAAAAGACGGCTTTTGCTCGATTTCTGCACATCAACGGCTCAATCGTCGAGGATTCGACTAGAGCGCAGAACAAAAAAAAAACCCGCCGTGGGATCAACACAGCGGGCGGAGTCAGCCATACGCCACATGGATCAAGTGCATGGCTAAAAACCATTATAGATGAAAAACGATCATCTACAAAGAAAAAAAGAACAAATTAGAGACCGAGCATACCGGCGATCGATTTGCCCATGCCATTGGCGATGCCGTTGTTATCGAGGCAATCTTGGACGCCAACGCGACGAACGTTCGTCGTGATGTTGATGGCGGTGCAATCCCATTTTTCGCGGACGTTGGCGGGAAGCGTCGTATCGGAGGCGACCATGTTGACGATTTGAGCCGAGGCATCGGCCGACATCATGCCAGCGCTGGCAGCTTTACCTTGGAGATCGGCCCAATTGCACGAACCGCTCGTCTTGACCTCGGCTTTGGAGAGCGAAAGCGCACCACCGTTGTTTTGGACTTTGACGTAGACGCAGTGCAACGCCGTGTTGGGATCGGAGGCAGAAGCATCGTTGCGTTGGTATTTCGCTTCGATCGTGTTGACGACTTCGGAAGAACCAGAAGCCGCAGATGCCGATTCGGAGCCCTTCTTGTCTTTGTTACAACCAAACGAGCAACAAACCAACGCAGCAATGCTCAAACCAAGAAACACTTTTTTCATGATCTTATCCTTTACTCAAGCGATAGCGTAACGCACCAACCAAAAGGCGCGTTACCCAATAAACACCTCGGACGAAGCCTTTGAACAACGCCATTGCGAAAGGGATGCTGTCGAAGCCCCATCCGAAGCAAAACCACGGGACACTCGCCCCACAAATCGCACGGATTTTAGCAAACCCGTTTCAAAATTCAACATACAAAACGAGGAATCAATTCCGCATTTCGAAACACGACGGCTAAAAGACAAAACGCTTGACACGAACTGTGCACATCCCTATATTCCTGCCGCCCGAGATGGGCGTTTTTTTGCGCTTGAACGAAGCGCAAGTGCTTTGTAGGTTCGTCGAATGCGGATTAACATCAATAATATAAGCAACAAAAAGCCGTTTGTCGCGCAAGGCGAAATCGCCGCCCAAGACCTCGTCGAGTATTTCGACGATGCCGACGAATGCGCCGTGCTTAGCCCCATTCAGTACGATGCCAAGCTCCTTGCACACGCAAAGTTCATCGACCTCGACGCCGACATCCGTGCAAATCTCGAGCTCACGTGCCACCGTTGTGGCAAACGATTCGAACGCGAACTCGAACTCCATACCGTCCTCAAACTCATCGATGCGGGGAGCGTCGGCGACGCCGACGAAATCGTCCTCGAAGAAGACGACCTCGATACCGTCACCTACCAAGACGATACGATCGATCTCGACGCGATTTTGCTCGAAACCGTCTACCTCGAAATCGATGGCGAATGCATTTGTAGCGACGATTGCAAGGGCATTTGCATCGCCTGCGGCAAGAATCTCAACCTCGGCCCATGCGGCTGTAATAAGTGACTTTTCGAGCATCATTGCTTTGAGTCAGACTCATCATTCTATAGGAGTTTTAAAATGGCAGTACCCAAGAAACGCGTTAGCCACTCGCGCACCAATATGCGCCGTTCCGTCAACGATCGCCTCACCGCGGTTCAGTGCTCGGTTTGCCCCGAGTGCCACGAACCCAAACTTCCACACCATGCTTGCATGAGCTGCGGGAAATACAAAAATACGCAAGCCGTCAAAGTGGAAGAATACACCTCCAAATAAGGGTGGTTTCCGACATCGCAAAAGCCCTGGAAGTTTTTCAGGGCTTTTTTTTTAGGATTTCGACACCACATCGGGCGCGCCGTATGGAGCGATAAGCGACATAGGCGCGACAAAAGCGCCGTATGGAGCGACTAGCGACATAGGCGCGACAAAAGCGCCGTATGGAGCGACTAGCGACAT
>SFMP01000113.1 GCA_004554395.1 Myxococcales bacterium | reverse complement strand
CTCGGTACAATTGGGCATATTGGGCACAACGCGCGAAGCGCGTGGGAAAATGATATTGGGATAGATAATTACTGCCCTGATGCCTCGGTGCAATTGGGCATATTGGGCACAACGCGCGAAGCGCGTGGGAAAATGATATTGGGATAGATAATTACTGCCCTGATGCCTCGGTGCAATTGGGTATGAGGATCTTTTGACCGATTTTAATCTTATCGTCGATCATCTGATTTGCCTTTTGAATTTGCTCGATAGAACACCCGTGTTTTTGCGCGATGCGCCCGAGGATATCGCCCGAGACGACGGTATAGTGCGAAGCTTGATCGCGCAAGATATCTTCGGGCTTCGTCGCCGCATCGTAGACGATATCGGTTTGTTGGATTCGGAAATGCCCGAGTTTTGGAGCAACGGCTCCGGATTGGATGGGCAGGCGAGCAAAATCGACCATGGCTTGAGCATGCCGCGTATTGTCGCCCACATGGGCATTGGGAGCATTTAGCCGATTGGGCATTTGCCCGATTGCAGGCTGTTTTGCGGCGTTTGGCGCCGTATTGGGGGCGCCAGGCGAGCCGAAAGCATTGGGAGCAAGCGCGGGCGCCGGGCGAGCCGAATCGTTAGACGCCACCATGGCCAATTCGGGCGATGTATTGTCGTCGAGCTCGACGGTATTCGTCGACGCATGCGCCGTAATGCTACGCGATTCTGGAGCCTCGGGAATATCGCCCGCATCGTCGCGAAAGATAAAAGCAATGACGACGAGGATAATGCCCAAAACTAAGGCAATCCCGATTGCCATAGATCGCCAATCGCGCCGTTTGGCGCGTCTCTTCATCGTTAAAGTTGAGTAATTCCGATCGATCATTCACTCCTCCAAACGATCGATTAGTAAGTCAAGGGCGGGCATTTGACAACCGCGTTCTTGCGTCTATGGCGTAAATACTGTTAAATGCGCCGTCTGAAGGCGACTGGCTCTTGCGAATGCAAGGGCCATGCGAGCCATTGCAACGCGAGTGATTCGGAATTTTGCGACCGGTTCTTGCGAACGCAAGGGCCATGCGATTCGTTGCGAAGCAAGCGATTCGGAATTTTGCGAAGCTGACGGATTCGGCATCGATGCAGTAATTATATATGGAGTGGTAGTTATATAGTATGGATACGGGGAAGACTCACGATGGCTAAATTGTATTTTCGATATGGAGCAATGGGGAGCGCAAAGACGATGAACTTGCTCGCCGTTGCCCATAACTACGAACAGCAAGGCAAACGCGTTATCTTAATCAAACCGTCGATCGACGATCGATTTGGTGCCGACATGATACGGTCGCGCACAGGTCTAGAGCGCAAAGCCGACATCTGCGTCGCCGCCGATACCCAAATACCGCTCGATACACTCGCCGGCGTGAGCTGTATCCTCGTCGACGAATGCCAATTCTTGAGCGAATACGTCGTGCATCAATTGCGCAATATCACCGTTGACCTCGATATCCCCGTCATTTGCTATGGCTTGCGAACGAATTTCAAAACGCGCCTCTTCGAAGGTGCTAAACGGCTCATGGAAGTCGCCGACGCCATCGAAGAAGTCAAAACAACGTGCGCATTTTGCAATCGAAAAGCCGTCTTCAACATCAAGTTGCGCCACGGCAACGCCTGCACGACGGGAACCGAAATCGAATTAGGCGCCGAAGACCTCTATCAACCGACATGTTGCCGTTGCTTCGAGGCGCGAATCGGGCACGACAACCCACTGCGCGATGCATGCGTCGATAACGGCATCGACGATTCTCTGTCGGGTTCTGACAAAACCAACGACAACCCACTGCGCGATGCATGCGTCGATAACGGCATCGACGATTCTCTATCGGGTTCTGACAAAACCAACGACGAAGTCCAAACGCCCGAAGAATTGGCACAAAGCCCCGATCGCGTCGAATTATGGCTCGTGCGCCACGGCGAAACCGTCGAGAATTCCAAAGCCATATTATCGGGCTGGATCGAAGCCCAACTCTCCGAAAAAGGCATTGCCCAAGCCAAAACACTCGCTCCGGTACTCGCTCCTGTCCACTTCGACGCCGCATTCGTCTCGCCACTACAACGCGCCAAAGATACAGCTCACTACGCCGGCATGAATCCAACCGTCGTCGAAGCGATTAAAGAATTCAGCTACGGCGATTACGACGGACAACGACTCGACGATATTCCGAAACAATGGGTCGACGATCTGTTTGCATTTAATAACTTCAAAACGCCAAATGGCGAAACTATCGAAGACGTACAAAAAAGAGCAACGAATTTTATTCGAACATTACCCGACGGTCGGTATATTTTATTTTGTCACGGTGGAACGATTCGATCGATCGTCCAAAAACTCGGCTGCGACCGATTTCTCGATAATGGCACCGTCATCGTCATCGATTGGACGCATAAGAAGATCATTCGCACAATAAAACCCTACGGTCCAGAACTCGAACGCGATCACGCCCTACGATAACGACGTTGAACCTGGCACATCTCGTTCAAATCAATCGTCTGCTACGGGCTCGGGAATAAAAATGGAATCGATCGCCCCCGGGGTTGCGCTTCGCTTACCCCGGGCTGTGTTCTAGCACCCTTTCAGGGCGCTCCATTCCCCCTCGCCAAATCAATAACGCACGCCGAAGCGGGCGTCCATTCCCCCTCGCCATATTTCTCACATCTGCCGTAGGCAGATGTCTATTCCCCATCTCCAAATTTCTCACATCT
>SFMP01000112.1 GCA_004554395.1 Myxococcales bacterium | reverse complement strand
CTCTTTCAAATTCGCGATATCGCGTTGCGCCGTCATCAGTCCAAATCGCTTCAATCGTTCGATCTTCGGCATTTTATGTCTCTCTTTCAAATTCGCGATATCGCGTTGCGCCGTCATCAGTCCAAATCGCTTCAATCGTTCGATCTTCGGTGTCTATGTACGGCTTTTTATGTCGTCTGCGGCAATGCAATTGGGTGAAAATACAGTTGCGAGTGCGTATGGGATAGGCTAAAAAGCCGCGATTTTCTGCCCACATGGTCGGGAAATCCGCCGCCATCTTCTGCATCCTCCTGTTTTTCTTACGGTGAAAAAATGAAAAATATCCGCAATTTCTGCATCATCGCCCACATCGACCACGGCAAATCGACACTCGCCGATCGGATCATCCAAAAGACGCTTGGCGTCCCCGATCGCGAGTTCCGCAACCAACTCCTCGATACGATGGATTTGGAACGCGAACGCGGCATCACGATTAAGAGCCAAACGGTCTGCCTCCCCTATACGACGAAAAGCGGAGAAAAGCTCGAATTCAATCTCATCGACACCCCAGGACACGTCGATTTTAGCTACGAAGTATCGCGATCACTCGCCTCGTGCGAGGGCGCTCTGCTCTTAGTCGACGCCAGTCAAGGGGTCGAAGCCCAAACCGTCGCCAATCTCTACATGGCGATGGAACACAATCTCACGATCATCCCCGTCATCAATAAGATCGATTTGCCCGCCGCCGATATCGATATGTGTAACGAACAAATCGAGCAAGATTTAGGGCTCGATCCGCTCGAAGCACTCCACACGAGCGCCAAAACGGGTGCAGGCATCGAAGACGTCCTCGAAGCCATCGCCGAACGCATTCCCGCCCCAAGCGGAGACAGCGCAGAACCGCTCCAAGCCCTCATCTTCGACTCCCTCTACGATTCCTATCGCGGCGTCATCATCTACGTGCGCCTCTTCAACGGCAAAATCAAAACCGGCGACCGCATCCGCATGATGTCGACCGGTGCATCTTATAAAATCGAAGAACTCGGCAAAATGCAGCTCAAACAAGTCCCTTGCCAAGAGCTCAACGCCGGCGAAGTCGGCTACATTATCACGGGCATGAAAGTCATCTCCGAAGCCCGCGTCGGCGATACGATTACCCTCGAAGAAGGCGGCGCCACCGAAATGCTCGCCGGATTCAAAGACGTCAAACCCGTCGTCTTCAGCTCGATCTACCCCCTCAGCACCGACGATTTCCCCGAATTGTGCGACTCCATGGAACGCCTCAAACTCAACGATGCCTCGCTCGTCTATACGCGCGATTCGTCGACCATCCTCGGGCAAGGCTTCCGCTGCGGCTTCCTAGGGCTACTCCACCTCGAAATCACACAAGAACGCCTCGAACGCGAATACGACCAAAGCATCATTCTCACCGCCCCCAGCGTCGAATACAAAATCACCCTCCGCAACGGCCAAGTCGTCGACGTCGACAACCCGCTCTACTACCCCGATCCATCGATGATCGCCAAAACCGAAGAACCGTTCATCAAGGCATCGTTCATCGTACCCAAAACATACGTGGGCGCCGTCATCAACCTCTGCATCGCACGTCGTGGCAACCAAGCCGACATGCGCTACCTCGATTCGCGCCGCGTCGAGCTCATCTTCGAACTCCCCCTGAGCGAAATCCTCTTCGATTTCTACGATAAACTCAAAACCGTCTCCAAAGGCTACGCCTCGTTCGACTACGAGTTTCTCGAATATCGCCAAACAAAACTCGCCAAACTCACCATCCTCGTCAACCACGATCCCGTCGACGCCCTCAGCGTCCTCGTCCACGAAGACCGCGCCGTCGAACGCGCTCGCCTCATCTGCAAACGACTCTGCGAAACTCTCACGCGACAGCAGTTCAAAATCCCCATCCAAGGCGCCATCGGCGGCAAAATTATCGCTCGCGAAACGGTCAATCCCGTCCGAAAAGACGTACTCGCCAAATGCTACGGCGGCGACATCTCGCGAAAACGCAAACTCCTCGAAAAACAAAAAGCCGGCAAAAAGCGCATGATGCAAGTCGGCGAAGTCGAAATCCCACAAAAAGCCTTCTTGGCGGTCCTCAAAAACGACGATAACGACGAGTAGTTTTGTTTTTTCTTTTTGGGAAAGCCCTATTGCCGTTGGCAATACGGGCTTTTTTTCGCCCTATTGCCGTTGGCAATACGGGCTTTTGGCGCCCTATTTCGCTAGCGCTCAATACGGGCTCTTGGCGGCTATTGCCCGTTGGGCAATACGCCGCCTTCCCGGGGTTGCGCTACGCTTACCCCGGGCTGTGTTCTGGCGCCCTTTCAGGGCGCTCATTCCCATCGCCAAATCGACAACGCCCGCCACGTCGGGCGTCTATTCTCCCTTGCATGCCATCAACGCCCGCCACGACGGGCGTCTATGTACGAAGTTGTATATTAATCCTACAAAATGACTATTGGTATTTCCTGAACGTCTTCTTCATTCGAAGCATGACGTCGATGATCCAGTTAAACTGTTATCAAACCTTCATTAGTGATTTTTTCTTTTGTATAATGCGGGTCTGGCCATACCTTTTTCACGGTAGCAGGCCGGTAGCTTTTTATGAATAAAAAGATTTCGTACATGATCTGGTGCGACATGACCGTTAAATTCGACACGGTTCATCTCTTCTGACCTGTACCAATTGTCTACTTCGTACACTTCTTCGACCACACCATTGATGGTGGACAGCACGTACGGATAGGATTTGACTTTTTCCAGACTTAGATGCCATGCTCTTCTTGTTGCTTCGTAAAGAGAGCCGTTGTTTTCAATGGTACTAATTTTGGTTTTAATGATGACATAATCAAGATTGTCAGGCTCTATGAACTCTTCAGCACTTAATTTGTTGATAAGTGTTTGTGTTTCAATGATGCCTCTGTCTGCATCATATCCGGATTGTATATTGGTGATTCCGATGGAGTAGTCATCAATCAATGCCGCCTCGACTTCCATCGCCTCCTTCTCAGTCAATCCATAACGATGAATGATATGTATGACGTTCAGGCCGACATGACGGATATCGCGAATGGTTTTGATTTTGGCGGAGACTTCGTCCTCTGTAAACTTATTATCATCAACAGGTGTGGAGAATTTGAGTTCATCATTGACGTGGTCAAAGACTCGGTTGCCTTTTCCTTTGCCGATATAGAATGTTTTTCCGTTACGGGGATCGATTAGACGATAAACGTAATATCCCAGTGTGTCAAAACTCTCTTTGGAAAACTTGTCCATGCACTGCTCCTAATGCTTAGGCCTTGTCTAAGCTGAGTT
>SFMP01000111.1 GCA_004554395.1 Myxococcales bacterium | reverse complement strand
CGATACATCCAAAGAGAAAACCGATACATCCAAAGAGAAAACCGATACATCCAAAGAGAAAACCGATGATGTTCAGACATTTGTCATCGATGTTCCAGAAGATGCTCGAGGGAAGGATTCTTTTGAGATCAAGCCGACCGTCGGGGGCGCACGCATCATCATCGACGATATCATGTGGAGCAATAAATAATCGATAACCCCACTATCTCGAGCACGTATCTGCGCATGATACGTGCTTTTTTTGTGTCGATGTGCTAGAAAAACCGCGTTTTGGCGCAAAATGGCTCAATCGGCGAGATATCGAATCTGCCGCGCAAATTTTGCCCATAACTCTAATGCGGCGCATGCGTCTCGTGCCAAACCCGCTCAAAGTCGCATCAAGACGCATCAAGTCTCATCAAGTCTCATCTACATTCTACGAGGAGTCAAAAATGTCGGTCGAATTGTTCAATCGCTATCGAAAATATCTCTGTGTCTGCGAAGATATCGATCTTTCTCTCGATATCAGTCGAATGAAATTCGACGATAATTTCTTCGCCTCGATGTCGGCGCAATTCTCGCGCGCCTTCGACGAAATGGCAAAGCTCGAAGCCGGCGCCATCGCCAATCCCGACGAAAACCGCCGAGTCGGTCATTACTGGCTCCGCAACCCGAGCATCGCCCCCGATGCTGAAATCCGCCGCGAAATCGAAGAAGTCCGCGAAAACGTCAAAAAATTCGCCAAACGCGTCCACACGGGCGACCTCCGCGCCCCCAACGGCGAAAAATACACCGACCTCCTCGTCATCGGCATCGGCGGTTCCGCCCTTGGCCCCCAATGGATTGCCTCGGCACTCTCGACCCCAAACGACGCCATGCGCGTCCATTTCCTCGATAACACCGACCCAGAGGGCATCGAACAAACGCTCACGGCAATCCAACATCTCGAAACCCTCCTCGTCGTCGTCATTTCGAAATCGGGCTCGACCCCCGAAACGCGCAACGGCATGCTCTCCACCGACGCCTTCTTGCGATCGCATGGCCTCGACCTAGCGCAACGCGCCGTCGCCATTACCGGCAAAGGCTCCAAACTCGACGTCATGGCAACCCAAGAAAACTGGGTCGCACGCTTCCCCATGTGGGATTGGGTCGGCGGCAGAACATCCGAACTCTCCGCCGTTGGGCTCCTCCCTGCCGCCCTACAAGGCATCGACATCGACGCACTCTGCCAAGGCGCTGCCCTCTGCGACGCCCACACCAATGCACGCGACATCGCCAAAAATCCCGCCATGCTCATGGCCGCCATGTGGTTCTACGCCACCGACGGCAAAGGCAGCCGCGACCTCGTCATGCTCCCCTACAAAGACAAACTCCTCCTCTTCTCGCGATACCTCCAACAACTCATCATGGAATCGCTCGGAAAAGCCCTCGACCTCGACGGAAATCGCGTCAACCAAGGCCTCACCGTCTACGGCAACAAAGGCTCCACCGACCAACACGCCTACGTCCAACAACTGCGCGACGGCATCGATAACTTTTTTGTGACATTCATCGACGTCCTCGAATACGGCGCACCAGCCATCGAAGTCGACGACCGCGTCACACCCGGCGACTACCTCCACGGCTTCCTCCTCGGCACCCGACAAGCACTCGCCGAATCCGCCCGCGAATCGATGACGATTACCGTCCGACGCATCGACGCTCGCACCATCGGCGCCCTCATCGCACTTTTCGAACGCACCGTCGGCTACTACGCCTCGTTCATCCACATCAACGCATACCACCAGCCTGGCGTCGAAGCCGGCAAAAAAGCCGCCTCAAAAATTCTCGCCATCCAAACGCGCATCCTCGACGCACTCTCCACCACACCCGCCACCGCCCACCAAATCGCCACCACCACCGACCTCCTCGACGACGAAGAAACGGTCACGCGCATCCTCACCTACCTCGCCGCAAACGCCCGCATCAACGCCTCGAGCAACAACCCCTACGATTTCGACCGCACGTTCAGCCGCATCTAAGTCGGCATCCCCCTGCGTTTTTTCGCGCTTTTTGTGGGGCGGGCTATGCACTTTGCGCATACGCCCTTTTGGCGGGCTATGCGCTTGGCGCATACGCCCTTTTGGCGGGCTATGCGCTTGGCGCATACGCCCTTTTGGCGGGCTATGCGCTTGGCGCATACGCCCTTTTGGCGGGCTATGCACTTTGTGCATACGCCCTTTTCTTTTCACTGTAACCAATCGGGGATTCATACACCGTGCAACGAAAAATCGACGTCAAATGGGATTCGGATTACGAGCGCTACGCCAATTACCGCCCTTCGGCAGCCCTATTATGGGGCAAAAAAAAGATCGTCAATTCATGGGCCGATCTCTTCTACGATGTCATGTTGGCGCTCTATCAAAGAGATACCGATGCATTTAAAAAGATGAATGCGCGCTACGACTTTGGCGATATCTTTTCAAACGTCAACGATCCCGATCGCGCTACGCGCGGTCTGCCAAAAGATTGCAAATCCCCGTTCCTCGTCACCAAACTCCCAACCGATTCGATCCTCGATTATATTGCGCAAGCCATGCGATGGTTCGATCTCTCCGACGACGATATAAAAATATCGTGCACAATTGCAAATTCAATAAACACTGGCATAGCCCCATCTGTCGCCGAGCAAATGCGCAAAAATAGCATAGAAGAAGAGAGATTTATTAAACGCAATAAGCAAAATAATATATACAACGAACCCAATTCGTATTCATTAAACTCTATATATCGTTCACAAAGTAACTATATACGAAACGATTTTATATCGTCAATTATTGAAAGATCGTCAAACAATACAAACGCGCCCAGCGATTCCATCAACGCCGTTGCCGATCGCCATCAACCCGATCCCCAGTCCGTGCGCAAACGCGTCCTATGGACCCCCGACCAATTCCGTCGCTACCTCAGAGCGACGCCCGTCGCCCTCTCGATGCCCAATCAATCCCCCATCGATGTCGAATCCTGGTCCGATCTCTTCCAAAACATTTGCCAATGGCTCGCCATTATCGACAAGACGACATTCTTCAACGTCTTCAAATCCCAGTCGATGATCCATTGGATTCCCCCAAAATTGCCATATTGCAAAATGCGCAGGCCGTTTTTCATCGAGAATTGCCGCCTCTGGATCGAAAGCGACCGCGACGCCCCCGACATCCTCGATGCCCTCTACTACCTCTTGCGACGCATGGGCATAGACCTCGCCGAAGTCGGCGTCTGGATCGTCGAATAGAAAGAACTCGTGTGTCCCTCCAACGCGCGATCACATCGTCGCCGCGCAGGCGCGCCAAATCGGCGTTGGAAATCGCAAAGAAATTGAAAAGTATAATAAAATCAAAGACTTATATATCATTCTCGCGCTTCCCTCCAACGCGCGATCACATCGTCGCCGCGCAGGCGCTTGGAAATCGCATAGATATTGAAAAGTATAATAAAATCAAAGACTTATATCTATCCAAATGCCCCCCGTAGGGCTGAGGTATACCTATCGTTGGACCGCTCAAAGCCGTTCTCGGCGTAGGTTTTGGTGCATCAATCGATATGAAGCCGCTCCTCGTATCGGGAAGTGCCACGCTCAAGCCCTGCAGACTCGATACGCTCTCGGAAGGCGGACTCCCCGAATTCGAAATGGATATGGAGATTGCGAGCGGGCTCAGCCTTTCTGCTACGGTCGCGCCGTATATCGGAATTGAAGCCGATTTCCTCTTGGCTAAGGCGGGATTGCGCGTCAAAGGTAAAGCCGAAGCCGTGGCAGAAGCCGATGCGTC
Source organism: Myxococcales bacterium (assembly GCA_004554395.1). Lineage (GTDB taxonomy): Bacteria > Myxococcota_A > Bradymonadia > UBA4248 > UBA4248 > UBA4248. The sequence goes on along the minus strand of SFMP01000111.1, from coordinate 10,581 downwards.
GTTGGAAGGCAAACTCGTCGGCGGTCCGCAAGGGCTTTCGGGCAATGTCGGCATAGGGTTTACCGTTGCTGCGACGGCCGCGCTTACGATTATTCCCGAAGTATATGCCGAGGGGTGCGGTGCCGGCGGTGTATGGCCGCTCAAGGAATGGACCTTCGATTTGGGCAACATTTTCAGCTTCGAATGGGGCAAAAATTATGCATTCGGCGATGCGCCTGCGGGCGACGGTGGCGATTGCAAGAAGACCGACTTGGGCGACGGCGGCACGAAGACCGAAGCCGTTGAAGCCAAAGCTGGCGAAGTCGAACAAAAATACGGCTCGAAAAAATCTGCGCCTGCCGTCGGCGATGGTAAAGAAAGTCCGAAACTCGATTCGCCCGATACCGTTGGGCAAGAATCGTTCGGCAAAAATGTCGACGGTGGTGCCAGTGGCATGGGCGGCATGATGGAGACGATCAGCCAAGTGACGGCTGTTGCCGAGGGGCTCGGTGCCATTGGCGAGGCCATTGGCTTTGTCAATGGTCTCGTCGGTTCGTTCACCGTCGCGGGTCCGCTCGGCGTTGGGATCTTTGTCGCAGCAAAAATACTCGCCGGCGATCTCACGCTCGACAGCATCAAAGAAAACATTACGAAGATCAAGAAGGGGGCCGCTGCTCTCAAACAACTCATCGTCGGCAATGCCGATTTCCTCATGAGTCTGCTCCCCGAACCCATTGCCAAGATCGTCGAATTCTTCCAAGATGTCGGGCAAGATGGACTCGTGGCAAAAGTCGTCGATGCTCTCGAAAATGCCATCAACGGACTCGGCGCACCGATGAACCGCATCTTAGCACCCGTCATCGAGTTCGCACGCGGCCGGCAGCAAAAGTTGGGCGAAATCGCCAAATTATTTGCACAACCCGTCTCTGGCGAAGGCATCGTCAAAATTATATTTGGTATTCTCGGCTTTGCCGTCGACAGCATCGATGCCCTCGTCGATACGTGTCGACAAGTTTGGGACATCTTCTGTGGCATCTTCAAAGAATGCATTGCATCAGGCGATATCTTCGTGCGTTACAAAGAATGCTGGGGCCCCGACGAGTACTTCTGGCAAGTCAAAATCCCTGGGCTTTGCAACTTCAAAGGCGAAGGAAAAGTCGGTGCTCGCATCGCGTCGGAATTCCTCGTCGGTTTTGCCGGCGTCCCGCGCGAAAAAATCGGCTAAACGACTTCGCAATAAGCGCATAGCCCGATAGCAATAGCCCGTATCGTTTGCGATGCGGGCTTTTTTTTCGACGCCTATGCCGTTGGCATACAGCGCCGGCTCCGGCTATGTGCTCACTTGCGTTGCGCGCATACGCCTACGCAGCTGCGGCTATGTGCTCACTTGCGTTGCGCGCATACGCCTACGCCGTGGCGCTATGGCTTCGCCATACGCGCCACATGACACCTATCCCTGCACAATCGTGAATAATATAGATAATCGATGTTGACAAATCGCAAACAATCCCTAAAATGCTCGCTCTTGGCTAGTCGGCGCTAGCCATCTGTTGGGGGCATATTGGGGAGTATTTTAGACGAATGATTGATGAATCCGTGATTAGGACAGTCATAGAGCGAACCGATATCGTTCGACTCGTCAAAGAATACGTTCCATTGCGTACGAAGAGTGGACGTCTATGGGGGTGTTGTCCGTTTCATCACGAAAAGACGCCCAGCTTTACGGTTAATCCCGATCGCGGCATTTTTTATTGTTTTGGTTGCCACGAAGGCGGCAATGCCGCAAAATTCCTCATGAAGCTCGAAGGCGTTTCTTTCCCCGAAGCCATCGAGCGACTCGCCGAACGCCTCGGGATCGAGGTCAAACCTGCCGATAAGGCGACGATCGATGCTCGCGAAATCGAAAAAGCTCGCCGAGCTTCGCTTTTCGATATCAATCGCCTTGCATTGGCATATTTCGAACAAGCTTATGCAAGTCCCGATGGATCCGCGTGCCGTGAATACGCCCAATCGCGCGGCATATCGCCTGAGATTGCAAAACTTTTTCATCTGTGTTTCGCCCCAGAATCGTGGGATGGCATCGTCGATTCACTGAAAACAGCACGTGTTTCGCTTGAAGACGCCCGCACTCTCGGCCTAATTGCCGCTCGAAACGACGGCAGCGGCTATTATGCTCGTTTCCGCAATCGGTTCATGTTCCCCGTCATGAACGTTCGCGGCGATATCATCGCCTATAGCGGTCGAACACTCGATAGTGGCGAAGTCGCCAAATACATCAATAGTCCCGAAAGCCCAATTTATACGAAAGGTGAGCACCTTTTCGGGCTCTATCAAGCTAAAAATCACATTGCTCGCGAGCATTGCGCCATCTTAGTCGAAGGCAATGTCGATGCAGTGATGATGCATTGCTACGGATTTTGCCACACCGTCGCATCGCTCGGGACTGCGTTGACGCCGAAACAAGTCGATTTGCTCTATCGCCACGCCAAGACGGTCTACATCATGTATGACGGCGACGAAGCAGGGCAAAAATCGATGATGCGCGCATTGCCAATTCTCTTGGCTCGCGGTTTTGAGGGGCTTTTTGCCGTGCAATTGCCTCGTGAAGACGACCCCGACTCGTTCTTAAAAGTCTATGGCGCCGATGGCATGAAAATGCTCATCGAGCAAGCAAAGCCGCTTGGCGCTTGGTGTATCGAGCGCAAATGCGATCAAATCTTATCGTTGACCCCCGAGTTGCGCAAAAAGAGTTACGCCGAACTCGGCGAAATCATCGCCGGATTTACCGATACATTGGCACAACGCCACTATCTCGGCGAATCTGCAAGGCTTTTGGGCGCCGATGCTCGAAAACTCGCCGCTGAACTCGGATTCGATTTCGATGCCGTCGACAATCGCGCTCGTGTGTCACAACAAAATCTTCAAGATCACCGCCAAAGTGATACGTATAAACCCGTAAGTATCGAGGCTATCGTGGCGCAAATGATCGTCGCCTCCGATAAGCGATGCGCTTCGTTTTTCGAGTCCTCGCTTCTCGATCTCATTCAAGATGCGAGTTTGCGCAACTTCCTCGCCGAGTTTTCACAACTCGAAGATCGTTCGGAGTACGGGCTCGAACACAATCTCAGTGCCGATGCTCTGGCTCAATATTATCGCCTCATCTGTAGCAAAGCCGAAGCTCCAAATGATGAACAAGGTAGCGACTTGTGGTATGAAGGCGCACTGGCTACGCTCTTTTTGACGTGGGCACAACAAGAGCGATTTCGGATTGCAGAGGAGATAGCCGTTTGCGTCAAAGCACAAGATACCGAGGCTGTCAAAAGTCTGCTCGAGCAAGATAAGGCTTTGCTCGGCGTCATCGAGCAAAGCTATCACCAGCGACGCATGTTTCAGGCGACTGAGACAAAACAGAGCGAATCGACGTCGCCGCATCGATGATTTTCGCTTGCGAAAGCACTTTTCGCAAATAGATTGCATATTCATGTTGTTTTAACGCATGTCGCCGCGCCTTTTGGGGCGGCGATATGCGATATCAGTTCATAGAGATACCGTAAACAGTCGAAGCAATTACCCAGCAGGGAGATTCGAATGACGAAGAAAAAAGAAGAAATCGTAGATCAAGAGATGACGCAACAAGTCGATGAATCCGTCGTGAAAGAGCTCGTCGCCAAAGCGAAAGAGCACGACAACACGCTGAGCTTCGACGACTTGCAGAATACCTTGCCTACAAACGTCGCCTCGGGCGATTTGGCAAACCAATACCTCGAAGCGATCGAAAAACAAGGCGTTAGCATCTTGTTCGACAATGAGCTGGCACAAAAAGGGCTCTTGAATACGGATCAGAGTAGCGATACAAAGGCTAAAAAATCGTCGAAAAAAGCGAAACAGCCCAAAAAAGAAGAAAAATCTGATTCCGAATTGAAAACCGACGCCGCCGAAGCTACAGCCGACGAAGGCGTTGCCGCCAAAAGCAAAAAATCATCGAAAAAGTCGACGAAAACTGACGAAAGCGCAGAAGCTGGAACTGTCGCTGACGAGGCTAAAACCGGTGCGACGAAGAAGAAGTCTTCGTCGAAAAAATCCGCAGCCAAACAAGCTGAATCCGTAGAAACTGCAGAAATCATTGGCGAAACCCAAGATTCTGCCGATGCAGAGAAACCCGCAAAGAAAAGCGCGAAGAAGACTGCAAAAACTGAAGCAGCTGAAACAGTCGGAGAGAAAAAGTCGAAAAAGTCTTCGCAGAAGGCGAAAAAAGCCGAAAAAGTCGATGAAGTTGCCGAAAAGGTCGAAGTAAAAGCTGACGACGAAGCGGCACTCTCGGTCGATGCTAAGATAAAATTGGCAATGGAAAAACACATCGAAACGGCCGGAGAAGAAGGCGAAGCCACCAAGAAGCCGAAAAAGGCGACGAAGAAGGCCGAGAAAAAAGCTCTAGAAAAAGCTTCGAATAAAGCCGATAAATCCGAAGAAAAGGTAGAAATCGCGGCAGATGAAACTGTCGTCGTCGTAGCCGAAACACAACCCGTCGAAGCAAAATCCAAGAGCGCAGAAAAAGCTGAAAAGCCTGCGAAAAAGGCGACGAAGAAGGCCGAGAAAAAAGCTTTAGAAAAAGCTTCGAAAAAGATCGATAAACCCGAAGAAAAGACAGAAGTTGCGGCAGATGAAGTCGAAGTAAAAGCCGAGAGTGAAGAAAAAGCCGAAAAGCCTGCGAAGAAGGCGACGAATAAGCCTTCGAAAAAGGGGGCTAAAGCCGAAGAAAAGGGCGATGGCGAAGCTGAAGAATCGGCCGTAGTTGCTGGCGATGGCGAAGCCGAGAAGAAGACCGCAAAGAAATCGTCGAAATCGAAAAAAGCCGAAGAAAAGTCTAATGACGACGACAAGAACGTCGAAGAGAAGGCGAAGAAGGCTGAAAAAGCTACTAAATCGACGAAAAAATCCGATAAAGAAGCAGAGTCCGACGCCGAAGCGAAACCCGCGAAGAAGGCGTCAAAAGCAGATAAAGCTGAGAAAACGGAAAAGGCCGAGGCGAAACCTGCTAAAAAATCGTCGAAGAAATCGACGGCCAAAGCCGATGCAGCCGACAATATTAAGGAAACGGCGAAATCTAGTTCTGAAAAGTCGACGAAGCGCATGGGCGCTCCCTTGCCCGATGTGACGAAATTCGTTCCCAATGCAAAGCCGCCAAAGCCACTCGAAAGCGATCCCGAGCTCAAAGATACGGGCGTCGAATCGCTCGATCGCATGTTCGATCCAAATAAAGGCATGGCAGGTGGCAAAGGACTATCGGATCTCGATCCCGACGACATCGACCCAACCGATATCGATCCGACCGATATCGACGATGACGATTTGGCTGGAGATGATTTCGATGTCGACGATATGTCGGATTCCGGTGTCGAAATTGGCAATGCGACGTTCGAAGATGAAGTCGAAGCAGCAGGCGACGACGACTATGGTTTGCTCGACGATGCCGATCGCGAAGACGTCGATGGCGATTCCGATGGACTCGAAGAGGGCGATGAAGAGATGGGCGATGAGGCTGAAGCCGAAACTGGCGCCGCCACGTCTCCCGAAGCCGACGACGATGCCTCGAAAGATAGCGATAAAAACGCCGATCCAGTTCGCCGCTATTTGACGCAAACGGGAAATGTCCCGCTCTTGTCGCGCGATGGAGAAGTCGAAATCGCCAAACGCGTCGAAGATGGCGAGCAAAATGTCCTCAACGTCTTGTTGCAGAGCGCCTTTGGCGTGCGCGAAATCATCGGCATTGCCGACAGCGTCGATCGCGGAAAGCTCAAAATGCAAGATGTCTTGCGCGATTACGAAACGGACTACGCTGGTGAAGATCGCCCTGAAAGCGAAATTCGCGCTGAATTTCTCGCCCACGTCGAGTGCATGCGTGAGATCAACTGCAATGTCATTCGTTTGAAAGAAAAGCTCGAACATGCGCATGGCATATCTGCGATTTACGTTCAGCGTTTGCGTAGTGATTTGATGCGAAATCAGCGCGCACTCTACGAATTGGCACTCCACGTTCGGTTGTCGAAAAAGCTGAGCGAACGACTCGTGCACAAACTCAAGACGATGATCGAAAAACTCGATTCGGCAACGCGAGAGATTGCTCGCTGCGAAAAAGAGTCGGGATCGACGGCACAAGAAATCGTGCGCATTCGCATGGAAATTCAAGCCAACCCCAAAGATACGCAAAAGATCTTGATGGGTAAGCGTTTCAACGAAGCTCGCGTTTTTGCCTATAACGAAACGATTATGGCGCACATGCGCGAAATTGAATCGATCGAAAGCGATACGCATATTTCGTCCGATGCACTTCATCGTACATATCAGCGCGTGCAACAAGGTCAACGCATTGCAGAAATTGCAAAGAGCGAGCTCATCAAAGCAAACTTACGCCTCGTCGTATCGATTGCAAAGAAATATACGAATCGCGGTTTACAATTCCTCGATCTCATTCAAGAGGGCAACATCGGCTTGATGAAAGCCGTCGATAAATTTGAATATAAACGCGGTTATAAATTCTCGACTTATGCAACGTGGTGGATTCGCCAAGCGATAACGCGAGCAATTGCCGATCAGGCGCGAACGATTCGCATCCCCGTTCACATGATCGAGACGATCAACAAGTTGATTCGAACGAGCCGATCGCTCGTCCAAGATCTCGGACGAGAACCGACACCCGAAGAAATCGCCGATAAGATGGACTTGCCCGTCGAGAAGGTTCGCAAAGTGCTCAAGATCGGCAAAGAACCTATCAGCTTGGAGACGCCAATTGGCGAGGAAGAAGATTCGCATCTTGGCGATTTTATCGAAGACAAGTCGGTTATATCGCCTGCCGAAGCCGTCATTTCGCGAAATCTCGCCGAGCAAACGCGAAAAGTCCTCGCCACGCTTACACCGCGCGAAGAAAAAGTCCTTCGCATGCGCTTCGGCATTGGCGAAAAGAGCGATCACACGCTCGAGGAAGTCGGTCAAGACTTCGACGTGACGCGCGAGCGCATTCGTCAGATCGAGGCGAAGGCGTTGCGTAAGTTGCGGCATCCGACGCGTTCGAAGCAACTCAAACCGTTTGTCGAGAATTGATCTTCGTTAATTGGCACGAGGATCGCATTGAGACGCCGTGGCGCTTGGTACTCGCTTGGGTACGCAGTCGCAAAGGTGCGCCGTATTGCCGAGTTGGCAATAGGCGCGCGGCGCAAGCGTAGTGAAACTAGCTTGCGCGCGGAGGCGTATCGGGCGTAGACCGATAGCCGTAGCCCCAAAAATAAATTATCATCATAAGAATGGTTATAATTATGATGATTGTAACTGTATATATTATCACATCCTTGAAAGTATAGGAGGACGCGATGAAAAGATTGACATGGATATTGACGGTATCGTTGGCGGTGGTTGGCGGCGCAATGCTCGAACCGGCGCAAGCGCAGGAGTCGGCGCAGGTGCAAGATTCGGCGGCGGTGGCAAACGACCCAAGTCAGATGTTGCCGAGTGAAATCGAGGCGCGATTCAAGGCAATTCGCTTTGACCCCGACCCCGAACAGCTCGTGCGCGATGCCCATTATTGGGTTTCGAACGAGAACGCACATTACGTTTGGTATAATGAAATCAAAGATCGCGGAGGTGTACTTTCTGGCGTAGGCACCGATCAAGTCTATTTGTTGGCAGGATGGGCGAATTCGTCGATCGTTTTGCCGATGGATTTCGACCGGCAAATACGCAATTTGCATATTGCATACGGTGCGGCGTTTATGGCTGCGAGTAATATTGATGAGTTTCGGTCGTATTGGAAGCGCGACAATGCAGATAAGATGAAAGCTGCACTCGAAAAGTACTTTCCGTCCGAGGTCGATGCCGCGATGAAAGCATGGAAGTCTGGCTGTCGCGAAGTCAATGGGCGATTTACTCGCGTGATTAAAAAATATTCAAAGAATAGTAAAACTTCGGCTGCGGCTGGTATACCGACGTTTCTTACCGATGAAACGCAATATAATCGCATACGGCAGTTGTGGCTCAATCATCGCGTCATTCCGATTTGCGGCGATTTGACGGGCAATAAATCGATGATCGATATTGCAAAAGCATTGCGAGATAGCGGTTTGAAACTGACGATTTTGTATCCGTCGAATGCGGAACATTACTTTGAATACGGCCCAGAGTATCGAAGAAATATCATCAATCTGCCATTTGCCGACAATTCGCTCGTGTTGCGCACGCGGCAGATGCGCTCGCTTGGATTGGCCGAAGAAGGAGATTATCATTATAATATGCAGTCGGGGGAGAACTTCATTATTTGGCTCAAGACGACGCAAATTCCGAATCAACATAAAATGTTGCGCAGGCGAGCAAAGACGAAGACCGATGGGCTTTCGGTGATGGAGCGCGTGCCCGATCCGTCGAAGAAGCCGCCAGAAATCGCCCCCATGCCTTAAATCGGGCGATGCATAGATTTTACATCGGTGAAGTCATTGATTTCGTACATTGATGAGGCAAATCGAGTGTTTCTGCTCGGTTTGCCTCGTTTTGATCATAGCAAAGTAGGGTGAACGATGGATAGACAAGGACTGAAAAAGTTTGCAATTTGGTCGCACGATAAACTCAGAGCACAAGTCGCTGAAATCGCGAAACTTTACCCCGTGCGTTTTGTCGAAGAAATGAGATTGCTCGATCAGTCGGATGAAGATTATATCGAGGGGGACGAGAATTGCATCAGACGCATCATCTATTTCGATGACAAACTCGTCGAAAAAACGGCATTTTCGCTATTTTATCGGCTTTGTGTATTGCGTTATCTCGAAGTCAATGGCATCGTTTTGCCCGATGGGTTTCGCGTCTTTAGCGAGGAAGGCAAAGAAGAACAATATAATCCTTTTGTGCTCGGCGCGTCGATTGCAAAACATAGGCACATGCCACCGTTTGACGATGGCCCCTATATGTCGTTTGAGAAGCTGAAAGATTATCCGTTTTGGTTGATTTCAATGTTCGATTATCTGGAGTATGTAATGCCGAGTGCATTTGGGCCATTTCGTGACGAATTGAATTTGATGCCCGATACTTTTAACAAAGAAGATAGTTTTATCGAACATTTGGTGTCGGATATCGCCGTTGACGACTGGCGCGAAGGTGTTGAAATCATCGGTTGGTTGTATCAGTATTATTTCGACGAAGCGCACGAAGCCGTCATCGATCCGTTGGCGTCGAAGACGATTGCAAAAGACGACATACCCGTTGCAACACAAGTATTTACAACCGATTGGGTCGTTCAATATATGGTTGACAATTCGCTCGGGCGATATTGGATCGAACGATCGCCAAATAGTCAGCTGCGCAAACTGTTGCCGTTCTATGTCACAGACGACAATGCAGGGGCGGATATATCAAATGACAATCATTCGATACACCCTGAATCGATAAAATTTCTCGATCCATGTATGGGGTGCGGACACATTCTCGTCTATGCATTCGACGTGTTGATGGCAATATATCGCGAATGCGGTTATAGCGATGTCGATGCTGTGCGTTCGATTTTCGAGCACAATTTATATGGTTTCGACATCGACGAACGCGTCGTCAGGGTAGGGTGTTTTGCCGTCTTGATGAAAGCATATCGATATGACAAAGAAGTCGTGAAACGCAAAATTGCGCCGAAATTCTATGCATTTCGAGAGAGTACGGATCTCGAGATTCGGGCACAGTCCGGGGCATCGATGCATCGATACGTCGTCGGTTTGTTTGCCAATGCAAAATCGTTTGGTGCACTCATCGATGTAGGGTCGAAAGATTACGACGCATATATCGATCATCTCGAATATTGCTTCAATCGCGAATCCGACGATCCCATCATCAAGGGGAATCGCAGGGCTTATAAGACGCTCATGGTTTTGGCGCGACAAGCAAAACTGTTAAACGAAAAATATACGATTGTTTGCACAAATCCGCCATATATGAATAAATATGACACCGATATGAAATCGTTTTTAACGGAAAATTATAAGGGATATGCTGGCGATTTGTTTAGCGCATTTATCTATCGCAATTTGCAATTATGCGAACCGCAAGGATATTGTGCCTATATGACGCCAAATGTTTGGATGTTTATTAAAACATACAAAAAGTTGCGCGACTATATCATTAAAAACAAGCACATTGTCACATTGATTCAGATGGCAAAGGGGGCGTTTTTTAACGATGCAACAGTCGATATATGTGCATTTGTCTTGAAAAATGGAAGATCAAGTGGCGACGGCGTATATTATCGCCTCGAAGACTTCCGAGGCAATATGGACGTGCAAAAAGCAAAAGTATTAGAGGCATTAGCCGATCCAAATTGTGGTTATATATATAAGAGAGATCAAAGCGAGTTTGAATTGATACCCAATTCTCCGTTGGCTTATTGGATTAACCCGGAACTCGCGCGAGCATTCCGCTGCGCGCGTCAACTCAGCTGTGACGGAACGCCACGACAGGGACTTGCAACGACCGACAATAAGCGTTTTTTGCGGCGTTGGTATGAAGTCGATTTCGACCAGATTGCTTTTCATTGCGCCTGTTGTGATGAGGCACAACAGACGCATAAGAAGTGGTTTCCAT
>SFMP01000110.1 GCA_004554395.1 Myxococcales bacterium | reverse complement strand
TGGGAGTATTTCATTCTGCGTCGTCACATCGATGGCATGGGGATGATCAACTATTTTAAGGGAGACACGAAAGAGGCGGTGTGTCAGCCCAATACCGATGAATCGCAAGTTCTCGGCGTATTTGGTCAGCATGGTTATGAGCTTTGTAGCGTACAGTATTTGCGAACGGGGGATACGAAGTATTATTTGAAGCGCCCGGCGAAGACCTAGTTTGCTGGCATGCAACGGCGCACGTCACGTGCGCCGTTTGGCGTTAAGACGAGTTGGTTTTTTGTCGAAAAATCATCAATTCATTGACATATCGGTGGATCAAAGCATAAACGACGGGCGCGTCGCATGTAGGTGTTCGAGTTATCGAGCGTTGCGATGTGGACGATGAAGTTTGCAGATGGCGGTATGTGTTCGCAGTATAGATGCGTACATTGCGCTTGGACGCGAAGAACTGCGATAGAGAGGAGAAAGTTTAGAAGATGGCACGTGTTACCGTAGAAGATTGCTTGGAACGAATACCGAATCGCTTTGCCATGGCGTTATTGGCGAGTAAGCGCTCGCGTGATTTACTGAAAGGAGCGCAACCGACGATAGAATCGGAGAATAAGCCTTGTGTGACTGCGTTGCGAGAGATCGCGGCAGGAACGGTTCATTGGGATGTTCCCGTGGAAGACATATTGTCGGGTAACATCTCGGAGGCGAAGAAGCGTAGCCACCGTGCGCGCAAAGCTCAGGCGCACCAGTCGTAGGTGTTTCGCCCAATGCGGTCGTCGAATTTCGAGTGCGATTTATTATCGTCGCTCGATTAACGCTAGGAGGCATAGATGCAAAGCATGGTGCGTTTACTGGACGGTTTTGCATGGCGTCGCATAGGGTTTATGTGCGCGTGCCTCGCCGCATTTTCGTTTTTTGCCACGCCCGAATGCGTGGCACAAACGTCGGACACGCGCGTCGTTTGGAAGTTGTCTTACGCGCAAGACCTCGATAAAACAGCACGTGATGAAGTCGAATCGTCGGTGCTCAAGACGTTGATGCGGGCCAAGGAACGCCATTTCGTCGGCGACGCCATATTGACGCAGAAGTTGAAGTCGGAAGGGTTCAACTTCCCCGATTGCTTTACGCAGGGTGAGCCTTGCGCGGCAGGTGGAACGTTTGTTTTGGACGTCTATAACGTCGACGCGTATGCAGAGGCGGAGTTTTCGCGGCATGAATCGACGAATGAATGGGGCATCGTCTTGACGCTTCATCGTCGGTTTTCGGGTTCGGAAATGCGGATAGAGCGGAGCGGTCGAGATTTGCCGACGTTGTTGCGGCAAGTGTTGAGCACGCTTTTTGAGATGGAAGCCGAACTGAGCATTGAATCGACGCAGCCGAATGTCGGGGTGTATTTGAACAAACGATTTGTGGGCAATGCGCCGGTATCGATTCGGATTACCGTGGGCGAACAGAACGTAGAATTCAAAAAAGATGGCTATGTGTCGCAATCGTGGGCGTTTGAATCGAAGAAGGGGGAATTATATTCGAAGAAGATCGAATTGGTTCCCGAGGTGACGCCATTGTCGGTTTTGACGCCATCGTCCGATGCGCAAGTCGAAATCGATGGTGAAGTGGTCGGCGCTGCCAATGCGACATACGAGATATTACCGGGCGATCATACGATTCGGGTGAGTGCGCCCGGATATGTGGATTTTGAGCAAACGTATAAGGTTTATCCTGGAAGCTTGCAGACGATGCAAGTCGCCTTGTTGCCCGAGAGCGAATCGCCTTACAAGATCCGCCATGATAACATCTCGACGTATCGGTTTTCGGGATTTTTGGGTTATCGGTACGCTCACGAATCGATGAGCATGAAGAAGTCGAAGGCGAAACTGGGCGAAGAGCGCTATAGTTATTCACCGTCGAAATCGGGTTGGGCGAGTGGCGATTTCAATGGGTTGACATTGCGACTCGATTATGAGGCGGAATATTGGGGGTTATCGATATTCGAATTTGATGCATCGTGGGCGTCGTTTTCGCGGCACGATTCGTTCGATATGCGCGTCATCGGGAGCGATCCTCGACGCGTGACTCCGGAAGATGGATGGATGATCGGGTTTTACCCGGCGCAAATCAAAGGTCATTATACATTTTGGGTCGTTCAGTTCGAAGCGTTGTTGGGGTTTGGCGTATCGTATAAACACCTCAATGCACGGGATATCGAAGACAACGAAAAGTTTTCACTATCGCAGACGGCATTTTCGATCCATTTCAATGCTGGGTTTAAGTATTACTTGAGCGAAGAGACGTTTGTATCGGTGGGGTATGACTTCCAGTTCGAAACGATAGACGGCGAAACAGGTCGGCATGGCGTTGTGCTCGGGCTTGGGATGCAGATTCCGTTGTGGCAGAGGCGGGCATCGACAGAAATCGAAGACAACGCCACTATGAGCGATAACGAAGACAACGCCACGATGGGCGACGAAAGTGCGGAAGGCGCGGGGACGGCTGAACGGGGGGATGCAGTAGGCTTGGAACGGGATTTGGGCGATGAAGCCGACGAATTGAGTACGGACTCGCTTCGCGTGGACGGTTAGCGACGGAGTTTTATATGATGAAATATATATATATGAAAAGAGTTCCGTCGAATGATGTGATCGTCGCATTGAAACGTCGTATAAGACATGTATGGATTGCTTGTGTAGTCGGTTGTTCTTGTTTTGCGATATCGTCGATTGGCGCAAGTGATGCGCAGGCGCAGACGGCTCAGAACACGCAGAATGGCTACTTGGAGCAAGGCAATGCGCTGTATAATCAAAGAAAGTATGACGAGGCGATTGCATCGTATATCAAATCGATACAGATGACGCCGCGATCGGTGACGAAAGCATATTTGAATTGCGCGCGAGCGTATTCGATGAAAAAGAATTATGCGGCGTCGGATGCATTTTATGGCTATTACGAAGAAGTCGAACCGACGGCGGCACAAGATCGCAAATTCAAAGCCGAATATAAGGCGATGCAGAAAAAAGCTCGCAATCAGGCGTTTGTACGAGACGCATCGCAGACATCGGTATTGCAAAAAGTCAATGAACTTTTGCTCGCGCAAGGTCCATTTTTGACGCGTCAGGGCAATGGCGTGTTGGCATATTACGACGTATTGTTGCGCACGGGGTATGCAGCGCCAAATCTCTATGCGATACAGGAGAAGATCGTTCGCGGACTCGAAAATGAACTGGTCGCAGATATAACACCGCCCGTGGGGCAACCGTTGCCGAATCTCGATCGGCCTGGGTGGGAATTTATACGCAATAAGGTTGCCAAAGCCCGCCAATTTGCCGATGTTGCACCGAACGAAGATCTGCTCGGTGCGATCGAATCGACGGCTCGCGCTTGGGAATCGTATTATCGTGGAGATTACGACGAGGCTCTCGAACGATTTGAAACGACATGCCACGCCAAAACACCGATTCCAGCCGCCTTTTGGGGGCGAATCATCGTCGGATTCCAGAAAGATAAGAACGATGCGTTGTTGTCGCAGATCGACGAGGCAGAACGCGTCTATGGCAATGCAAAGATAGGGGGCGTTGCACATTACTTTGCCTTGCTTCGGGCTCAGGTATACCGCAATCTCGACGATATGGAACAGAGCCTGCATTGGCTCAATCGCATGCAGGAATTGTTGCCTTAATTATAGGGATAAAAGACATGCGCACGGTCGAATCGTTCTACAAACCAGGGCTCGAAGCTCCGCAAGATATCGTGTTGGAACAGAGCCTGCGTTGGCTCAATCGCATGCAGGAATTGTTGCCTTAATTATAGGGATAAAAGACATGCGCACGGTCGAATCGTTCTACAAACCAGGGCTCGAAGCTCCGCAAGATATCATCGCCGAATTGGGG
>SFMP01000109.1 GCA_004554395.1 Myxococcales bacterium | reverse complement strand
CCCGCAACGGCGGGCGTCCATTCCCCCTCGCATGTCTTAAACGCCCGCAACGGCGGGCGTCCGTTCCCCCTCGCATGTCTTAAACGCCCGCAACGGCGGGCGTCCGTTCCCCCTCTCCATTTATGGAGAGGGGGTGGCCGACAGGCCGGGGGTGAGGTCATGGGCACAATAGCCCTGCCCCAACGCCGGGGGTTAAAAATTCCCCAATCTAAAATGCGCCGACGAGATTTCTTGACCGCCTTTGGCGTGTGTGTTAAACCCCACGCCGCCGCGAGGGTGTTGCGACGGATGGCCTGAACCTAAGCTCGGGAGTCGCGTCGAAAACCTGGGTTCGTGCGGCGTGTTTCGTTACGGGCGGGGTGATTCTGCCCATTAGGCCGTCTGGCCATGCTTAAGGAAGGTGTGTGATGCTTCACAAAACTGTTAAAGCCGAGATCGTCGGCAAATTTGGTCGTCACGAGGGCGATACGGGTTCGCCCGAAGTTCAGATTTCCCTCCTCACCGAGCGCATCAACGTTTTGACCGAACACTTCAAAACGAATGCAAACGACCACCACAGCCGTCGTGGTCTTTTGATGCTCGTCGGTCGTCGTCGTCGTCTCTTGGACTACCTCAAAGACAACGATGTCCAACGCTATCGCGATTTGATCGCCGCTTTGGGCCTCCGTAAGTAGGTTTTTCGAGCCGTGCATAGATGATATGCGCGGCTTCTTTGCATGTATACATGGGTTAGGAGTCGGCTTCGCAAGATGGCGGTCTGTGCAATAAACAAAAAGTATGAATCTTTGCGTACTTTTCGTTGATTGTGCAGTTCAAGATCGTGAGCGAAAGCGCTTCGATCGCGAAATCGATTCCTCGATCGCGCCCGCATGGCGTATCATTATATATAGGCTATATATACTATATGTAAATATATATAGATATGTATAGACATCGACACGACGCGAATCGTCGAGAGCCGTCGCGGTGCAAACGCGTTGTGTCGCTTCTTACACGAAAAGAGGATTATTATGGCAATTGTGAAAGATTCCGCGCTCTTGGGTGCACACGAAGTATCGATCGAAAACGGGCACATTGCAAAGCAAGCCAATGGCTCGGTGATGATTCAATCGGGCGAGACGATGATCGTCGTCACGGCGTGCTCGAAGGCCAACGAACGCGGCGATCAAGATTTCTTCCCATTGACGTGTGAATACGTCGAAAAATCGTATGCAGCGGGCAAAATTCCCGGCAACTACTTCCGTCGCGAAGGCAAGCAAACCGACCACGAAGTCCTCACGAGCCGTCTCATCGACCGCCCCGTCCGCCCGCTCTTCCCAGAGGGCTTCAACGACGAAGTCCAAGTCATTGCAACGGTCGTCAGCTACGACCCCGACTGCGAGCCCGATGTCATCGCCATTACAGGCGCTTCGGCCGCATTGATGTTGTCGGATCTGCCCTGGGATGGCCCCGTCGCTGGCGTCCGAATCGCCAGAATCGATGGACAATGGATTGCAAACCCGACGAATCGCCAACGCGAACAATCCGACACCGATATCGTCATGGTCGCTAGCGAAAAAGCTATCGTCATGGTCGAAGGCGAAACGAAAGGACTCACCGAAGCCGAATTCCTCGATGCCATGGATTTCGGATGCGATGCCGTCAAAGGCGTACTCGCCATGCAACGCCGAATGGCCGAAGCCGTCGGCAAGACGAAACGCGAATTTACAGCCCCCGTCATCGCGCAAGACATCGCCGACGCCGTCGCGCGCTATACCGACGAAACGTTTGCCGCCATGACGATCCCCGCAAAACTCCAGCGTTACGCAGCTTTGAGCGACGTCAAAAAACACATCTTGGCCGACCTCGAAGCGGAATTCGCCGATCGCAAAGGCGAAATCGTCGCCGCCTACGAAGACCTCAAATATCACCTCATGCGAACGCTCATTACCGAAAAACGCGTCCGCATCGACGGCCGTACACTCGAGCAAGTCCGCCCCATTACATGCGAAGTTGGCGTTTTGCCGCGCGTCCACGGTTCGGCGCTCTTCACTCGTGGCGAAACACAAGGCCTCGTTACGGTCACCATCGGCACCTCGACCGACGACCAACGCATCGAAAACTTGTCGGGCATGCAGTCCAAACGCTTCATGTTGCACTACAACTTCCCGCCCTACAGCGTCGGCGAAGTCAAACCTTTGCGCGGCCCAGGCCGTCGCGAAGTCGGCCACGGCATGCTCGCCGAACGCGCACTCACTCCGATCATGCCAACCGCAAACCCCGATTATCCCTACACTTTGCGTATCGTCTCCGAAATCCTCGAATCCAACGGCTCCAGCTCAATGGCAACCGTCTGCGGCGGCACGCTAGCCGCCATGGATGCTGGCCTCGAAATCAAAGCACCCGTCGCTGGCGTCGCCATGGGACTCATCAAAGAAGGCGACAAAATCGCCGTCCTCACCGACATCTTGGGCGATGAAGACCACCTCGGCGACATGGACTTCAAAGTTTGCGGCACCGAAGACAAAATTACCGCCATCCAAATGGATATCAAAATCACCGGCATTTCGCGCGAAATCATGGCGCAAGCCCTCAAACAAGCACACGACGGCCGAAAACACATCCTCGGCTGCATGCTCTCCGCCATCGCCGAAACTCGCGGCAACAAGAGCAAATACGCACCGCAAATCAAAACGCTCAAAGTCAAACCCGAAAAAATCCGCGACATCATCGGCTCGGGCGGCAAAACGATCCGCAACATTTGCGCCGTCTCGGGCGCACAAGTCAACGTCGAAGACGACGGCACCGTCACCGTCTCCTCGGGCGACGGCATCTCGTTGCAAAAAGCCATCGACATGATTAACGGCCTCACGCGCGAAGCAAAAATCGGCAACGTCTACATGGGCACCGTCAAAAAAATCATGGATTTCGGCGCCTTCGTCGAAATCTTCCCAGGCACCGACGGCATGGTCCACATCTCCGAACTCACCGAAGGCCACGTCGACAACGTCACCGACGTCCTCAAAGAAGGCGAGCAAGTCCTCGTCAAAGTACTCGCCATCGACCCACGCGGCAAAATCAAGCTATCGCGCCGCGCCGCCATCGGCGAGCAACCCACCGAAGAATAATCCCGCCCCACACGGCTTCCCGAGCGCGTTTGCCCCATTTCGCTCGCGCTCCATACGGCCAAACGATGTCTTATCGCCTACGGCGATACAGACATCTACCGCCCTATCGACTTTGCCGATACGGGCTTTTTTTCGCCCTATCTCGCCCTATGGGCTCAATACGGGCTCTTGCCGCCCTATTTCGCTATCGCTCAATACGGGCTCTTGCCGCCCTATCGGCAAAGCCGATACGGGCTCTGGCTACGGCTATGTGCTCACTGCGTTGCGCGCATACGCCTCCGCTGCGGCGGCTATTGGCATGCGCCAATACGCCGCCTTTTTTGCGGCGCAAACCTCAACACATATCGAATCTTTTGCACCGTTGGCGCAAACTCAAACAAAAACGCAATTGACATGAGCAATTCATAGCGTTACGATCAACTCAATAGTTGAGAGATTGCTCAATCATTGAACTTTAAGAGGAGAGCAAAATGGACGGTATATTGATTCGTTTGCGCCGCAGGCGCAAACTCAAACAAAACGCAAAATAGTTTAGGAATTGCTCAACCGTTGGACTTTAAGAGGAGATCGAAATGGACGGTATACTGGGAAAGGGCAGAAAAAGTGGCGCAAATTGCGCAGCCATACATGTGGCCGATGTCGAACGTGTGCAAGCGGATCTCTTGCCCGACGACGACTATGTTAGCGTTGCCAGCTTGTTGCGTCACTTTGGCGATCCGACGCGCGTCAAATTGCTCCATGCTCTCGAATCGCGCGAATTGTGCGTGAGCGATTTGGCGGTTATTCTCGATATTACGAAGTCGGCGGTTTCGCATCACCTCAATGCGCTCAAGCTATCGAAACTCGTGCGAGCCCGTCGCGATGGCCAAATCGTCTACTATAGCCTCGACGACGACCACGTCGCGATGATCCTCAAAACGGGCTTCGAACACATGCGAGAATAGGGGCATCGGTCGATGCGTCATCGATCGCGCGCCGACAACAGTTCAATAATTGTTCAACTCTTATATTTAACATATTGTTTTCACAACGTTTGCCGTTGCAATGCTTTTCTCGATGCCAAGATCGCTGAGCAGGGAAGTGATGGCAACAGTAGCTACAACGATAAAGGGAAAGCGCATGGAACTGAGATTTAAACTGAAAGGTCTCAATTGTCCAAACTGTGCAAAGAAGATCGAGACCGAAATTGGAAAGCTCGATTTCGTACTCGCTTCGAACGTCGATATCATGGCGCAAGAAATCGCCCTCCGCGTCAATTCGACGGTCAAAGATTCGCGCGTCAAAGAAACGGTTTGCGCCGTCGTCGCACGGTTTGAACCCGATGTCGAAGTCATCGACATGGACGACGAACGAGACCACGATCACGGCGACGATGATTCGCCGTGGCGCCTCCGTCGCCTCGTCGCCGGGGGCATCGTTGCCATCGTATTTATTATGATATATTATATCGATCTATTGCCACCTTGGGCAGTCGTAGCGGGCCTCCTCATTTCATATATCATATTGGGTGGCGATGTATTATATCGTGCCGTGCGCAATATATTGCGCGGTCGCATCTTCGACGAAAACTTTCTCATGGCTTTGGCGACGATTGGTGCGATTGTCATTGGCGAGTATCCCGAGGCCGTAGCCGTAATGCTGTTTTATCAGATAGGCGAGTTGTTTCAAGACCGTGCCGTCGACAAATCGCGACGCAATATCAAGGCTTTGATGGATATCCGCCCCGATATGGCTCGCGTCGTTCGCGATGGCAATATGATCGAAGTCGCGCCCGATCGCGTCGCCATTGGCGAAGAAGTCGTCGTCAAACCAGGCGAGCGCATCCCGCTCGATGGCGTCGTTTGCGATGGCGATGCCATGCTCGATATGCGTGCTTTGACGGGCGAATCGAAGCCAAAACACGTCGCCTCGGGCGACGAAGTCTTGTCGGGCGCCGTCAATACGACTCAAGTTCTCACGATTAAAGTCGCCCGCGCCTATGCCGAATCGACGGCGACGAAGATACTCGAACTCGTCCAAAAAGCGGGATCGCGCAAGGCAAAAGCCGAACGATTTATGACGATATTTGCTCGCTATTACACCCCAATCGTCGTCTTGGGCGCTCTGCTCCTCACGCTCATTCCCGTCACATTCTTGGGCGGTGCATTTGCCGAGTGGATCAATCGCAGTCTCGTGTTTTTGGTCATTTCGTGCCCTTGTGCACTCGTCATTTCTGTTCCACTGACGTTTTTTGGCGGCATAGGTGCTGCATCGCGTAGCGGTATCCTCGTCAAAGGCGGCAATTATCTCGATGCACTCAATCACTTGGGCGCCGTCGTGTTCGACAAAACGGGCACGCTAACCGTCGGCAATTTCAATGTCACAGCTATCGAAGCGCAATCGCCATATACCGAAGACGATGTATTAAATGCAGCACTCACCGCCGAACAAATGTCGAATCATCCCATTGCACGATCGATATCGGCGTGCGCAAAGTCGCATGGCATGATGTGCAACCCAAACGATATATCAAAAAACAACTATACAGAATTGAGCGGTCGCGGTGTCAAATGTACAATTGGCGACGATATCATCTATGCGGGGAACGAAAAACTCATGCGTGAAATCGGCATTTCATATATGCCATCGTCGCAATTCGGAACGCTCGTCTATGTCGCCAAAAACGATCAATACCTCGGTTGCATATCGATCTGCGACGAAATCAAAAGCGACGCCAAAGACGCCATATCGGATTTGCGCAAACGCGGCATAGAAAAATGCGTCATGTTGACGGGCGACAGTTCGCGCGTCGCTCAACACGTCGCCCAAGCCATCGGTCTCGATGAATACCACGCCAATATGCTTCCCGGCGACAAAGTCTCGATGTTTGAATCGATTGCCTCGTCGGCACAAAACGGCAAGAAGACGGCATTCGTCGGCGATGGCGTCAACGATGCCCCTGTCCTGGCTCGCGCCGACATCGGCATCGCCATGGGCGGCATCGGTTCCGATGCCGCCATCGAAGCTGCCGATATCGTCTTCATGGACGACGACTTGGCCAAACTCCCCAAAGCTATCGATATCGCCTGCCGAACGAAACAAATCGTCATGCAAAACATCGTCTTTGCCATCACCGTCAAAATCGCCTTCCTAGCCCTCGGCGCATTCGCCATCATCGGCATGTGGTCGGCCGTCTTCGCCGACGTCGGCGTCATGGTCATTGCCGTGCTCAACGCAACGAGGATGATTCAACTACCTTCACAGTAATGCCACCTGACCTGTTTGACCTAGATGCGATTTGCTCAAAATACCTATATTCGCGCCATCTGCAAAATTTTATTCGCTATAAACTTCGTCTTGGAGTAGGAAACCTCGGTGTAACGGTTCTGCATCAGAGCTTGTTTGGCTTTCTAGGCGTGGCTGTCAGAGCTACACTCTGGTGCAGATAGATACCGACGGATTGAATAATATTCGATAGGAGATCTGAATTTATGAATAATCTACCCTCCCCCCCACCCCACTAAAAAGCGTAGATAATTCAAGTCTCAACGAACAGCAGCGAGCGATTGTTCAGATAACAGAAGCGCCACTACTCGTTATTGCAGGGCCCGGATCGGGCAAGAGTAGGACGCTGATCGAACGAACTGTTCACCTCATTGTGGACGAACACGTTCCTGTCGAGAACATTTTGCTGGCGACTTTTACCGAAAAAGCCGCCAAAGAACTCATCACACGTATTTCTAATCGTACTATCGAGATCGGAATGCCGATCAACATTAGCGATATGCTGATCGGCACGCTACATTCGATTTTTTTACGTCTACTCGACGAATATCGCCAGTATACAACGCTCAAACGCAACTATCGTACACTTGATGATTTCGATCAGCAGTACCTAATTTATCAGAATAACAAGCGATTTGATGAAATTGACGGGATTAAACTCTTACTCAATAATTGCGAAACCTATCTGTGGTCATCTGCACAAAAGCTGTGTTCATTGGTGAACAAAGTCTCCGAAGAGAATCTCGATCTCGACCTGCTAGCCAAATGCGAAAACGATAAGCTCAAAGTTCTAGCTACTGTTGTGCGAACGTATCGTTCCATTTTAGCCGAAGAAAATGCGCTTGATTTTTCGCTCATACAAACGCATTTCTGGCATTTGCTCAAAAACGAAGAAGTCCTTGGAAAACTCCGACAACGGATTAGGTATCTAATGGTTGATGAGTACCAAGACACAAACATCATACAAGAGCAAATACTTCTTAAACTAGCGTCACCACATCATCGCATTTGCGTTGTCGGTGACGATGATCAAGCGCTCTACCGTTTTCGCGGAGCAACTGTTGAGAACAATCTTCGCTTTCGAGAGAACTTTCCGTCGGGGTGTCAAAAGATCGAATTGACAAAAAACTACCGTTCGCATCACGATATTATTGATTTCTGTAACCGATGGATGAGTGAAACATGGGAGTCCGATGGAGAATCTGGTGGCTGGAAAAATGGCGATATATCCTATCGACACGAAAAGATAATAGAAAATGCAAGCCTGCAAACAACCAAGACAGCACCTTACCACGGTGTTGTCAAAGTCATGGGCGAGAATGCAGAAAACTGGTGCGAAAGGTTTTATCAATTTGTCGAAAAGCTCAAAGCGTCTGGAAAAATAACCAACTATAACCAGGTTGCAGTTCTTGCTCGATCCGTCAAAAACACAAATATCATCAAGCTAGCACAATACCTTGAGAAACGCGGTATTCCCGTATTCGCTCCGCGCGCAGACCTGTTCTTCGAGCGACGAGAAATACGACTTATGGTGGGCGCTT
>SFMP01000108.1 GCA_004554395.1 Myxococcales bacterium | reverse complement strand
GCTCGGGCTCCACTTCCACCGATTCTTCTACGCGTTCCGAGCTCTCTACGACAGATTCTTCCTCAACCGGTTCTACAGCCTCACTCGCTGGCTCGTCATCATCCCAAGAAAATCGACGACGGTTGCCCGATTCGCGCTCGGGCTCCACTTCCACCGATTCTTCTACGCGTTCCGAGCTCTCTACGACAGATTCTTCCTCAACCGGTTCTATCGACTCACTCGCTGGCTCGTCGTCATCCCAAGAAAATCGACGACGGTTGCCCGATTCGCGCTCGGGCCCCACTTCCACCGATTCTTCTACGCGTTCCGAGCTCTCTACGACAGATTCTTCCTCAACCGGTTCTACAGCCTCACTCGCTGGCTCGTCGTCATCCCAAGAAAACCGACGACGGCTACCCGATTCTCTCAATCCACGCGATGCGCCAAAACTATCGCTCGAGGCATCGTTGAATACGTCGTCGTCGCGAAATGCGACATCTTGCGTTCCGTACGACACGACGTGAGGCGATTCATCGCCCTTTTCGGCATCGCGCGGTGCGACATCCGAAACTCGCTTCCATTCGTCGCGAAGCCGTGCTCCTTGCGAATAGATTTGAACGGGCGATCGATTGCCATCGAAATCGACGGCCGTGGCAGCATAGAAATGCACACCATCGGGCGATATATCGTCGAGCACGCCATCTTGTTTGCCCTTGAACACGTACTTTTTGCCGAGATCCGAGTTACCCGTCGCCTGGAGCTCTCGGAATTTACGCATCGTCTCTACGTTCCATTCGATCGATTTATCGAAAACGTATAATTCGACTGCATCGATATTTGCATCGTTAATGTAGCGAAATTCTAGAGCAATATTCGAGATTTTATCGATTTCTTCGCATTGAATGCAATTGACGAGGTGATTTCTAAAAGCAAAATCGGAATTCCCCCATAAAACCGATGCCGACGGATTGACCATGAAATAATCGACTGTCGCATCTTTGACGTGGGGCAACGGCGCAAATTGCTTATCTTCGGGATCGTAGACGGCAAAAGCATAATTCGACTTATCGGTGCAATCGCCATCGACGAGCACCATATAGCCGTTATCGGGGCAATAGGCATATCCATCGGCCAAATCGCCGTTGACGATGCCTTTTTCGATGGCTTCTTCGAGCAAATCGCCGAGCGATTGGCGATCGAGTTCTTCGCGCGAACGAACTGCGACGATATAGCTGGCGTCGGCAATTTTTGCCGTAAATTGAATGCCGAGCATATCGGGGTTTTGTACAAATGAATCGCACGACAAATCGGGCGAATGGCGGAAAAAATCGATATCGACATCGGAAATGCTCGACGTCGACTCTTCGACGACGCTCAAAGGCTCGGGCGTTTGATATTGAGCCTGCGCCGCCGCCGCACTCACTTGGGCTTTCCACCGCGCATAAGCCGCCATCATCTTATCGCGGCCCTCGCCCCAACTCGTTCGCGCCCTCAAGAATTGATAAGGATGCCCCTTTTCGAAAGGCACGGAAATGTGCCTGACGGGAATTTGAACGCGCCCGCCCTCGGGGAGTTTGACGAGCAGTGCATAATAACCAAATCGATTGACGAAAGATTCGTTGTCGACGACCGTATTGACGAATCGTTCGAGTGGATATTGCGTGCCCAATTTTCCCGATAAAACATCGCGAAACGCCGCAATATCGGAATCAGCGCCCGTATGCGGGCTATAAGGCACATCGCAAACGATGAGGTCGAAGCCGACGAAATCGGGGTAATGATTCGGATAATCCCATTCGAGGGCGCAGAATGTCCCGACGCGAACCGTCTCGTATTCGAGACGACACGGATCTTTCATCCGCGGCATATCGCCATACGGATTCGACCAATACGTCCACGATTCGCCGGGCTTGGCCCCCGTAAACTGAAAACTTTCGACGTCTTTGACCCAGACGACATCGTCGTTATCGAGTCGAGCTAAAACGAGATAGCGGTTTTTATCGTGGATTTCGTCGTCGACGAGCTGCGTAATCGGCTTGAAGATATCGATGCGCTCGGCGACATCGTCGTAACAACCATTGAGCAAGTCTTCACAGCAATCGGATGGCAAATTTTCGTTCGATCGAAAGACGATGTAGAGCGCGACATTGCCCTCGGGCGCAGTCCAGCGCAATGCGCAACCCAGATAATCCGACTTGGTGTACCAGTTCCAAGGCGACGGCGCCAATCTTGCGAAATGAAAACGAACAACTTCGGGTATTTCCGCCATGAGCTACTCCTCAATTTAAAGCTCGAAACGGTGCCCTACATACCATAAATAGCCCACAGTGGGCAAGATACACAAAGCACGGCAACGCCACGATATCGCGATTGGCGACCGTCTACCGCGCGGCGTATGCGCGCAAGGGCGCAGCCCGAGCACATAGACGCGCCAAAGCTCGTACGCCAACGGCGGGCGAGCGCTCACGAGCGCGTATTGAGCGAATGCGAAATAGCGCTGCAAGCGCGGCGCATGCGCGCAAGGGCGCAGCCCGAGCACATAGACGGCGCCCACAAAAACAGCCGATTAAAACATCGTCTTAATCGTCGGTTGTTGCGGTTTCGGTGCTTCTTTTTCCTTTTTGGCGGGCTTGGGCGCTTCGTCGGCGACGGTGGGCGGCGTGGCTTTTTTTTGCGGGGCGTGGCGCTTGGCAGGGGCAACATGGCGCTTCTCAAGCTCGACCATGATGGGGTCGTCGCTGAAGTCGGATTCGGTCAGGGCGACGTTTTTGTCGAGGTAGTCGGGCGCCGAGAAAGTGAGCGTGACGGCGACTTGATCGTCGCTAAATGTGTAGGTGCACGGCGACAGCTTGCAGACGACTTCGCCCGAATCTGCATCGATAACTGTGGCGTTTTTCGGAACATAATTCAGCTTAAACGGCAGTTTTTTGGGGGCGATTTTGTCGAGTGCGACGTCGACTTTGCCGTTGTGCGACTTGAAGATTTCTTCGGTGATTTCGATGTCTTTGTCGACGTAGCCATCGAGTTTGAAGACGATGAGCGGCTTGAATTCGTCGCGTAGCTCGCTGAGTTTGAACTCGGTGCTGCATGGCGTGACGCAAATCGTGCGCGTGCTGCGGGTGACTTGTGCGCCCGAGGGGGTCGAGGTGAAGTTGAATTTGACCTTCGGGTCGGACTTTTCGGCGACGACGGGCGGATCGACGGGCTCGGGGGGTTTCGACTTGACGTAGACGAAATAGGCGCCGCTGGCGGCACAGACAATGGCCAGCAGTGCGATGAAGACGTTGCGCAAAGCGTTGGATTGGCGTGGCTGCGCGGTGTCGGCCGAGAGATTGGGCTCGGCGTAATTGCCGGTCGTATTGTATCCGACGAGTGACGGGAGGTTTCTTGGCGTCGTTTGGACGTCGGGCGTGCGTTGCGGTGCGCCACCTTTGAGCGGCGTTTCGCTGGCGAAGTAGTCGGCGACGGTGTCGAGTGCCGCGCCAAATGCCGCGCAATTCTCGTATCGCTCGGTCGGCTCGATGGCGATGGCCTTTTTGAACACTTCACCCACGGGCCCATTGAGCAAGAAGTCGGAGATTTGGATTTGGCCGCTACAATGCAACATCATGGCGTGGAACGGATCGCCCGAAACTGCCGGCACGCCCGTGAGCGCCTCCGACAAGATGAGCGCCATTTGGTAGACGTCGATGGCGGGCGACACGTTTTGCGACGTAATGTATTCGGGTGCCAAATAGCGCGGCGTGCCGAGGAGCTGACCGGCCGAGGTGAGTTTGGCGACTTCGCTCGAATTGATTCGCGCCACGCCAAAATCGAGGATTTTCATCAATTCGCGCGGACCGCCTGGATCGACGAGGTATAAATTTTCGGGCTTGAGGTCTTTGTGTACGATGCCCAAACGATGCCCCTCCGAGAGCGCATCGAGGACCGGACGAAATAAGACGAAAGCGCGATTGGGGCTTAGCGGGCCGTTTTTCGACAATTCGTGGCTGAGATCGTGGCCGTGGAGCATTTCCATGGCGATGTAGGGTTGCCCCGTTTCGGCGACGTGGCCAAAATCGTATATCGATACGACGTTGTTGTGGTGGATCTTGGCGGCAATTTTCGCCTCGCGAAAAAAGCGCTCCGAATAGCTCGGATCGACGCCTTTCTTGAGATCCATGACTTTGAGCGCGACATCGCGGTCGATCGTCAGGTGGTGCGCTCGATATACCGTTGCAAAGCCACCAACGCCCAAAACGCCCAGAATTTCGTAGCGATCGTCGATTCTCATCCCAACTGGGAGCGTCGCCATGGGCACGTCGCCAAAGTTCGGATCGGCCGATATTTCGCCCGATTCGTTGAGTTTCCCGTGTTCGACAATACCCGATATCTTGCCACTCATCTTGTCGACTGCGATTTCACTCACCGATACGGTCGCATCGTCGTCGCCCGTTCCCCCGGCAATCGGCTTGTCGACGTTCGCCATTTCGCCTGCCGGTTTCACGCCGCTCGCTTCGCCGCCTTTGGCTTGGTTGAGCGCGGCCAAGCTGTCGCCAATATCGATAGTATGACCTTGAGCCGATTGATTGCCTTGGGCAGCTTGGTCGCCTTGGGCGGATTGATTGCCTTGGGCGGATTGATTGCCTTGGGCGGATTGATTGCCTTGGGCGGATTGATTGCCTTGGGCAACTTGACGACTCCCTTGAGCGGCTTGCGCGTCGATAGCCCGAATTTGCTCACTTTCATCGCGTGCGCCTGCTGGGCGAACGATCGAATGACTCGGTTGTTTGGGACGCTGAAACGTCGAAGATATGTGCTCCGTGACGCGCGGCATCTGAGAATCGCCCAAGCGAGGCAGACCCGTGACCGACGATTTCGCACCCATTCCGCGCGGCGCCGAACTACTCGCTTTGTCGCCCGTGCGCGGCATCGACGGCAATCCGCTCGATATCCGCACCTCGCGACGCAAACCAGAAGCCGGCATCCGTCTGACATCACTGCCCAATCTCGACTGCCCATTCTGATCTGTCGATTCGTTCTTTGATTTATCCAATCCGTCCATGCATCCAGGCCTTTGATCTATTCTGAATCCCCAAATTGCCACGTATTCTTATCATATCTTCGGCTTTTCTGCCAACTTTGTTGACTTCTACGACACGGCAACACTTCCCCTAGGCATATCGCTCAATCGCTCTATGCCCCCACTACAACGAAACACGCGATAGATCAAACGCCATCGCCATACGACTCCCTACAACGAAATCCGATATAACGCAAACTCCATACGACACAACCGATTTCGCCATCCAGCTCCCGCCCAATCTCTAATCAGTCGCCCAACGATTCCAATCTAATTCAATATGCCGTTTTCGAGCAATCGCACGCCTTGGAGCCGTATCGTTTCCGACGATTTCCGTATCCGCTCCGAAAGCTCATGCGCGACGTTCCAAAGCAATTTGACCGCCAAAGCCCCCGACATCGTCAGGTGTTCAAAATCGCCCGCACGAATCATGAGAACGCGACAAGCACCAATCGCCTTCACCGTCGCACTCCTCGGCTGGCGGTCGACGAGCGAAAGTTCGCCAAACGAGCAACCCGGCTCGAGTATCGCAATCCGAACCCCACCATTCGATACTTCGCACTTCCCATCGACTAAGATATACAAAACATCGCCTGCATCGCCCTCGTGGATTATCTCGCGCCCAGCCTCTACCCCTTTTTCATACGTTATCGGCATGATTTGGAGCATCTCCTGATAGCTCAAATCGCGGAAAAAACAAATCTGCTCCAACGCCGTAATCCGGCTATCGGTCTCGACAAACGCATTGCGAACCCCAGGCTCCAATATTTCGATACAAATGACCGATGCACACGTCTGGCAACCTCGGTCAAACGCATATTGGATGAGATAATCGGCCACGCGCTGCGGCTCCATCATGCGATAAAGTTGCGCCAAATGCGTCGCATTCTGGAAGTGCTGATGCGCCCCTTGCGAACACACGACGATGCGGTCGCCCGTGCGCAAATCGAGCTGCAACGTATCGATTTCGGCCGTCCCGCCTATCCCCAACGCTCGCGTCACGCGCAATCGATACGCCGGATTCGCCAACGCACTCTCGGGTTTGCCCTGCGATCGCCAATACTCATACGCCGAATGATCGATCGTCAAAAGCCGCCCAGTATCGCCGCGCAACAAATACACGCGCTGATTCCCAATGTGCGCAATATACGCCGTACCATTCGCCAAATAGACCAAATCGCAACTCACCACCGATTTCGTCTCGTGCGCCGTCGACATATAGTCGAGCAAACGACGCTCTGCCCGACGCATCGCATTGCACAACGTTTCCATCAAATTCTGGCACGAATCGGGGTGGTCACCCGACGCCATCTTCTCGATGCTCTCGCGGTGCGGCAAAAGCGTTTGTATCACTGTTTCACATACCATCTGACTCGCGCGCTCGGCATTCGCCCCAATCCCCGACGCCAGAACGAAAAAACTCCCCGTCGGGTCGATGCCCCAGCATTCGACATTCTCCGCATGTGCAGCATTACCGCTACTACCACCAGAACGAACCCGCATCGCGAATCCTCCAAAAATCCTTGAACCCAACAACACAAAATGACAAAAGCGCGACAGGCGCGCCAAACCGCGCACTATTTACTTCAATTTTCATGAACTGGCAAATTTACGTCGCTCAAACCAAAATTATCTAAGAAATTCAGCATGAAAGCAGTCATTCAACGCGTCGCTCGCGCCTCCGTCACCGTCGACGGCAATCGCATCTCATCCATCGGAAAAGGCTACCTCATCTTGCTCGGCATCGACGAACGCGACACACAACGCGACATCGAAACCGTCGCCGCAAAAGTCGCAAAACTCCGCATCTTCGCCGACCAAAACGACAAAATGAACCTCTCCATCACCGACATCGGCGGCGAAATCCTACTCGTGAGCCAATTCACGCTTTGCGCACAAACCCGCCACGGCAACCGCCCCGCCTTTATCCGCGCCAAAAATCCCACCGACGCCGACGCCATGTACCGCTCTTTCGGCGCCCGACTCGCCTCCGCCGGCATCCCAGTCCAATACGGTCAATTCGGCGCCATGATGGACGTCGAACTCGTCAACGACGGCCCCGTCACCATCATCATCGAATCCATCGACGGCACCATCGTCGATTAGCCGCGCCTCGGCCAACGTTCTTTGCTATCGATCCTATCGGTCTTTTTTGGGGTGCTATTGGTCTTTTTTTGAGGGCGAGCCTATTTCGCTGCGCTCAATACGGCATCGCGGCGCCCTATTTCGCCCTACGGGCTTCAATACGGGCTCTGTGTCGCCCTATCTCGCTATCGCTCAATACGGGCTCTGTGTCGCGCTATTGCCCCATTCGGGGCAATACGCGCTCTGGCTCCGGCTATGTGCTCGTTTCACTGCGCGCATACGCCTACGCTTGGCGCTCGCTACGCCCTATCACTACCAAGAACTCACTGTATAATTTATCATGGGCAATTTGTAATATTTCTCGCCGATTTTACGTTGTACCACTTTCCACCTTAACCATTGATGATCTTTATCGGTTTGCCCTTTGTTATGACGATCTGCGTTCTTATCCAAAAGATCGAAAACGGCAATAGTCTTTTCATTCGTCCAGTCAATTATCGCTGTGCCATTAGTTGCAAAGTGAAATGCGCGATAGGTGATATCTTGGGGCTGATCATCTGTCCCAATGGCATCGCCAAATGACGTGACGATTTCTTTATAGAAAAACGCGCTTTTATAAGTCATATTTGAATCCAATGGATTCACAGGGCTGACTATCTCGTCGACAAATTCGGCATTTTCTATCGAAGTATTCACATTTTTAATCGATGCAATCATGGGCGATTCGACGATTCCCTGAGTCATAGGAAATACCGAGTGTGATATAGTATTATATACACTAATCTCGGCTTTCATTTTCCCCGTATTGATATTCGATTGAGCTTTGCCAATGATCGAACCCATGTTGTTTTCGATTTTCGAACCAT
>SFMP01000107.1 GCA_004554395.1 Myxococcales bacterium | reverse complement strand
CTTTCCCCTCGCCATGCATAAAACGCCCGCACCGCGGGCGTCACTTTCCCCTCGCCATGCATAAAACGCCCGCACCGCGGGCGTCACTTTCCCCTCGCCATTTATGGAGAGGGGGTGGTCGACAAGCCGGGGGTGAAGTCACAAATCAAATGCATCGCTAGCCCGTGCCGATCGCTCATGGCGCCATTGTGCCGGTCCCGGAGCCTCGCGCATCGTATCTTTTTCGATGACTCCACGCGCCATGAGAACATCGTGACGTCGGGCGCGTTTGGCGACATCTTCGGCACTCGGGGTCATGGCGCGACGGGCGTCGTAGACGGCTTGAAGCTCGATCGGGAGCATATATCGCCCCAATTGGGCACGATCGACGACTGGCGATCTCGGCGCTTCGCGCGCTGCCAATTCGGCGATCTGCCGCGAAAGCGTCTGATACGGATCGCCCGCATGCTGAATCCTCGCAAAAAGTGCCCCAGTTTCTCGAGCCCCAATGCTCTGGGCCAGCAATTCTGCGACATAGCGATACGCATCGCGCCCAAGCCCCGACAATAACTTGAACAATAACAACGTCGCCCGCGGCGAATCGGTTGCAAATGCCCGCGAAAGCCCCAAAACGGTCGATTCTATCTCGTTCGAAGCAAGTCCCAGAGCAACGCATAATCCCGCAACCGCCCAATACAATGGCGATCCGGCATCGATCCGATCGACACATCGCATCGCCGTTTCGATTGCCACCGCCGGCGCATCGATCTGCGTCAACGCCCGAAATACATCGCCCTCTGCCGTCGGCGCAACCGCGCACTTTTCGTAACAGACGAATAAATCGTAGAGCGACTCGATCCACGCCGAATCGGCATTAAATTCAGCCGTAGAATGATTCGGCAAATTATATTCAGATCCGCCATTCATTCCCGAATAATCTTCAATTCGCTGGATACCTCTCAGAACGATATTTTCGGCTTTGGCGGCGCATCGTTCCAAAAAGAGCCAAAGCGTATCGGCGTCGTTGGCGATGGTTTGCGCCGCCAAAGCGATCGATTCAGTCGAGCGATGGCGGCTATCGGAGGCGACGTATCGGGCAAAAGCCAATTCGACTGCTTCGCAGCGCGTCAAAACATCGCCGTGATCGAGCGCGAGCGCGATCAACGCTTCGTCGATATCGCCCAAATCGCACGA
This sequence comes from Myxococcales bacterium, assembly GCA_004554395.1. Taxonomy (GTDB): domain Bacteria; phylum Myxococcota_A; class Bradymonadia; order UBA4248; family UBA4248; genus UBA4248. The sequence goes on along the minus strand of SFMP01000107.1, from coordinate 4,211 downwards.
ATCCCCGAGCGCCGATCGTCGAGATTTCAACGTTTCGAGCGCTGCGCGACCCAATTTCGAAGCCCATGCCTCGACGATGCGTTCCCAAGCCGCCGCCAACATGTCGACGCGTTCTTCGTTCCCAATGGCATAGATCGCAACATGCGGCGGGGCGGGGCGCGCCATGCCTATGGCATAATCGGCCTTGCCCAATTCGCCCTGTTCTGTCGCCGCATCGGCGAGCAATAACCATAATATGGGATGATCGACGCCTTGGGCAAAGTCCGATTCGAGGCACTCGATGGCGCGCCCCGCCTGCCCCGACTCGATCCATGCTTGGGCGCGGCAAAAGCGCATAAAATGCGCGATCTCGCCACTGGCCGCGCCTTCGTTCTGATCGCTCAAGACATCGGCCCAAGATTGCATCATGCCTTGTTCGCGACGCGCAAGCGCACGAAACGTCTTATAATGCCGATCGTTGACGAGTGTTTTTGGCAATGGGCTTTGCAAGCACCACGATTCGGCGAGCACGAGCCAAGGCTCAAAGGTGCCATTCGATGCGTTGCGTTTTGCTGCCCAAGCCCAAATGCTGGCGCAATGCGCCCGAGTTTTTGCACAAAACGATCGATCGCCCACTCCATCCCAATCGCCCCATACGCTACGCAAGCAGTTGGCGGCTTGCGATAGCGCTTGGGCATCGAGATGCGTCTTGACCCATTGCAACATGGCATCGGCGAGTTGTGATGCATATTGCAAGACTCGTCGCTGGGCGTCGGGGGCTTCTCGGGGCGCTATATCATCGGGCGTATCGCTTTGCATACGCACCTACCGATACGTAAACGTGAAATTGAAATCGCAAATGTTGAACTGATCGCCTTCGTCGATGCGCTTCGTATCGATGCGATTGCCCTTGTATTCGATGCCATTCGTCGAATCGAGGTCTTTGATATAGTAGGCACCGTTTTTAAATATGACGGCGCAATGTTTTCGCGAAATATTGGCATCGCGGATGACGAGATCGGCGAGTTGCGACGATCGCCCGATGATGTATTTGTCTTTGTCGACCGTATAGCGTTGCCCAGCGAAGACGATATAGAGTGGCTGTTGAGCTTGGGCAGGTTGTTGCGGCGAATTGTAGGCGGGCTGCGCCTGCTGATACGATGGCGACTGATTGCTCTGTAGCGATGCCAAGACCATGGGCTTGCGAGCCGCACCGGCGGGCGACTCTTCGAACAACGATGGCGGGCGACGATATGGGCTCGGAGGTGGCGGAACGCGAGCCCCAAGCGGCGCTTGCGGCGCCTGCGCAACACCTCCGCCATAGCTCTGGCGCACGGGCGGCGCCGGTATCGAATTGTTGAAGTTTACCGGCGGCTGCGGCGGATAATTCTGCACGCCTGGCGAGGGATAATTCTGACCGCCTTGCGCCGGATAATTCTGCCCCATACCCGTTCCAGGCAAGCTCGAAGCACCATACGGCTCGCTCGCGCCATTCATTGCACCGCCATTGCTCTGTACAAAAAACGACATCGCTTCGTTGATGAGCGCATCGACCGTCGTCGACCGCTGGATCGCCAAATTCGTGAACGCCTGCCATAATGAATCTTGGCAATAAAACGCCCGACGTTGATTCGCATCTGTCATGACACACTCTCTTCTATTATCGTTCTGCCCAATTGTAAATGCTGATAGATCGTTGTTACGGGCAAAGCCTACCTTCCCAATAGAACTCACTAACAAACGTTTCTATCATAAACCGAGCGCCAAACTTGTGCAATCACAATTGCTATTCTACATGGGATTATCTTTGAGATCTCGATCAAATCCTCCTATAATAGATCGTGTTTTTGGTGATGATTTTACCCCATGTAGAGCACAAATCTGATGCGCCCAAAAAGCCCAGATTCATCTGCCAACGTCCACTGCAGACGGTATCGCGGTCATCACTCAAATGAGTAGGAGGAAGTACACAATGAAACAGAGAAATCAACTCGTAGCCATTCTAGCATGTATGGCGACTTTCGGCATTGCGGCGTGTTCAAACGATTCGCCCAACACCCCTGAGCCGAATCAGCCGACCGATAAATGCGAATATGGCGCACAATCTTGCAAAGGCGATGTCATCGTCGTGTGCGACGTCACCGGCGAATACGTCACCTCGACCGACTGTTCGACCAAACACATGACGTGCCAAGCCGACGGGGCCTATGCCAAATGCGTCGAAAAAGCCGATCAGCCCACCCCCACCAAATGCACCCAAGGATCGTCGAAATGCGACGATGCCAATCTCAACGTGCTCACTTGCGACGACAACGGCGAATACGCCGTTTCGAAGCATTGCAACGCCGAAACCGAAGTTTGCAAACTCGTCGACGGCGTCGCCCAATGCGAAGCCAAAACGCAAGTCGATCCCGACCCCAATCCCAATCCCAATCCCAATCCCAATCCCAATCCCAATCCCAATCCCGATCCCACGCCACAATGCGAAGCCGGCCAAACCAAATGCGACGGCACAACCGTCGTTTCGTGCAATGACCAATTCCAATGGGAATCGGGCGTCGATTGTTCGACCAACGAAGGCGACGATAAAAACTGCATCGTCGTCGATAACGTCGCCGCTTGCGCTGCCGTCTGTACCAACGGTTACAGCTATTGCAAAGACGGTGGCGTCTATACGTGTAACGACGACGGCATATTCGTCGCAACGCAAACTTGCGACGACGATACGCAAATCTGCCAAGACGACGGCGCAGGGCTAGCGAGTTGCCAAACGAAGCCACCAGCCCCCATACCTTGCCCCGAGGGCATGGTCGCCACGTGCGAGGCCGGCGGCATACTCCAATATTGCGACGATGACGGCAACATCGCCGTCGAAACGTGCACCAATTTTGGCGAATCGTATATCTGCCGCACGCAAAACGGCGTCGGCGAGTGCTTCGAAGCGAAATGCCAAGAAGGCACGACGCGATGCAACACGACGCGATACGTCGAAAAATGTACGGGTGGCGTATTCGTCTCTACGGCATGCAATAAGATTCACAATTCGAATAACTTTTTCTGCTACAACGTCGGTGGCGTCGATGATTGCTACGAATACGACGAAACGAAAGCCGATGCCGATGGCGATACGATCCCCGATGTCGTCGAAGGACGCCTCTTCAATACCGATACCGATGGCGACGGCACGCCCGACTATCTCGACCTCGACTCCGATGGCGACACGATCCCCGATGCCGTCGAGGGCACTGCCGACGCCGACGGCGACGGCACGCCCAACTTCCGCGACACCGACTCCGACGGCAACGGCATACTCGATGCCATCGAAGGCCCATGCAAAATCAAATACGGCGAAGATGGCAACCCATTGCTCGACGAAAACGGCAATAAAGTCGCCGTAGACGCGTGTCGTCCATATATCGTCGGTGGCAACATCGTCCGCACGATCGATGGCATTCCAATCGCCGATACCGACGGCGACACTGTTCCCGATTTTCTCGACCTCGACAACGACGGCGATACGATCCCCGATAATATCGAAATTCGCGGCCAATCGCTCCGATCGCACACCGATCCCAATACTTTCTCGGGCGAATGCCCCAATCGCACTGGCGTAGGCGCCAAAAATCGCATTGGCACGCCACAAGACCCCGTCGATTGCAACGGCGACACCATCCCCGACTACATGTCGCTCGACTCCGATGGCGATACCCTCCCCGATAGCTTCGAAAACGACGTCTTCAAAGGCGACGTCTACGCTCGCTATTCTCTCGACACCGACAAGGACGGCGTTTCCGATGCGATCGAAGGCACACTCCCCAACCCCAGCGATCCGAGCAAACCTGGCACACTCCCCAGCAAACTCCCCGACTCCGACGACGACACCCTCCCCGACATCATCTCGCTCGACTCCGACTCCGATGGACTACCCGATAAAACCGAATACCAACTCGAAATCAACAATTCCATCTGCAAAGGGTTAAAACTGCGCATCACGAAAGACTCCGATGGCGACACCTACCAAGACGCAGCCGAATACGCCGTCGCCCAGAAGAGCGGTGGCCAATACTCACCCGCAAAAATGGTCTGTAACAAAGACGTCGGCATCAAACACGTATACAAATTCTATTTCGAACTTCCATACGACGAAAAGAATCCAGCAAAGAAAGACGATACACTCACTTTCGTTCCAAAGGTCGGCAAATTAGACGTCGTGTTTAACGTCGATACGACGG
>SFMP01000106.1 GCA_004554395.1 Myxococcales bacterium | reverse complement strand
CGAGAGTCGCCATATCGACGGGAGGGGCTTCGATAATCGTATCGTCTGAAGGAATATGGGCGATGATGAGCCACGCCGAAACGACGGCGGCGGCAACAGTCCCAACCCAAAGCCAAATCCATTGGTGACGGGAGCGTTTTTCTCCGACCAAGGATAAGGTATATTGTTCTTTTGACATAAGATGGATATCTCTATCGAACGGGTGATCGAACGAGAAAAGCCAAGCATTTGACGTAGTCGTCGCCTGCCTAGGATTTTGCCCCCTCGTTGAGCCCTTTTGCTTGCTCGATCATCTCGGCAGCGTGGGCCATCGTTTTATCCGTGATCGAAGTTCCCCCCAACATACGCGCAATTTCTTCGACGCGTTCCGATTCGGTTAAACGAGTAATCCGACTTTGTGTGCGTTCATTCACCACATATTTAGATACTTTAAAATGGGCATCGGCATAGCTCGCAATGCTCGCCAAATGCGTGATGCACAAAACTTGGTGGCATAGACTGACTTCTTTAAGCATTTGAGCAACATGAGCAGCCGTCAGTCCGCCGATGCCCGTGTCGACTTCGTCGAACACGTAGCAAGCGACATCGTCTTTGTCGACGATAGCGCGTTTAATCGCGAGTAGAACGCGCGACAATTCCCCCCCCGAGGCAATTTTAGCGAGTGGCCGAGGCGGCTCGCCGGGGTTGGATGATAGCAAAAATTCGATTTCGTCGCCACCTGTGGCGTGCATCGTTTTTAGGTCGGTATTCGTTTGGCAGACGATTTCGAGAGCGGCGTTTTCCATAGCCAAGAGATGGAGACCTTGTGTCGCTTCGTGGCTAAGGATTTGTGCCGCTTTTTGTCGCGCCGCTGAAAGCTCGGCGCTTTTGGCTATGAGTTTTTGGGCGATTTGCGCGATTTCTTTGTCGAGAGTATCGATTCGCTCGTCGGATAAGACGAGGGCGGAGCGTTCGGCGACGAGGGAATCTTGGAGTATGGGCAATTCATCGGCTTTGACGCGGTATTTGCGTTCGAGTTTGTCGATGAGAGAGAGTCTGTCTTGGAGATAGGCGATGCGCTCGGGCGAAGCATCGTCGACGTGGATATGTCGGAGATCGTGGACGGCGTCTTCGATAGCGTGGTAGGCGGTTTTGAGCGTTTCGACGACATCGTTGAGTTCGCGCGCGTTTTTGCGCAGTTTCGACAATTCGGTAATTTGTTGCGAAAGAGCCGAGACGAGCGAGGCATCGTCGTCGTAGAGCGCCATGACCGATGACTCGATGGCGCGTTCGAGTGCATCGCTGTTGGAGAGTCGTTTGAGCTCTTCGATCGTCGATTCGGCTTCGCCAGCCTTGACAGCGGCGTTTTCGAGCTCTTCGATCTGGTAATCGAGAAATCCCAATCGTTTTGTCCGTTCATCGAGCGATGCCGCCAACGCATCGCGCTCGCGGCGCAACTGCGTATACGTCGCAAACAGCGCCGAAAAGGCTTCGACATCGGGTTCGATACCGGCGAATTTATCGAGTATCGCTCGATGACGAGCTGCATCGAGCAAGCTGACGTGCTCGTGTTGCCCCGAAATATCGATGACAGTTCGCATCAAATTCCGAAGCGTCGTCAGACTTTGTAGCGTTCCGCCGATGAAAATTTTGCCACGACCTTTTCGGGTTATCGTGCGTCGCACGACGAATTCGTCGTCGTCGAGGTCGATGCCGATTGCCGAAAGCATGGCCATCGTTGGCGCGTGATGCCGGTCGACTGTAAAGAGCCCTTCGACACTCGCTTCGTCGGCGCCATTGCGGATCAAATCGGTCGACGATTTGCCGCCTAAGAGGAGGGTGAGTGCCGAGACGATAATCGATTTACCAGCGCCCGTTTCGCCCGTGAGCACCGACATTCCGCCATCAAAAGTGAGCTCTAACTCAGAGATAATGGCAAAATCTTTTATGACGAGAGTCGTTAACATCGCTAGTGATACCGTAATTCCCCCCGAATCCGAGCCCCCCCTATAACACAATATCGCATTCGTTCCAATAAATGTGAATCAATCCGAATTTTATCGAATAATTTGCATAATGTATTGTTTATCTCAAATATTCGGAATAATATTCAGAAATATCCCAAAATTGGGCTATTCAATGCTCGATCGGAAGTCTGGTTATGGCGGGTGCATGGGGATCGATTACGCGACGAAGTGGGCGACGATGGCGATGAGTCCGACGACGATGCAGTAGGGGGCAAAACGATGGAAGTGCGCCTTTTTTAACATTTTATCTAATAATATAAGGCAAAAATACCCAGTGACCGAAGCAAGCACGGCGGCGCCGAGGATGATGGGGAGGTCGAGGTGATCGACGCTAGAGAGGTCGCGCAAGTGGAGAATGGCGGCGCCGAGGATGATGGGGATCGAGAGAAGGAAGCTGATCTTTGCGCAGTCTTCGCCGCGTACGCCGAGCAATAGGGCGGTGGTAATCGTCGACCCCGAACGCGAGATGCCGGGGAGTACGGCAAAACCTTGTGCTAGCCCGATGAGCGCGGCGGTTTTGAAGTTGAGTTGACCGTCGGCGGTGAGGCGTAGAGCACCTTTTTTTTGAGATATCCAGAGAATGCCCGCATTGACGATGAGCAAGGCGCCGACGATGAGCGTGCTTCGGAGCTTTGATTCGACGAAATCGTTGAGCAGCAGCCCGATCGTGCCCGTGATAGCCGTCGCCAGAAGGAGTGCGGCGACGAGCTTGAGATTCGGTTTATCGGGTTTATCGTTCGACGATTTGCATTCTTTGATGCATCCGATGCAGATACTGGCGATATCTTTGCGATAAAATACGACGACGCTGACGAGCGTGGCGACGTGCAGGACGATGTCGAAGACGATGCCCAAATCGGTATCGAAGATGGCGTTGAGCAATATGAGGTGCCCCGAACTCGATACGGGCAAAAACTCCGTCATGCCCTGCAAGATGGCTAGGGCAAACGGCGAAATAAATTCGATAAAAGCATCCATATTTACTTTAATTAATCTTGCGCGTTATCGTCGATCCATCGCGTAATATTTTTTGCTTCTCGTTCCCATTCGTCGCTAAGTCGCATCGATAAGAACGATTCATAGAGTCCTCGAACGAGGCTATCGGCTTCTTCGATGAGTGCTTGTCGTTCGAAGATCTTTTCGTCGTCGGCCTTTGTCATGAGTGCGGGGATTTTGAGCCCCGAGATGGAGAGCGTTGCCGATTGGAGCGTGAATTGCCAAGATTTTTCGTCGCGCGTCATGGCGATTTTTGCGGCAGAGACGGCTTTTCCTTGTTTGAGGGCTTCGAAGGCTTCGCGGCTTTCGGCGGGTGCGCCGCCCGAGAGGACGGTTTTTTCGGTTTGTGCGAGTCGTGCTTCGAAGACGATTTGATCGCCGATGGCGAGTGCGAGAACGGATTCATCGCTGAGATAGAAGACGGTGTCATTGGTGGCCGATTTGTACCAGAGCCAGAGCAAAAAGAGTTCGCCCAAATGGCGCGTGCGTTCGATTTTATCGAATAAATCCATGGGGAAATCTCCTATGATTCGAAGCTAGGGTACCATGGATCGAGATCGACCATGGCATCGAGTTGCTTTTCGGTCATGCCCAAGTCTTTGGCCATGAGCAGGGGGCAATCTTCGTGAATTTCTAGACCAAATGTCTCTTTGAAGAGCTCGGCAAATTCGTCGCAGACGGCTTGAGACTGCGACCAGAATCGCAGTTTTCGTTCGGCAATATTCCAGCAGACGTCGATGACTTTCATCGAAGTGAGGATGTGTTGTTTGACGAGTGTGATGATTTCGAGTTTTATCTTGTCTTTTTCTCGTTTCGACAGTTTCGCTTTGGTGCGGAGTTTCCCGTCGTCTTCGAGAATTTTGGCTTCTTCTTTCGAGACTTGTGGGAGTCGTTGAGCGATGGCTTGTCGCGTCATCGCTTTGACCCAGGCCGAAGGGAGTGCCCATTTATCGATGCGCATACCAAAGACGACGTATTGATTGAAGAAGACTTGGTCGTGAGTGAACGATTCTGCGATGGGGTCTTGGACGGGGACCCATCCGACGGATCGATCTTCTTCTCCGACGGGCGTGAGGGGCACGAAGAAGTGCTTTTGCAATTTTGCCAAGTAATCTTGATGGAATCCGTTGGGGGGCTCGCCCTCGACGTAGAACGTTTTAAAACTGAGACTTCCTTCGAAAACACCCATAAATCATCCGAAATAGCGAGAGTAGATGAGAGAAAGACAGATGCGAAGACCGCAAGAAAGCAAGAAAAAAGCCCGGAATGTGTTCGATTGCCGGGCGTAGAGCGATGCGCCACGCGGGCGGCGCAAAAGCAAGCGATCACGACGGCATGCGCGGAGCCGAATTCGCCGTGCGCATGTGGCGTCGTGAAGGATTACTTATTGAGCGTATGGATGAAATCCATGGGATTCCAATTGCCGCCATTGAGGACGAAGACGAAAGCGATATAGAGAATGGCGATGACGAAGATGGCGATGATGGCGATTTTTGCGCCATTGGAGCCACTCTTTTTGGGGACGGGGACGTTTTGTTCTGCTTCGGAAGCCGTGCTACGACGCGGAACGGGAGTCGCTTTGGGGGGATCGAGGGTAGCGGCACCGTTGTCGACTTTTTCGGGGGCGGTTTGTTCGGGAGCGGCGGGCTGGGATTGTTGCGCGGGTTCTGGTTTTGTGTCGACGGCGGGAGCGGGCGTTTCGGGCTCGTTTTCCATGTCGGTGCATTGGATTTTGACCTCGAGTTGGATGGGCCAATCTTGGTATTGTCGGAGTGTGAGTGTTTCGACGCCCATCGTATCGGGTTTGTAGAACCAGAAAGTCAGCGTCATGTTGTCGTTGATATCTTCGACAGCAGGCGTTTTGAATTGCTCGCGCAATTGTGGCACACGACGGTCGCGGACGACGTTGCTGGGCAAGTCGTCGAGGGAGTCGAGCATCGCGTATTCGGGGTGATAGTAGGTTTTGATGAGTTCTCGAATGCGAGCGAGTTTGGCGTCGTTGAGGGCACAATCGTTGACGGAGATGAAACGCGCCAAATCTTCTATGGCATTGAGGATGAAGACTTTTTTATCGAGGTCTTGATAGGATGCGAAGAAGGGTGCTTTTTTGTCGGGGATAGCTTTGAAGATGGTGCAGATGCCTTCTTCTCCGACTTTGAAGATGTTGTCTTCTTTGATGGCGTATTCGGATTTGAGTCGGGCGAAGACGACGGAACGTTTTCGGGCGTCTTCGGCATCGAGACGAGCGTTTGAGCTTTCGACGAGTCGGTCGAGGTCGGCGGATTCGACGGGCTGGGTAGCTCGCATTTGCGTTTGTGCTTGTTCGGAGGCGGCAGCGGCGCCCGATCCTTCGGTGGCGTCGAGGACTTCGTATGCTTTTTCGGCAGTTTTTTCGGCGCGGCTCCACAATCTTTCGAGTTCGCGGAGGGTTTCTTTTTCTTTTTCGTTGTCGCGGATTTTGGCGACACCGGCGAGGAATCCTGGGATGAAGTTTGCTTGCGAGATGTTGTCTTCGCTATCCCAATCGTTGGGGTCGTCGTAGACGCGCATGAAGAGGGCGCCATCGTCCCAGATTTCGGTTTGGTATCCCGGAGCGACGACGAGGTCGGTTGGGTTATAGATATCGGAATAGACTTCTGGTGCGACGATTTGTAGCCATTCGATGCGTCCGAGCCCTGGCATCATGACGAGCCCGTGTCGGCTACGCAATTTTTCGCGAGCTTCGGAATCGCCGATGCGGATGAGTCGCGGAGAGAGCGACGTATAGAGCTTTTTGAACATTTCGATAAGCGACTCGGCGGAGAGTCGTCTTGGATTTTGGACGCGTTGCAAATCAAAAAATAAAGCGCCCATTCCTTGCTTATCGGGTAGGAGGAACGTGCATTGCCAAAACTTCTCGCATTCAGCTCTCAGCACGACGAATTTACAACGCGGATTGAGCGCTGCTTCGCAGATCGCATCCAAAGAATAAGGACGAGCCGATTGGTCAGCGTTTGTCCGGAATATCGTGGGTTGACTAAAAACAGCGCCCTGTAGAGCCTCGAAAAAGCTCCTCATTCCGGACTCCGTACGCGGTGGTTGTTGCGGTTTGAGCGATACGAAGGCCTGAATCATGGATGCAACTCCTCTATGTAGAAATAGTTCCAGAAATCAATGCGCGCGGCGTCTTGCAGCAATCTCGAGAGTTGCGCATACCCCGCATCGTGCGTTGGTCGTGAATACAATATCCAACAAATAAACTATTTATCACGTCTCATTCGACGACGTCAATTGATAAAGCTCGAATGCACGCTTTACTCGCCTTGCGCGATGGCTCAGAGAACGCGGAACGGGCCGCCGGCAAGCCCATGTCGATGTCGTGCGAGCAGAGGGCGTGCGAGTGTGTGTGCCGAGAATGCAGTCGAAGTCGTCGGTACGGGCCGAGGCGATTTCTAATCGAAGTCCGACGGGCGTCGCATGTGGGTGATGTTGCCGGCACATGCTTCGTTTTCGCGGTCGAGTAGTTCCTTTCGGAAGATCTTAATGTGATTCGGTGCAGTAATGCCGAGCCGTACTTGGTTGCGACGTATCTCTTTGACCGTCACCTCGATTTGATCTTCACCGTCACCTATGATGATCGATTCGTCGGGTTTTCTCGTCAATGTTAACATAGCCCCATCCTTCTTGTTAGGCCGCTAGGGTGGCGACCTTTGCGCACATACCTTGTGCGCAAATCGTCCATGAACCCATTCGCCATTGTGGCGATTTCTGATGCGACTTATAAAGGCATATCGATGTCGTGGCAAAAATCCGTACTTTTGCGCACGAGGAAAAGCGATCGATATGTCGTTTTTGCTTGATTTTTGGGCGATTTCTGCCTATAGATGGCGAATCGATAGGGGCGTAGCTCAGTTGGTAGAGCAACGGCCTCCAAAGCCGTGGGCCGAGGGTTCGAGTCCTTCCACCCCTGTACAAGCCTTGTGCCATGTGCACGAGGCTTTTTTTTGCCTTTTTTTTGGCGATCTGGGGCGCATTTCGTCATGCATACGCATCGCAAATACGCATTTTGTACGAGCATTTTGGCGTGTTGGATCATCGCACTTGCCTTTAGCTCGCCTTCGCATGCCACCCCTAGGGAATCCGAATTAGCGTCGTCGACGACATACCTCGCTGCGGGGATTTCGCATCGACTCGCGCTTTTTAGCCTCGATTTGCCCAGAGCGAGTAGCCGCCATGCATTTGCCGTGAATGGCATTTTCTTTGGATTGCATAACGATTGGTCGCATTATTCATTGCGACTCGTTGCCAATATCGAATTGAATGCATCGACGATGCCACTCGCCTATTCGCATCATAACCGCATGGTGTCGACGTCGTTCGTTTCGGGGATTGGTATTGGTGCCGAATTTTCTTTTTATCTATTGCCGAAGAATATCGACGTATTTGTGGGTATGCAGGCGACGGCGTATTTTATTCGATATCGGGGTGGTTTTTTTGCTTTCGACGCACGTCTTGGGCTTGAGTTCGTCGCCGATCGGCGTGCGTCGACGTGGATGGGGCGTGCGCGGTTCAAAGTATTTGCCTCGTTTCCCGTTTATTCGGCATTGGGAGACGTCTTTTCGATCGAATTTTTCGACGTTTCGCCGGGGATCGCGCTTGGGTTTGTGTTTTGATGGAATTTGAGCCCGGGCGTTGCGGGCGCGGCGATTGAGCGCCCGCAGAGGGGGGAGCGGCGTATTGGCCGCAGGTCAATAGCCGCGCGGGGGGAGGCTTCCCCCCGTGCTACGAAACGAAGCACGCACGTATGGAGTGTTTTTCGTCGTCGGTGAGTAAAAAGTCCGCGCTACTCGCCGATATTGCGAGAGCCGCAGTCGGCGTCGTCGGGGTCGCAAGTGTGTATGCCGAAGAGGTAGGTGCCAGCGTTGGAGTTGGTGCGGTTTTCGTTGTAAGTATCGATGGCGAAGTAGTAGGTGCCGGCGGAGAGTTTGGCTTCGATCCATTTGTCGCCGCGTGCGAGGCAGGCGTTGGCGTTGGGGGCGGAGAGTAGGTGAATGTCGACGTCGACGCCTGAGGCGCTCATGGCGAAGGCGCGGATGCGAGTTTGCTTGGAGACGGTGAGTTTGTAGAGCTTTTCGGGGCCGAATTCTTTGACAGATGTGTTGCAGCTGTAGGTGTCGAATTTTGTTTCGGCGTTGGCTGTCGACGCCATGTGCGTGTAGGGGAGATCGGGGATGATGTAGGGGTTGGCGTGTGATCCGTTGCCTTGGAAGGGGTGAGTTTGGGTGGCGGGTGCGGGTGAGGATTTGACGGTGGTGCGCCAGGCGTTTTGGAGTTGTTCGATGGCGTAGCGGTTTCGGCGGTTTGCGCCAGCGGTGAGGCCGTTTGTGGTGAAATCGCAGCCGTTGTGGATGGTTTTGTGGTGTATTCCGTCGGTGCTGAGGCCGAAGTTTTCGATTTTGTCGTGTGAGAGTTGCAGGTTGTAGTAGGGGATTTGGTAGAATTCGGCGATTCCGCGCGAGACGGCGTTGAAAGAGGTGACGAAATGTTTGGGGAGGTCTTTGTCGGCGACTTGCGTTTGTGTGCCGTAGTATTTGGCTTTTTCGTTTCGCCATCCGGTGCCGATGACGATGGGGATGATGCCGGCGGCGATGAGAGCGTCGATGGCGGCTAGGACGTTTCGATAGTAGAGTTGCATGGCGTAGAAATAGCCGCCTTGGTTGTTGGTTTTGAATTTTCGGTAGTCGAACCAGCCCATGTCGTTTGTGCCGAATCCGTAGAAAGCGAATCGCGGGTTTGTGGCGGAGATTTCTTGGTTGAGGAGTGAGTTTCCGTTGGCGATGGGGAGGTTTGCCGTTTTTCCGAGGACGGTGGTGACCGAGACGCGAGCGAAGGCGTCGAAAGAGGATTGAAACGCCGAGACTGCGTCGGTGACGGGGATTCCGGCGAGGTCGTATCCGGTGTGTTTTGGGCTTTTGTTGGAGAAACAATACATGAACGAGGATCCTTCGTACATGTGAGAGTCGCCGAGTTTCATGAATGAGTTGTCGTTGCGCGATTTGTTTTTGTTCCGGATGGCTTTCATTTTATCGACGACGTAGGGCGTGATGGGGGAGAGTATGGCATTGCCTGGGTATCGCGTCGGTTCGTAGCTCGGAGCGGCTTTGCACACGTCGCCGTCGCAACCGCTTGGGCATGGCGTGTAGTTTGACCATTCGAAGCAGCCGTTGCCGTCGAAATCGCCGCAAACGCGTGCGCCTTTGGCGTCGCAAGATTTTTTGCCATTGGTGCAGGCGTTTTGGCATTCTCGGCACACGTCGCCGTCGCAACTGCTTGGGCATGGCGTGTAGTTTGACCATTCGAAGCAGCCGTTGCCGTCGAAATCGCCGCAAACGCGTGCGCCTTTGGCGTCGCAAGATCTTTGATTGGGCTCGCATTGGTTTGTGCAACCGTTACAGACGTCGCCATTGCAGCCGCTTGGGCACGGCGTGTATTGAGACCATTCGAAGCATCCGTTGCCGTCGAAATCGCCGCAAACGCGTGCGCCTTTGGCGTCGCAAGATCTTTGATTGGGCTCGCAGGATGTATCGGGGCACGATTGACAAGTGTTATCGATGCAGACCGAACTGCTTGGGCAGAGTTGTGGATCGGACCAAGACGTGCAACCGTTGCTTTTGACGATGCAAATTTCGATTTGTCTTTCGTCGTAGCAGCGGAAAGATTCGGATTTGCAGGCGTTTTTGCATGCCGGCGTATCGTCTTCGATTGAGACGACGGTTTCGTCGCAAGATGTCGAAAGTACGGAGCATAGCCCGATAAATGTGCATAACAATCGAAACGATGATTTAGTTTGCATGAGATCTCCCAATTTGCGTAGGTCGGCGTTCGTAAGCTCAAATTGAGATCATTTTATCGGTATGCGTCAAAATCGCCATAAAAAAAGCGGATACCGATGGGGATGACTCCCGTCGATATCCGCGAAGCCGATTGGGACGCGTATGCGTTGATGGGCTTTGAAGACCTGGATTTGCGCTCGTCGAATGAAAAAGAGACGGTGGACGAGCGCTCGGTCGGCTCGATGGCTAGCTGTAGAACGGGTTTGGGCAGGCGTTAGACGCGCGTGCCGAAGTCGTCGCTCAGGAGCATGGCGAGTTTGTGGAAATCGCTGCCAGGGTTGATATATCGGACTTCAGTGACGAGTGTGACGGGGTCGACGAGTTCGTTGAATGGTACGAAGCAGTGTTCGAGCTGGCCGATCGTCGAGACCATGTGTCCATCGAGTTGTTTTTCGACGAGTGCGATATAGGCGCCGACGCCGAGGCAGCTGCCGAGCATGACGTCGTAGGCATGTGGGCTTGCGCAGCGCGATTCGTAGCCGAGTTGAACGCCGTTGATTTTGACTTTTTGCAACCCGAGTTCTTCGAGTCGTTTCATGCACATTTTTGCGACGAGGTGGCCGAGGTGTACATCGCCCAAGGAGATGTGGCCGTGTTCGTCGCGCGTGGTGGCTTCGAGGAAATCGCTTGGGAGTTTTTCGGCGAGGCCTTCGGCCAAGACGATGACGCCGTGTTTTTGTTTTCGCAGAGCGCGGACGCGGATGAGGTCGACGATGTGATCGACGAGGACGTTGATGTCGAGGAATCCGTTGTATTCTCTTCCGGCGTTTTTCATCAAGACGGGGATATCTTCGACGCCGACGACCATTTGAGCTTCGCCGGCCATGGCGACGCCGTAGGAGAGCCAGCCGGCTTTACGGCCCATGCATTCGGCGATGAAGTAGGCGCCCGATGCGAGTGCGTCGGCTTGGAGATTGCGCACTTCTTGAGACATGAAGTGGACTGCGGTGAAATAGCCGAAAGTGAAGTCGATGCCGTTGTAGTCGTTGTCGATCGTCTTGGGGAGATGGATGACGCGGACGCGTTTATCGACTTTTGCGTGGTTTTGGTATTCGAAGAGTTTGTTGGCTGTTTTGAGCGTATCGTCGCCGCCGATGGAGATGAGCGCGTCGACTTCGAGGCTACGGAGCCCGAGATAGGTGCGTCGTAGCGGAGCGGCTTTTTCTTCGTCGTCGAGGTCGGCGGGTTTATTGATCTGTTTTCCGGGGTTGGCGCGAGCCGTACCGATCATGATGCCGCGGCGATTGCGAGCGCCGATGATCTTTTTGAAGTTCAAGACTTCGTAGGCTTCGCCTTCGATGAGAGGGGCGTCTTTTTCGTCAAAATTCTGAAGGTTCGAATACCCGTGTAAGAAGCCGATGACTTCGATGCCAGCTTTGACAAAAGCGAGGGCAGCCGACGAAATGACGGCGTTTGCGCCAGGTGCCGGGCCACCGGCGAAGAGGATCCCAACTCGACGAATGTTCGAATTTTGTTCAGACATTGTTTCTCCTAATAGTGCAGATGAATCAAACCCGCCGCTCAATCGCGAATATGCGGAAGCGCCGTTGGCTTATCATAAACGATGCGAATATGCACGGATCTTTGCGCCGCATTTGTGCTTATTGTGTTTGAATCTGCTCTCGAGGGCTCATTGGGGGGCTATTTTGGGGCTTTAGAGGTGGTTTTTGAGCTCTGAAGGCTTTTTGGAGGCTTTGAAGGCTTTTTGGAGGCTTTGAAGGCTTGTTTTTTTGGAAGGGGGCGATTCTACATCTACTCGTGGGAGCGCAAAAAACTACGTGGTTGTAGGCGTTTTATCGCGTAGTTGTTGGATTTGTGCGAGTCGGTTGGGGTCGTTGCAATTGACGATGGCGAATGTATTGGATTCGACGAAGATGCGTTTGTCGTCGTGGATGATTTGTTTGAGTGATTGGAAAGATGCGGCGTTATCGCGCATCCAGTCGGCTTTATTTGCGCTGATTCGCAGCGGATGCCCAGGCGTGCCTTGGAACGACAAGACGGCGAAGGGGGCGTCGGGGGCTTCGATGAGGCGGGCGATGTCGGCGGGCGCGATGCCGATGCAATCGACGGGCCAATGTAGGGCGATGCAATGGCGCGGGAGCGCGTATAGACCGAGCATGAGCGAATCGAGCATGTGCGTCGATTGCCAAGATAAATTTTCGACCCAAAAGAGGTTGGGATCGTCGCAAAGCGAGCGATGAATCGATTTGACTTCTTCGGCTTGTGCGCCGATGACGACGGCAATGGGGGCGTCGTGGCTAATGGAGCGAATCGAAGAGACGATGGATGAGAGAAAAGTTTCGTCGCTCGAGAGTTGGCACAGGGCCTTGTTTTTGCCCATGCGCGTGCCGCCGCCTGCGGCGCAGATGACGGCTTCGAAGCGCATGATTAGCCTAGATTACTTGCTTTCGGGAACGGAGATATCGATCGTGCCGTTCTTTTCTTCGAATTGGACGATGCCATTGGAGAGCGTAACGGCGAGGCGTTTGGCTTGTTTCGGGCTCATGATGATACGCGAATGAACTTTGACGGGGTTTTGCCCGGGTTGAACGAAGGCGAAATCGAGGATGAATTCGCTGTCCATGTTGGAGACGATTGCCAAGTTGGCATAGAGGCCTTGAGCCGTCGTTTCGTTGATTTGGAATTGGAGACCTTGGGGTTGTTTTTTGTCGTCAGCCATGATGCTTTCCTAACTCAAAAAAAAAAGAAAAAAACGAAGCGGAAATCCGCGGGCGCATTCATATCGCAAAAGAGCTGAAAAGAAAAGCCCCTTTGCGAGGGGAGGCGTTGCGCATCGCCAGCGCGTGTAGGAGTATGCACGTTTTTTGCGGAGTCAAATCATTTTTTACCCCCGTCTTTTGGGCGGGGGTAAATCTGAAAAAGTTAAGAGATTTGGATGATTGGTAGATGCGCAAGTTTATTGGTAGATGCGCAAGACGCCGCGGATGGAACCGAGGATTTGGAAATCGGCATTGTCTTCGGGGTGGATGACGATGGGTTCCATGTCGGGATTGGATGGGACGAGGTAGATGAGACCTTTTCGTTTTTCGTATCGTTTGACGGTTGCGCTACCGTCGATCATGGCAGCGATGAGTTCGCCATCTTCGGCAGTTTTTTGAGGTCGAACGACGACGATATCGCCGGGCATGATGCCATCGCCGATCATGCTCGTGCCGCGGACGCGGAGAGCGTAGCATTCTTCGCCGCCGCGGCTAAAGAGATGCGGATCGAGTTCGATGGTGTTGTCGAAGTTTTCTTCGGCGTAGATGGGTGAGCCGCAAGCGATATTGCCCAAGAGTCGCATTTGTGGGCGCGGCGCGGAGGGAAGCTGTGCGGGGGCGTATGTTTGCGCGGGGCGTCGCGCCGGACGCGGGGGTTTGGCCGGCGTCGGGACTTCGTTGGGAATGATGCCATCGAGAATCATGACGGCTTTTTCGCGCGCCACGAGGGGGCGAATGGCTCGGCTCTTGAAGGAGTCTTTTTCGATGAAACCCTTGCGACCCAACGCCTTGAGATGCTCGACGACGCCGTTTGTCGAACTGATTTGGAACGCATCGGCGATTTCGCGCACCGTAGGTGGATAGTGGTTCTCTTGAATGTAATCGTAGATGTAGAGATAAACGCCTGCTTGACGTTTTGTTAGGTGTTTCGACATGATCTTCCTCCTGTATCACGACCGATGAGTGGGCACATTTCGTTATGAAATACGTGCATGAATTTGACGTATGGTGCGCAAGAATTTTATTCGATTGCGCTACGTAAAATCATTATAGATGATCTCTAAAAATAAATGCAAATAATTATAGAAAGAATTTCACTGAAAAAAAAAAAAAAAAAATTCCCTTTTT
>SFMP01000105.1 GCA_004554395.1 Myxococcales bacterium | reverse complement strand
TCTTCGAGTTTGCCGTCGTTGCATTTGGCGAGTTGCGTGCCGTCGGCGTTGCACGTCATGGCGTCGTGGGCAACCGAGCCGCAGGCTTTCTTGGCGTCGGTCGCCTTATCTTTGCACGCCGCTTTTCCATCGGTGATGGCGCAGACTTGATTCTCACTGCATTTGCCTTCGCCAGTGAGGTCTTCGAGTTTGCCGTCGTTGCATTTGGCGAGTTGCGTGCCGTCGGCGTTGCACGTCATGGCGTCGTGGGCAACCGAGCCGCAGGCTTTCTTGGCGTCGTCCGACGAACTATCGTCGCAACCCGCGAACCCAACAATACATGCCAAAGCTACCATTCCAAGGAGTTTCTTGTTCATAGTCGTTCCTATCAAAAGTTTAGAGTGAGTCAAAAACGAAGTGACGAGTCGAATTTCAATACGCATTGTACGCTTATGCCGCATACAATTAAGACCTACATGTAGCTTATTTCAAGACTAAAAGCGACATATATTTCTCAAACCGTAAACCTATACCCAAACCCATGCACCGTTTCCAATCGCTTTGGCTTCGACGGATTCTCTTCGATTTGCGCACGAATCTGAACGATGAAGTTATCGATCGTCCGATTGGTACCGTCGTAACTATCGCCCCAAATATTGTCGATGAGCGCATCGCGCGAATACGTCCGATTCGGATGTTTTGCAAAAAAAACGAGCAATTCGCATGCCCGAGGCGTGAGCTTGATCGGCACTTCGCCGCGCATTGCCGACATATCGTCTGGATATATCGTCAAATCGCCACATACAATCGCCTTCGTCTCGTCTTGTTTCTGGCGACGAATCCGGCGCATTGCCGATGCAATCCGAGCCAAAAACTCGCGCAGAGCAAACGGCTTCGCAATATAATCGTCTGCCCCCAAATTCAGCCCTTCGACCTTATCGGCTTCATCTGTCCGTGCCGATAAGATGATCACATAGACGTCGTTCCTATCGTGGCGCAAATCTCGCAGAATATCAAACCCCGAACGCCCCGGAAGCATGAGATCCAAAACGATGAGATCTGGCGCAAACTCACCAACTATCGGCATCACAGCACATCCATGTGCGGCATGCCTGACGTCATAACCTTCGTACTCGAGATTGTAAATGATGCCGCGAGCAATGGCGAGGTCGTCTTCGACGACGAGTATTTTATCTTTCGTCATGCTATTGTTCCGATCATGGGTCAATGGCCATCACGTCTTCACGCGTCGGAAGATGAGATTGGCAAATCGCTTGGCATAGGCTAGGGGCAAGCCCACATTCGAGACGCCCAAATGCTCGCGCATATAGCACGGCGACGGAAATGCCGAATGCAAACACGCCACGGGCGTATCGAATAGCATCGCCGTAAACGCCAAATACGAAACGCGAGAAAACTTGTGCCGAAGCGGGTGAAACAGACCGGCTCTGGCAATGGCGTTATAGATGAAATGCGCCTGTGGCGCCATGGGGCGAAGTCGATCGAGTACGCTTTGAGGGATCGGCGTATCGAATAAATCGGCTGGGATTTTGAGCGAAAAATAGACTGCCGTTTTGACATGCATCGCGCAAACGCGCTCGACAAAAGCCTCCCAATCGAGATCGGGGTAGGCGCGAACGATCCGATCGACATCGGTATGGAGGCGAATCCCAGGCGCCCTCACGTATGAGTGCTTTGCCGTGTGAAGTGCCACTTGGATCAAATTGTCGACGGGCGACTGCAACCGAATCTTCGTCCCCGCAACGGCCATCGACGAAGCAAAGAGATCTTCGGCTTTCGGTTCGACTTCGGGCGCAATCCAGCGCCCCGCAATCGATCGCCATTGAAGCTCTAACCAAAGTGTATCGTCGCCCAAATCTTTTTTGTATTCCGTTCCACCGCTCAAAAGACCCGCTTTCACGCCTTTTTCTTCGATCGTCTCTTCGGCGCGGAAATCGAGCTCAAATCCTTGCGAAACGACGATATCGTGAGCGCGTTCAAAATCTTTTTTGCAAACGAGTACGTCGAAATCGCCCATCGGGCATTCTTCGTAATGCGGATATATCGCGCGAGCAATGCCCGCATTTTTGAGCGCGATGAGCGGAATCCCTTGGGCATCGAGCGCTTCGGCGAGGGCATCGAGCGCTTCGAAGCGAAGACTGAGGCGATATTTCCAATCGTCGGCAACGGCTTTCCATTTGGGCGTCAATTGCCCAATCATTTCGAGCCGTGCCGCCACGATCCCCGCACATTCGTGTTCTTGGGCAAACTCAAAAAGTGCACGTTCTTGGCATTGCCGATAGATCTGTGCAATTTCGTCGACATTCGCATCTCGTCGCGCAACGAGGCAAGCGACGATCATCTTCTCATAAGGCGTTTGAATGAGGGTTTTAAACGATTTCATCGGTTCTCCGATGGGCAAATCGCAACGGCTTTGCGCCGCTCGACGATGTAAACATAGAAAAAAAAATGCGAGTTATTTTTGACCGCTCAATTGCTCGACTTTGAGCCCTGGGTCGAAGTTATCGGGCATGTCTTCGTCATATAACCATTGATATCGCCACATCGTCATGCCAACGCGTTTTGCGTAATGGCGAGCCTCTTTGAACGGTATCTTTTCGACATAGACGTCGACATCGCAATCGGCAAAACGCTTTATCCATTTGCCGACATTGCCTTGGCCAGCATTATACCCCGGCAAGACGAACATCGGATGCGGAATCAGTATGCGATACAATTTATCGATATATGCCATGCCAATCGGTATGCTCACTTGCGGCTTGAATAGATCTCGCGCCTCGGGTTTGGGGAGCCCGATTTCGGCAGCGCTCGACTGCGCCGTCGGGAGCATGACCTGCATCAAACCGCGAGCATTTGCCCACGATTCGGCATTCGGATTGTAGTAGCTCTCTTCGCGCATAATGGCATAAGCGGTGTAATAGAGCCGTTTATCGCCCTTTGCTCGTTGGGCGACGATCGATTCCCACGGCTTCGGATAAGCCAAGAGCCAAGCCGCATAGGCGTGATGCAAAAAGTCTTGTGTCGGGCGCAAGAGGCCTGCAGCGAGCCGGGCACTTTCGCTGTGCCGCCCGAGTTTTTGCAATACCATCGATCGCGCCAATTTGGCTTCGAAACTAATATGTGCATCGGCATTGTCGATGAGAACGTCGATCTCCGACAACGCCTCGTCGCTCAACCCGATATCGATGAGCGTTCGAGCCGCTCGAAACGCATCTTCTCGCCCTATCGTCGCAAAACAATAATCTAGAGCTTGCTCGGGGCGGAACGTTTCGGGGCGATAGACCGATAACCACGTCTTCGCTTGAGCTTTATCGATGGCTTCCAACCGCCCTAGCGATAACATCGCATAATACGACAACGGATAAGCATCGAGTATCGTCAGGTAGTTTTGAAGCGCCGCCGGCGAATTGCCCAAATGCTCATAAGATCGAGCTTGAAAATAGGCTAACCGCCCCTGCGTGTAAAAATCCGATTCTCCGGCGTGCTCGATGTTTTTGTCGACGAATTCGACGGCTTCTTTCCACATGCCGCGATCGTAGAGATCCGATAACAGCATCCAATAGGCATCTTTCGCCATATCGCCATCGGGATAGCGATCGATTTGTTCGTGCAACTTCGCCCGAGCTTCGTCGTCGCGCTTGAGACCCGTCAAAATCTGCGCCTGATAATGATAAGCATCATCGGCATACGAATGCGCCGGATACTGATCGATCAAATCTTGATACCATTTGATCGCCTTATCATTCTCACCCGCATTCCAAGCCGCTTTCCCCGCCGAATACAACAGCTTCACGTGTAAATCTGTCTTGCTACACGTCGTCAAAGCCTCGCTAAAGAACGGAAGCGATTTCGAATGCGCTCGCAATTTGACGTGGCTACGCGCTATCGCATACAAATCGTCGCAAATCCTTGGCGTATCGTGGCGCGATTTATCCGATTTGAGCAACTTCGCATAAGCGGCAATCGCCTTTTCCGATCGATGTGCGTCGAAATGGGCTTGCGCAATTTCTCGCTCTGATTTCGATTTATCGACTTTTTGCTCGACTCGCGGAAACGTAAACCCGCGCGGCCACTTATCGCGCTGCGCCAATATTGCCTCCGATGCGATCTGGCCTTGCTCCGATTTCGGATCGAGTTCGTAAATCCGACGATACGTTTCGAGCGATTCTTTGAGCAACGACGTTTCGGCTTGTGCTCGCGCTTTCGCATCGAGAGCCGAAAGCCGAAGACTCTTCGGGTATGCGCGTATCGCTTCGAATTGTTCGATTGCCGCATCGTAGCGCCCAAGGTTGACGAGCGCAATCGCACGATACGTACGGCGCAAATCGGTCGCCCTTATCGATTCGGTCAAATCGACGATATCTTGCCAATGCGCCGTCGCATAACCCGCTTGAATTCCATAATCGGCCGCCACGCGACGAAGGGGCGCATCGATCGAACTCGCCGTCTTAAACATAGCAACCGCATTGTTCGCCTTCTGCGGATCTTTCAATGCGATGAGACCGAGCAAAAAGAGCGCTTTCTGCTTATCGTCGCTCGAAAGCGCATTCTTGGCGACGAGCGCTTCGAATGATTTAGCCGCTTCTTCAAAATCCCCCAAAGAATATTTGTTATATGCACTTTGCGCCGAATTATCTTCAAAAAGCGGTTCATCCGAGATGAGTTGATGGCACTCGCCCCCATCGCTACCAAGCACGCCATCGTATCGCTCGACTCGTGACACGCCGGCGACAACCTTAGGCGCCGAATCGGGCTTCGCCGATTCGCCCTCGAGAGAGACGTGAACGATACTTCGCTCGGGCGTCGTCATGCCGTCGTTTGCGTGCTGCGGAGCACACGAAACGGCACATCCAAGCGATAGAGCAAATAAGCTCGATAAAATCGATCGATTCAAACAGCGTCTCAAAAATTTTCGCGTCATAACATTACCACATCCATGTCTCATGTCGCCTAACAAAAGCTGACTCCCGAGTTTAACATGTTATGACGAGCGATTAAATCACATTATCGTCGCTTTTTTTATCTCCCCCTGCCCCACCACGTTTCCAATGGCAACGCATCGAACGCTCTATCAAAACGATGAGGAATGCACCACCCAAATGAACCCCTATATCCCACCATGATGTTTCAACGAAAAAAGTAAATGCGGCAGTCCTACTACTCCCCCCTTTGGGCGAATAATTAAAAAAACGGGCTCGAAGAGCCCGTTGCAACACTCATACAGATAGCGAGAAAACGGCGAAAATGACCTATTTCCCTATCCCTTTGGGCGAATAATTAAAAAAACGGGCTCGAAGAGCCCGTTGCAACACTCATACAGATAGCGAGAAAACAGCGAAAATGACCTATTTCCCTATCGAGAAAACGGCGAAAATGCTCTATTTCCCTATCGCTTTAGGCGGATAAAAAGTATTGTTCTGATACAAATAATCGATGATGAGCGACAAATCATTGGCGCGCTTTTTGAGTTTTTCGGCGTCGTCTTTGTGCGCTTCGTAGACGTCGTTTCGCTGCCACGTATCGCCCGCTTCGTAATACATCGTATCGCCTTCGGGCAACATATAAGCCGATCCCGAATCGGTAAAGACCGAGGCGCGCCCTTGTTTATAGGCGACGACGGGATTGATACGCTGCGATTGCAAAAGAGACTGACCCATAAATGCGTTATCGTCGCAGATGCCCAATAAATCGAGGATCGTCGGGCCTACGTCGATATGGCTCGACATCATCGTCTGTTTACCGCGTGGCAATCGCGGATGTTTTCCATAGATGACGAGCGGAATGCGCATCGCTTCGGCGCGAATGTTGTTGTAGTCGGGCGCCACGCCGCGATCGCCCAAATCGAGTCCATGGTCGGCCGTCACGATGAAAATCGTATCGTCGAACCACGGTTCATCTTTTACGGCATCGAAAAACTCGCTCAAGACGACGTCGTCGTAGTGCATCGTGTTCAAAATTGCGCGTGGCAGTGCCTTTTCTTCGGTCACGACGGTATCTTTATCGATGATGTGGAACGGCATGTGATTGCTGATAAAGAAAGTCGTCAAGATAAAGGGTTTCGACGGGTCGCGTTCGGATTTGAGCCACGCCACGGCATCTTGCATGATGAGGCGATCGCGCTCATCGGTCTCGGGGCGGAAGATGACTTTGTCGTACCATTGATTTGCCCAATTGCGCTGCCTATCCCAATCCGGATCCGAACCGGCGACATAGACCGATTGATAGCCATTCGCCTTGGCTAGCGAAACGAAGCTCTCGAGATGGTTGGCGATAAATGCCATGGCTACTGTCTGCGTGCTATGCGGCAGCAAACTCGTGTGAAGTGCCATAAATCCGCCAATCGTCGGGTGGGCATTCGTATAATGTTTGGCAAAATACGACGATTCTGGGCGATGAGCCAATTCCGACAAAAACGGCGTCGCTTCGATAGCCTCCGATTCGTTGAACAATTTCAAGCTATAGGCTCGGAACGATTCAAACGACAAAATGACCACGTTATAGGGCTTTTCGGGCTTCGTGCACTCGCCCTTATGCGTCTTATAAAATGGATACTTCGCATCTGTATAAGTCCAAGCCGAATTCGGCGTCCAAACGTCGTCGAGCTTCGAAAGGCGTTCGGGCATATCGTCGGGGAATTGGCGAACATTGCTCAATTCGGCAATCGCATCTTTGATGAGAATCACCGGCGGAGCGACGCGCGATTGGCGCATCTTTGAACCGAATAACGACGTCCGCAAGAGCGTCGGAACGAAGACGAGACCAATGAAAAATGCAATAAATACAGAAACTTGCAAACCAAACGAAAGAAACTTCGGCGCCCTGACTTTCGCATCGAGGATAAAATAAAACACGAGGAAGACGATCGGCATCCCCAAGAGATAGAGCGACACATTCGAACCGCCGGCATCTTCGGCCAAGAGCGACTACAACACGCCGGGCACGCCTCCGCGCAAGACATACGTCTCGAGAAAATCGATCGTGATGTGCATATCGCAAAAGCGCAATACTTCGTTGTCGATATGCTGATAGAGGAGGCTCAAAGCGAGCAATATTGCACATATGACGCGCCCAGCTCGCATTCGTTTGCGGTGCGACTCGTCGTGGCTCAAGAAAAACGAAACGACGATAAACGGCAAAACGATGAGCGCCAAACCATACGACATATAGGTGATTGCCGCCGGCATGTAGTGCCAAATATCGATGACATAAGGCGTGCCATAAGGGCCCATTCGCAAAAAGAGCGTCAAGACGAGTATAAAACCACAAATCCACGCCAAAACATACATCAGACCATACGAAAACAGCTGATTATCGGGTTCTCGGGTGAACGAAGAACGCACGCCCGATTTCAATGAAGCCAAATTCATCACATAATCCTAATCAAAACCGATCTCGAACACCGAGACCGCGTGCGCTTCATAATCGATTGAGCCGCGAAATTAAATAAAATGTCGATAATTCAACGATTTCAATTCGATAGCCGCCCGCCTGGGCGTTCCCAATCGGCATTGGCTCGGCGTATTCCCCAACGGGCAATAGACGAGCTGCCGCAGGCGTATGCGCGCAAGGGCCACAGCCCGAGCACATAGCCGGAGCCAGAGCCCGTATTGAGCGAAAGCGAAATAGGGCGACCAAGAGCCCGTATTGAGCGAAAGCGAAATAGGGCGACCAAGAGCCCGTATTGCCCGTTGGGCAATAGGGCGACCCCCAACACTCCCTTGAAAACGGCTTGTTGGATAAGTCTTCGCGACAAGTCGTCAACTGTGCAAACAAACGCCCTCCCCCACTCACTCCGCGAGAGTAGACGGCCCAAAACGGCAAAAAAAAGACCATCTCGAGGTCGCGCCCGAAATGGTCTTTTGGCAAATCGCAAAATATGGATTAACGTTTCGAGAATTGGAAACGAGCGCGAGCAGCGCGTTGGCCATATTTTTTACGTTCTTTGGCGCGCGAATCACGCGTCAAGAAGCCGGCATGTTTGAGCGCCGAACGGAGGTTCGCGTCGTAGTTGACGAGTGCGCGAGCGATGCCGTGGAGCACGGCGCCAGCTTGACCCGTTTTGCCGCCGCCGCAAACGTTGACGATGATGTCGAAGTTTTCGGTGAGGTTGACGAGTTCGAGGGGCTGACGGAGAACCATGCGGAGCGTTGCACGGTCGAAATACTCTTCGATGCTCTGCTTGTTGACGGAAATGTTGCCCTTGCCGGGGCGGAGGTAAACGCGCGCTACGGAGCTTTTACGACGACCTGTAGCTAACCACTGAACACTAATCATTTTTTACTCCTTCAGATTGAAACTACAGTTTGTACGCAACGGGATTCTGGGCGGCATGCGGATGCTCACTACCCGAATAAATCTTCAGCTTCGACAACATGTGACGGCCAAGCGAGTTCTTCGGAAGCATGCCCTTGACAGCAATCTTGAACAAATCTTCCGGCTTCGTCGCCATCAATTTCTGCGCGCTCACTTCCTTGATACCACCGACATAACCGGTGTGGCGATAATACATCTTCTTCTCAAGCTTCTTGCCCGTCAAAACGAGTTTGTCGGCATTGATCACGATCACGAATTCGCCCGTGTCGACGTGCGGCGTATAAATCGGACGATGTTTACCACGGAGAATGCTCGCGACTGTAGCTGCCGCACGACCCACGTGCTGACCCGCTAAATCCACGACGTACCAGCCCTGTTCAATCTGACCTGGCTTTGCGCTGAATGTTTTCATTGTTTAACCTTTGAATAATTTGCCTTCGACAGGCTTAACGCTTTTTGAGCAACTCGACGAATTGCCCGCACAAAGTAGATTCCGAATTCAACGGCATTTCACAACGCTGTTAAACTCTTTGCGCCATGGGCTCAGCGGCGCGAACCGTGAATTTACCCCTTCACGGCGGCAAAACTTATACGCCCTTGTGCCGCCACGCGCAACACTTTTTTTCACACTCCGCCGCTTTTACAAAATATATTTCCAAATGTCGCCTTTTTCCCTATGGTTTGCGCAACCGTGCCCGCTTTCTGTCGCGCCAACGGACCGCCATCCCACCTTGGCACCTCACCGTCGGCCGATTGTTTTGTTGGGAATCGCCCTATTGCCTGCGGCAATACGGGCTCTGGTCGCCCTGTTTCGCTTTCGCTCAATACGGGCTCTTGGTCGCCCTATTTCGCTTTCGCTCAATACGGGCTCCATCTACGGCTATGTGCTCGGGCCGGGGCCCTTGCGCGCATACGCCTCCGCCCCCCACCCCAGACCCCGCCCCCACGGGGCGGGGCACAGATCCCCTGCCGCTTTCGCGCATCGCGTTCCAATCCCCAGCAACGGCGGGCTTTGTCAAAGGGTTCAACTCTACAGTCTCTACATTATTATATGGTGATATCATGAAAATTCTTCTCGATTTCGATGGCACATTGACGAACATCGAACAAGAATACGAATTCGAATGTCGATATATCATGTCGGAACTCAAACGCGAGTTTGGGCTCGACGAAGAAACGATAAACGCGTTGTTCGATGTCGCAAAGGCGCATGTCGCCGACAACGCTTGCGAACATGGTTGGTGCGATAACGACCGAATTTCGGCTTATTGCGACGAAGACCTCTTTATGACTGTCGCCTCGACGATGACTTTGCTCGACAAATGGCTCGCCGCAGCCGACGAACGCGCCGATGTGCTGCGAAAACACGGCGTCGCGGGCGCGACGCCGATGATGGACCTCACGCAACGCGCCCATGCGGCGATTAATGCCGAACCACTGAGCGCCTTCAATACGCCCGAGCCCGTCGTCGTCAAGGCCATCCACGAATTGCTCGAACGCGACTGCGAAGTCGTCGTCGTCAGCAATTCTCCCGCCGAACGCATCATCGATAAATTCGAATTCGTCGGGCTCAAACCCGTCGACCACCTCGATAACCCATCGGCGCGGTTTAGAATTCGCGGCCATGCCAAAAAATTCTGCTTGGGCGATAACCCTCTACCCGTCGAATTCGGTTCGCGTTGCGTCGACATCGACAGGCCATATTACGCCGATATTCTGCGCAAAGAGCGCCCGCAAGTCGTCGTCGGCGACGTCTTTTCGCTCGATTTGGCTCTCCCCATCGAAATGGCACGACGCGAACCCATGGTCTACGAAGATATGCAAATGTATTTGCGCACGCGTTCCTATACGCCGCAATGGGCTATCGATTGCGCACTCAATCCACCCGCCGATGCCCCTGTCACCGTGCGACTACTCAACCACTTCACCGATTTGCCCATGCTCATCCACAAACGCTAGGCCATTGCTATAATTCCACTTTCTAGCCATAGTTTCCTTCGAGTCGTACCGTGAAAAGACGTCATATCCTCATATTATTCGCTTTATTTGCACTCTCTACGAATATCATTCATCTATCGAGTGCAAACGCCGAACCATCCGACGTTACAGGGGGCGCGACTGTCGCGCCCAATACTCCACCCGTTCCACCGACTGACTCGGGCAATGACGCCAACAATGCCCCATCGACGACCTACTCAAACGCTCCGCAAACGGCCAATTCCAACACACCTCAAGCGGCGATAAATCCCAACACGCTCCCATTGCCTATCAACGGCGACGCCATCAATGGCGGAATCGAAGAAACGTCGTCGAGCTCTGCCGATGCACCCGTTCCCGAGCTCCCCGAGCACAGGCTCACCTTTGCCCCGTTCCCCAAAGATTATCGCATTCGCGTCCAATTGGTCACGACTGTCGGCAATATACCGTGCGAGCTCTATGCCGACACTCACCCGCTCACAGTGCTCAATTTCGTCGCCCTTGCGACGGGATCCCCATCCTGGCGCGATGCCTCGGGCACAGTGCATTCGACGCCCTATTATAAGGATATCCCCTTCGGATCGAAAAAACGCGGTGCATTTGTCGTCTCAGGCGATCGCCCCGAGGGAACGGGATTCTATGTCGTCGATGAACGATGCACTGTTCACGGCCCAGTTACCGGCGCCATCGCCATGTCTCAATTGCATCCCGGCACGGCTTCATCGAATTTTATTCTACTTGCTCGCGATATTACCGAATTTAATGGCATGTATGCGGTGTTTGGCCAATGCGAAAACATCGAAGCCATCGAACAACTGACGAAGCAAAAGGCCGTTCTCGAACGCGTCATCGTGGAATAGTCGATTAGGAATCGCGCTTTCGGTAACCTTCGAGTTTTCGCACGAGGTGGCGACGCGATATCTTGAGTAGTTTTGCCGTTTGGGTGCGATTTTCGTTGTTTTGAGCCAAAGCCGTTGCGATGATTTCGTGTTCGACGGCATCGATCATATCGGCGAGCGATTTGTATCGAGCGAGTAGTTGTTCGGGCGAAATGGCGTGGGCGTGGGGGGGGACGATGCTTTGCGTTGCCGATCGAATGCGCGGCGCAATGTCGTCGATGCCAATTATCGGGCTCGATCCCGACAAGACGACGATGCGTTCGATTTCGTTTTCGAGCTCGCGCACATTGCCCGGCCACAGATATTTGCACAAGACGACGAGGGCATCGTTGGCTATCGTCTTGGGCTGGCGCTTACATGCTTTGCACTTGATATCGATATAGTATTGGCACAAATCGGCGATATCTTCGGCATGCGCCATCAAAGCTGGTATGTGAATCGGAACGACGCATAATTTTTCGCATAAATCGCGACTAAATTCCCCAGCTTCGACGAGCGAATCTAAATTGCGCGTCGTCGTCGCAATGATTCTAACGTCGACGCGATGAAGTACGACGTCGCCAAGCGGCAAAAAACAGCCATTTTCAATGACTTGAGCCAGCTTCGTTTGGGTGCACAGAGGCATGGCATCGACGTTTTTGACGAGCAATGTGCCCTTATCGGCGATGTCGAGTAACCCCAATTTATCGATAAATGCATTTGCCGACGTTCCGCGTTTGTGACCAAAAAGCTCGCTTTCGAGCGACTCGACATCGTTGCCGTCGCAATTCATCACCACGTATGGCGACGTGCGCCGATAACTCGCTTCGCGAATCGCCTGCGCCAACCGCGTTTTCCCCGTCCCGGGCTCGCCCGTGATGAGTATCGGGCTTTGAGAACAACTCGCATGTTTCGCTTGATCGACGACACTTTGCATTATTGTCGATCGGCCGATAAACGATGCAAACGGCGCACTTGCGGCGCCCCACATAATCGGGTCGTGCGACCTCTGTTCCGACGCCTCGAACTGCTCCAAACAACGCGCCGTATAAACGGCCATTTCTTCGAGAAAATTGCGCAAAAGCTGCGATTCACGGCGCGTAAGCCTCACGAGCTCGCGGCATCCATGCGCAAGCGTCGCGCGATTGATGTGCAAAAAGTCGCCGCGTTCGAGTATCGCACTGTCGGGATCATCGGCATCGGCAAAGACGAAACCCGACGCAAAAAACGCCGCAACGCACTCGGCATTATAGACGATCGGAACGATAATCCCCTGCATCCCTGCATGGCACTGCATAAAAAGCGATACGGGTGCCGAGGGCGATATTTCGCCGATCCATTCACGATAATTCGCAATACAAGTCTGCGCATCGTTGCGAATCATAAACGCATCACACAGCGGTTTATCGGTGCGTTGCGCCGTCCCAATCCACGTGTGCTGCCCGTCGATGGTGAGAAACCCCACCCACAAATTGAGCTCACGACGGATGAGCTCGGCCATGCGTTGGATGGAATCCGTTTGTAGAATTCGGTGCCACTCGATCGTTGCCATTGCTCAATGCCTCATCCCATGCGTGAATAAAAACTATACCACTTCATTATCTCATCATTGCGTCGAAAAGTCAACGATTACCAAGTGCCTTCGAACCACTTCAACTATCGCATCATCGATGCAAATCCGCCCTATTCCGCTTTGCATCGATACGCAGAACGACTATTATCCGAAACGCCAGTCCGTTCCGCTTTGCATCGCATCGCGGAACGACGAGACATTCGGCGACGCGATCTCGACAATTCAAACGCCGATTGCCCCTCTACTGTTTCACGATACGATTAGATTGCGGAGAAACGACCTTGCCATCTCAACCCGAAACATCTCAAACCGATACAGTCTCGCCCGGCTCGCTACGCGTCGCCCGCCGATTCCTCATCGACTTCCTAGCCGATCCCTCTCTCCCCGACTCGCTCCTACCACTATGCGACGAAGTCTGTGCGCGATTCCAAAACATCGAATCGCATCTCAAATCGATTCACACCGACGTCGCCACATCGTCGCGCCCCATCGTCGATCACGCCATCGCTCTATTGGCTCACGCCCTAAAATGCGCCGATACGCCACCGGCTTTTATCCGCTACATTCATCAAAATGCCGAAGACTTGGGCGTCACGCGACGCGATCTCATCGATCACCAGCTTTGGGCATAGCACCACATATATATGCGTCGCGTTCGCTATAAATCATAACGCCCCACGCTCCCCTCATCTTCATCCATCGCTTTGCCCACACCGCCATGTCATCGGCCTCCCGCGATTGTCCGATTTCGCAGTTCTCAAATTCTTGTATCTCGAACACAAAAATAGTAATATTACATTGGGGGATAGTCTTGGAATGCAATACGAACTTCGTATCACAACATTTCAAAATATTTGATAACATATAACGAACATACGCGATGCATCTCTTAGAGATTGTACATGAGGAGAGTGATGATGTCATTATACAAACGAATATTCCCATTTTTAGCATTTATGTCGGTTTGTGGCTGCCAGCTCGAGGCACTACACGTCAATGGCGACGAATGCTCGCCATCGTTCAGCAATGGCATGAGCGTCGAAACGGGATCGATTACGTGTTACAAAGACCACATGGAAGGCGATTGCATCGGGCTCGACGGTCAGTGCCTTTCGACGACGGCTTGCCTCAATTGCAAACGCGATTTCAACGATTGCAAACGATACCAAGCCGATTTCGATCTCCTCGTCGACAATGCATCATCGCCCAACCGCCTTTTCGTCAGTAGCGTCAACGACGAGGCCAACCTCGACACTTATCGATCGCTTTTCTACAACGGCAAACTCAATGTATGCCCCACCGACGCGCCGCGCTGTGCGTGGACGAAAGACGACGATGGCGCCATTGCGTCTTTTGAATGCCTCACATGTCAAGACGATATTTGCGGTAATCAATGCGTCGATCTCAAATCTGACGACGAGAATTGCGGCGCATGTGGTAGAGAATGCACGGGTGGAACGACCTGTAGAGAATCCAAATGCGTCTGCACATCAAACCTCGTTCTCTGCAATAATAATTGCATCGATCCCAAAACAAATCATCAATTTTGTGGCGCAAGCGGTACATGTCAAGGCGATAATAGCGGTACGACATGCGGGGGAAATCAAAAGTGCAATGAAGGCGTATGCGAGCTTACGACCGATAGTCAATGCCCGACTGGGGAACACAAAGAAGGTAATACATGCGTCGAAGACTCCGTCGATGCATGCGGTCTTGCGACGGTGCGATGCACGGCATTAGCGGGCTGGCTCCAGGGCGAATGCAACGACAGGCAATGCCAAGCAAAGCGTTGCAAACCCACATACCATCTCGATGGCATAAGATGCGCCGAAGACACCAATGATTGCTGTGGTGTTGCATGTTCAAAATGCCCAGAAGATGAATATTGCGTCAACGGCAAATGCGAATCGACCTGCAACGATTTGACGCCTTGTACCGATCTCAATCACAAAACGACATGTGCCGATTTACAATATTCAACGAGCCACTGCGGCGGTTGTAATAATTTATGCGTAGCCCATGGCGAACTACATCCCAACAGCACTTCCGTTCTGTGCAACGACGGTCGTTGCATTGCGACTTCGTGCGACGCTGGATATCACGTCTATGAGGGCAACTGTGAGCCCGACTCCCCTGAGCGATGCGGTCCACTCGCCGTCAACTGCCTCACATCGAACTACGGTTGTGAAGCCGCAGAATGTAACAACGGAAAATGCGTCGTCACACAATGCAATCCTAAGTTTTTCATCGATGATAATAACACATGCAGATTGAGCGATAATGACAATTGCGGCGCAATCGATCATCGTTGCAGTGCCGGAGAGTTTTGCTCGCTCGGCGAATGCAAGAGTACATGCGAACCCGATCAAACACCATGCACCAATCAAGATACTGGCTCGGTGACGTGCGCCGACCTCGACACCAATCCCGACAATTGCGGCGCATGCGGCGTCAAATGTAACACCGACGTCATTCCCAACAGCATCGCCGTCGAATGCAAGGGCGGATGCAAAGTCACACATTGCAGTAGTAAATATCACATATACGACAACACATGCGAGCTAAATGATATCGACAATTGCGGCACTCATGGGAATCGATGCAACGCTGCAAATGCAATAAACTATTGTAAATCAGGCGTCGAGAACTATGAATGCGATTCGACGTGCATAGACGATTTCCACAAAGACGAAAACGGAGAATGCGTTCCCGACACGCCCAGCGCTTGCGGTCCAGAGATGAGGAATTGCAAAGACATTACGCCTTGGTGGATTGATGGCGAATGTCGAAAAGGCGGCAAGTGTTACGCCACAAAGTGCGATACGTCGAAATCCCACGTCTACAATGGCACATGCGAAGAAAACGATAACGATCATTGCGGTGCTCACAATAGTCCTTGCTCATCCGAAGAGGTATGCAAATCGGGCGTCTGTGCAAGATTTTGCAACACCAATGAAACGATATGCGAAGTCAATGGAAATCGAAGCTGTAGAAATCTGAATACCGATCGAGATCACTGCGGTCAATGCAATAAAGCTTGCATCAAATCCGATTTGGCAGGTATAGTAACATGCGAAAATACAAAGTGCATCGAAGGAAACTGCAAGCTAGGATCTCATTTCAATGAAAACACAAATCGATGCGAACCAGATACCGACTTGGCTTGCGGTGATAAGCTTATCAATTGTAATAACGCTATTCCCAA
Organism: Myxococcales bacterium; assembly: GCA_004554395.1. Lineage (GTDB taxonomy): Bacteria > Myxococcota_A > Bradymonadia > UBA4248 > UBA4248 > UBA4248. The sequence continues at coordinate 1,318 of SFMP01000105.1, read as the reverse complement.
TAGCGAAGAGACATTTTGCGAAAGTGCAGTGTGTAAACTCAAACGATGCAAAGACGGATTTCATGTCGACACATCCAAGCAAAAGTGCGTCGAAGACACTGTCTTATGCTGTGGCCCTCACTGTTTACGATGCTTAAATCCATCATACGGCAAAGCCGTGTGCAAAAATGGCAAATGCGACGTCGAATGCAACGACGGTTATACGAGATGTGAAACGCCATCCCCGCGTTGCACAGACCTCAACGAAGCATCTGCCTGCGGAAGTTGTACCAACCAATGCACAGAAAAGCCAGCCAATGCAACAGCTGTCTGCATCAATAAGACTTGCAGCTTTAAATGCGACCTGGGTTATGCAGAATGTACATCAGGGCAATGCGTTTCAACCAACACGACCTCGCACTGTGGCACCTGCAATAATCGATGTCTACTCGTTCCCAATGGCTCTTCGTCTTGTGACAATGGAAAGTGCATCATCACATGTAATTCTGGTTATTTTCTCAAAAATGACCAATGCGTGCCCATTGGTTCTGGTTGCTCTGGAACCCTTATTGATTGCAATAGCGACGGCAGTAGATGTTGCAAAACGTTTAAAGATTGCAATAACCCAGACGTTACTTGCCTTGCAGTTGCCCCACTTGAACCTAGTGAACCAATCCAACCATGATAATCTGACGAGTCCTCATTGTCGGCATTCGCTTAATCTTTCACATCCCCCCCCCTGAGCCAGCGAAGCTCTGGCTCTCTTCCCGTAGCGATGGCATAATCCCCAAATTGCCATCTCCAGCCAGCGACCGCTAGAGCAAACGCTCCCCTATTGTAGCTCCCATCAATAGCGGTCTCACTCTCTTGTATCTTGAACATAAAAATAGTACACTATTCCGCTAGGGGGATAGCCTTGGAATGCGATATGAACTTCATATCCTACTCTTCGATCTATGAGATAACCTAACATGATGTTAGGTTGTATTTCGGTATGTAACGGAGGTTGTCATGCAGAAGCCCAATCGATTGCCCATCTTAGCGATTACCCTGTCTTTATCATGCACCGCATTCGGATGCTCGCTCCAAGAAATACCTGCCGTTGGGCAGCAATGCCCGCCCGATATTCCAAACGCACATGCATCCGTCCAGTTTGGCGATATCGAATGCTATGCCGATATGATGGAAAGCCCGAGTCTCGACCAAAACGGCGAATGTGCCAATGACGATTTCGAATGTATACAAAATCTCAAACAGTGCGTTCGATACCAAAACGATTTCCAGAAATTAATCGATAGCAATATTGGTTTCATTTCGTTTATCAGCTACGATCAAAATA
>SFMP01000104.1 GCA_004554395.1 Myxococcales bacterium | reverse complement strand
ATATGGGGATGTTTATTCACCACTTGAGCAGTGAAGAATTGGTGAGCAGGAGATCACCTCGTTCATGGGCCATTCGCTATGGAGGGCAATACGATATTGAGAAGGGATGTATTGGCTTCAATTGTGATATCGATGATCGTGAGCTACGCACGCGTATTCCAAAAGAATTCGAGGTATTGTCGGAGCAAGGTCCATATTCGTATGTTGCGGATTGTCGCGTTCTCATTCGGTCGTTCGAAGACTTGGAGAAGCTCAAACCGGCGATTCTCTATTGCTTCAAGAATAATATTGACGCTTTTATCGAGAACAACCCGCGGCCGAGCTAAGCGGCACGGTTGGGGGGTGCATGCCTTTTTCCCCCAGTAGCCGCCTACGGCGTCAACTGGGGGTTACTCGCCAGAACCCCTGCGGGGTTTATTTGCACGGAGCCCGTATCGCCCAGCGGGCGATAGGGCGACATGAGCGCGTATTGCCCGAGAGGGCAATAGCGCGATGGCGTAGGCGTATTGCCCGAGAGGGCAATAGCCGGAGCGCGGAGCCCGTATCGCCCAGCGGGCGATAGGGCGCCCCTTGTACAAATCGCTAGCCAAGTGGGGGGGCATCGTTTGGGGGCGGAGGATTCGATGTGTTTATGCTTCGAAATCGAATCGGTATTTGTCGTTTTCGACGAAGACGTAGTGGTTGTCGTCGGTGGCGAGTGTGCCGCGCACGATGCGGATGTTTGGCATGAGTTTGTGGTGATAGACGTAGTCGATGTGGCTGACGTTTGCGGGCGATAGGAAGTCTGAAGGAGCGGTGACGCCGCCCAAGTGTTCGGATCGGCCGAGAGCGATGTGAACGGCGAGTTTTTCGTCGAGCAGGACGTGTCCGACGGCTTCGATGCCGAATTCGCCCAAGACGCCAAGTCCGAGTTCGGCAATGTTGGCGCGCGCGGGATCGCTTGCAATCGAGTTGCGGAGTTCGGAGGCCCAATCGCCGTTGCCTTCGACGCACACGATGCGATTTTCGGCGACTTCGCACAGGGCGATTTCGCCGTCGTTTTCGATGGGCAGAATGCCTTGTGTTCGCGATAAGACGCCGGCGCATTCGCCTTCGTATGGGACGATATAGGCTTCGCCCGATGGCAAATTGCCGGCTTGGCCGTTGATCAAGAAGCGCCCCGACGAGGCGAATCCCATGCGATGGCGCAAGTCGAGTCGCAAATCGTAGGTCGTGCCCAAGGCGTCGAAGGTGAGTGTTGCCGTGTGCGCCAGAGTGAGCATTTTGGCGAGTTTTGTGACGCGTCGGTCGATGGCTTCGAGGTCGATGCCGAGGGCGGGCAACATTGAGAGCGTAAACCCAGGCATGGTGGCCGCGCGGAATCCGTAGCGTGCCGCGGCGAGTTTGAGCGGAGCAGTTGCCGAAAACTGGGTCAGGGCGATCCAGAATTCGGCGCGGGCATAGACGTTTGTGACGCTCGTGCTTTGGCTAGGATAGGCATCGAGATCGGCGGCCGTTGCGGGAATCTCGTCGCCCAGAGCAATGGGGAAGACGGGATTGACGAGATCGGCGTTGCCGCGTCCGACAGAGGCGTACGCACAGATGATGCAGGCGTGACGCCCTTGTTGGACGATTTTTTGGGCACATTCGGCGACGAGTTCACGGCGCGCACGCCAATCTGGGGTATCTTGTTCGGCGTTTAACGGCACGTCGACGAAGAAGCCGAATCGATGCCCCGATTCACTCGCGTTGTAACCAAAGACTTGCGAAAAGAACTTGTTTAAGTCGAAATCAATCATCGGCTTTTTCGTCGTTTTCTGTTTCGTCTTCGACGTTTGAATCGTCGATTTTGTTTTCATCGTCGGTGTTTGAATCGTCGATTATATTTTTGTCATCGACTTTTGTATCTTCGGTCATTGGGTGAATGGGAGTTTCGGCGACGGTGACTTCGTTTTCCTCGGTTTCGGCGTCGTCAATTTTTTCGCCGTTATCGACGGTTTCGTCGCCCGAATTGGCATTATCGGTCGTTTGTTCTTTTAGGGCATCGTCGTTAGTCTCTTTGACTTCGTCGTGAGCGGCTTTTTCTTTTTCGTTTTTGCGTTTGACCAACCGACGAATGCCGATGGCGGCAGCCGTCGAGAGAGCCAACATGCCAACGCTTGCCAAAGTTTTGTATAAGATTCTCATCGCATTTCTCCTTATATGAGAGTCATTTCAAACGGAAACGAGCTACGAAACGAGCCAGTCGGTACCATCGGCGCGGTCGAGCAATTGAACGCCCATTTGTGCCAATTTATCGCGAATTTCATCAGAGCGCGCCCAATTTTTTTCGGCGCGTGCGGTGGTGCGTTGTGCGATTAACGCGGTGATTTCATCGACGTCGAGGCCTAGGCGTTTGACGGCCAAATCGCGCAATGTGGCGAGGGCATCGTCGGGTTGACGCGTAAACAAGCCGCAGTACGAGCCCATATTGCCGAGTGCTTGGCGATAAGCCATGAGTAGTGCGAGTTGTTGGGCAGTTTTTTTGCCGCGCGCATCGATGATTTCATTGGCCAATTTAGCGGTTTGTGCCATAGCCGCGAGTGCTTTTGGGGTGTTTAAGTCGTCGGCCATGGCTTCGACAAAGGCATCTTCGTGTTCTTTGACGATTTCTGGGTTTGCCTCGACATTGGGATGTTTGTTGGCGAGCTGCGCAATGAGCTTATCGGCGGCAGAAAGCGTGCGGTAGAGCGAAGTAATGCGCTGTGTAGCCTCGTTAATCGTATCGTGCGAGAAGTTGATGTTGTTGCGGTAGTGTGTCGTGAGGAAGAAATAGCGCAGAGCTTCGGGGTGGACTTGTTTGACGATGTCGCGCAGTGTCCAGAAGTTGTGCAAGGAGTGGCTCATTTTTTCGCCATTGATTTCGACCATTCCGACGTGCATCCAATAGCGCGCGAAGTCGCCGTCTTGTGCGCCTTTGGCTTGGGCAATTTCGTTTTCGTGGTGTGGGAAGATCAAATCGCGTCCGCCGCCGTGGATATCGAACGAGGGTGAGAGGTATTTCGTGCTCATGCACGAGCATTCGATGTGCCATCCGGGGCGTCCGCGCCCCCAAGGGGAATCCCATGCGGGCTTTTCGGGATCGGTTTCGCCTTTCCAGAGAGCGAAATCTTCGGCGCTATCTTTTGCTTCGTTGACGGCTTTTCGGACGCCGTTGATCATTTCGTCGAGGTTACGATTCGAGAATTTGCCGTAGTCTTTGAATGCCGAGACTCGGTAATAGACGTCGCCGCCGGCTTCGTAGGCATAACCGTTGTCGAAGAGCTTTTGGATGAAGGCGATGATATCGGGGATGTGTTGCGTGACGCGCGGTTCGACATCGGCCTCTGCGACGTCGATCGAAGCCATATCTTTGTGTAGCTCGTCGATCATGCGCGAAGCGAGTTCTGTCGGTGTGGTGTTTTCTTCACGCGAACGTTTGATAATTTTATCGTCGATATCGGTGTGATTTCGGACGAATTTGACGTCGTAGCCGATTTGTCGCAAGAAGCGACGGAAGACATCGAAGACGACGAATGTGCGTGCGTGACCGATATGTGGCAAATCGTAGACGGTTAAACCACAGACATAGATCGATACATGCTTAGGGATGAGCGGTTGAAAATCGACTTTTTCGCGACGCGATGTATCATAGAGACGAATGGGTACCATTTGGCACTTCCTTTAATATGGATAGAACAAATCGACAACGTCGATAACATGTGTGGCTGGCGCCGCTATCGAGCGATAGGCCGGTGCCAATTCGCAAACTTCATACCACAAAAACGCCATGCTGTAATGGCGAACGCACCTTTCTATGTTTTATTTTGTCAAAACGGCTAGAACCGTGTATAAGCGCACGATTGCGGGCTTGTGCCATGAATCGAAGATTCGCCGGTGTGAGCGACGATGAAGTGACCATGTCTAAGCATGTTATTTAAGACGATGAGACGGGAATTCTAAATGTTGAGAATTTTAATCGAAGATTCCGAGGGTAAATCTAAAATAGCGCCGATAAACCCCGATTCGGACATAACGATAGGTCGAAAAGAGGGCAATTCGATTCGACTGAAAGAGCGCAACGTGTCGCGCGAGCATGCGCGAATTTATTCGACGTCAGATGGTCTCTTTATTGAACCTGTAAAAGCGCGTTATGGTTTAAAGGTCAACTCGGCGAAGATCGATGGTCCGACGCCGTTGGCGCTTGGCGATGAGATTCGGATAGGCGATTATCGCCTCTATGTACAAGATGAAAACCAACCGCAGCCGCAGCAAGCCGATCCCGATGCGATCGTCGATATTCCGCCGGAATTGCGTCCGCGCCTCGTCGTTACGTCGTCGAACTTTGCGGGCACCGAGTATCCGATTACGAAGACGCGCGTCACGATTGGTCGTGGCGATCAGTGTGAAGTTCACATTTCGCATCCGAGTGTGAGTAGCCAGCATGCCGAGATCCGGCGTACGCCTCGTGGCGATTTCGAGATTCGCGATTTGAATAGCTCGAACGGCACAAAGGTCAATGGCGAGATGATTTCTGGGCCGGTGTATTTGACGAGCGGTTGCATGATCGCACTGGGGCACGTGATCATGCGATTCTGTGCGCCAGGAGATTTTTGGACGCTCAATTTTGGGCACTACGAAGATAAATCGCGCGTGTCGTTCCCGATGATGGTGTTCATGGCGATTATCATGCTATGCGTCGGCGCATTGACGGCGATTGTCGTCGTGACCCAACTCAATGGCAATCAAGATAAGGGTGCGACTGTCAATCAAAATGTCGATAGTAAGGCGAACGATTCGTCGAGCGAAGAGTTTATGACGAAGATCGTGCTTTGTGGTGCTCTGATCGACTCGGGATCGTATGAAGAAGCTCAAAAGGCGTGTGACGAAGCCGCGGCACTTTCGCCCGATTCTCCTCTGCTCAAGCCCACGCTTGAGAAGTTGCGCACGAATCAGGATTCGCAGAGTGCCTATGACGACGTCGTAGCAAGCCTTTCGGATAAACGTTGCGACGATGCAGACGATAGCTTTAATCGCATTGTACCGCCGTCGAATGCCTTTAATCGTGCGACGCAGGAGAATTTGAGCGATCAAATCAAGCGTTGTAAGATCGAGCGTTATTACGATAAGGCAATGGTTGCCATCGACAACAACGATATCGACACGGCAAATATGCTTTTGCGCAATATTCGTTCGCTCGATCAGTACGCCGACGAAGCGTCAAGAGTTCAAGCTCGACTCGACGAGAGACGTCCTTCGCGCGTGTCGAGGCGTAGCCACGATAGCGGATCGGCAAAGGTTGCCGAAGCGCCAGCGCCCGCACCCGTGAAAAAAGAGGACGTCAATGACATTTGTCAACAAGCAGTCAAAGCCAAGCTCAAAGACAAGTGCAAGGGTTATCGGCTCTATAAAAAGGCGATGGAGATTGGCGGTGCTAGCGACACTTGCAAACGCGCCGCCGAAAGTACGATCAGAGACTACAAGAAGCAGTGTGAATAGAATGAACTGAGTTGTGAATGGGAAGCGCACACGAAAGTGTGCGCTTTTTTGTATTTTGCTCGGAGGGGGAGGGCGCAAGTCTATTGGCTTGCGGGGAAGTCGCTAGCGATGGAGGTTGCGCGAAATCCGCTAGTTATGGGGCGCATCTCGACATGGAGTGATTTCGTGCAAAAAAAAACGCGCACGAAAGTGTGCGCATTTTTGTATTTTGCCCAAGGCGAACAGGGCGCAAGTCTATTGGCTTGCGGGGAAGTCGCTAGCGATGGGGTTTGTGCGAAAGCCGGTTGCAATGGGAAAATGGAATTACTTTAGAACGGGGAGTTCTCTCGTGTCGCGTGGCAGGCTTTTGCGGTGGCAATGTTTGCATCGGAAAGTGACCATTTTATAGGTGCATGAAAGGATGGGAATAAATACGAGCAATATGCAAAAGAGAACGCAGATGATTATCCAAAAAACGCCGTTAGAAGTGATTTCGGTTTTGTAATTGGCTTGCAACTTTTTGCCACAACAAGGACAATAGGCGTATCCCTTTCGGATGCGAATGGCATCGGTGTATTCTTCATCGTCGATGTCGTCATCGTATTCGTCGTCATCGTCGCGACGTTTGCGGCTTCGCGTGGCGCTAGACTGATTGATGTAGTTTTTGAAAGCCTTTTCTCGAGCAGAATCTTTTGCCGATGGGCGTTTTTGATGCGATGTGTCGTCGATGATGTCGTCGTCGTAGGAAGAGTTTTTGGGTTTGACGCGGTCGCCGCCTGCCATATCGTCGAGTTGTTGGTCGAATGCTTGCTGTTTTTTTTCGAGTTCGTATCGAACTTTTGTAATGTAGTGATCGACGTCATCGGCGATGCTCGAAGCAGAGCGATATTCGATTTCGGCGACGCGTTGGATGTAGTCTTCGAATTGATCGGTGTACTTTAAGTCGGCGAGAGCGGGGAGGATTGACTCGTAGTCGACGGGTACTTTGAGCCAATTGTCGAGTCTTTTGATGGCTTCTTCTCTTTGCATTCTTACAGTCCTTTCGACGAATTAAGTCGCTGTTGGGCGCGAGAGGGCGCATGTGGTTTATGAGAATAGGAGTCGTCCTTGGGATTCGATGCTGTAGGGTTTGGGGGCACCTTCGATGGGATGTCCGTCGATGTAGCCCTCGACGAGCTTGCACATGTAGTCGGCGTCTTTGGGATTGTCGACGTAGTTGAGATTTGTCGTGTCGAGCATATAGACGGGGCATTGTTTCCAGCGATCCCATAGGGCTTGGTATCGAGCACGCAAAGCGTCGAGGTAGTCGGATTCGATGACTTGTTCGGCATCGATGGATCGCCTGTGTATGCGCGAGAGGATGACATCGGTAGGGGCATCGAGATAGATGACGAAATCGGGGCAACAAACGTGGTGGCTGAGTAGCTCTGTGAAGCGGTTATAGAGCCCCATTTCTTCGTCGTTGAGCGTTTGTTCGGCGAAGAGGCGATCTTTTTCGAAGAGGTAATCGGCGACGGTTAGGCTTTCGAAGAGCGATCGCTGGAGGAGTTCGACTTGTTGTTGATAGCGCCCAGCTAGATAGAACATTTGCGCAGGGAATGCGTAATGCTTTGGATCGGCATAGAAACTCGCCAAAAAGGGGTTTGCCTCGCACGGCTCAAGGACGAGGCGCGCGTTGAGGCGTTTTCGCAAGAGATGGCAGAGACTCGTTTTTCCGACACCAATCAAACCTTCAATGACAATGTAGTTCGACAAAAGAATACCCCAAACGATTGATTTTACAGATGAAAAAAGAAATTAAATCGGGCATCGCGATTTGCAGGCGAGCCCGTATGTACATCCTTAAATAAACCAGTTTTCGCCGTTCACCAAACAAATCTTTGAACGATCCCTTTCGGAGGAGGTGGTGACGAATCGGTTGACAATTTGAATCTTCTATAGCATAATGTTCGGGCTTTTTGGAGAAAAAAGCCACGGTCCTGTAGCTCAGATGGATAGAGCAGTTGATTCCTAATCAAAAGGTCGCAGGTTCGACTCCCGCCAGGATCATTTTTCAAATCGATAGTGACATGAAACCCGCCGGATTGGCGGGTTTCTTTTTGCTCGGGATCTTGCTTTGGCGGGCGATCTACTCGACGACCAAGACTTTTGCGCCTTGTGGCGGTAGGAGACGAAAGACTGCGGGAGCAAATTCGACATCGAGGTCGCGTTTGTCGATGCGTAGCTGGACATCGGCTTTTTCGATGGGTAGGCTAAATCGAATTTTGTCGGGGAATCGATAGACGACGTCGCCAGACTTTTGCGACGTAAAATTAGAGGCTTCGTAGCGATAGATGACGTCGCCTTTTGCATTGGAGACGTCGATTCGGAAGATGTCTTTATCGGGCCATGAATAATATGCTTTTTGCGTGGCACCGTTTATAAGGGGGAGCGCATAGCAGTAGCCTCCGAGCTTAGAATCCCAGTAGAATTCGGCCGTTTCGTGGGCATTGGGCGCGAGTTCGTCGGTTGGGTATGATCCAAAAAGGACGCGGTGCAGGTCGAGAGCAGAGAGCCTGACGGGGAGAATGGACGAAATGGAATCGGGGGTTGCTCGCCCTGTGACATAGGCATTTTGCCCGACGTCGAATAACCCGAACGTCGTGCCATCGGTGACGAGGACGGCAATTGCTTTATCGAAGGCCGATACGGTCATGCGCAGCTGCGCATTGTCATCGGCGGAGAGGATGAGTTCTTGCCCAACAGCCCGCTTTTTGTTTTTTTCGTCGACGTAATCGACGCGAGCAATGGCTCTCATCGTTTCGGGGACAGGTCGCACGGCTTCGACGATTTGGCGTTGAGCATCGGCTAGCTCGACTTGTGGCGTCGGTATGGAACGCGCACACGATGAAGAAAATGCGCTAATGAGTAGGATTGATAGAAGAATCGACAAGTAATTAATAGATTGGCTGTATTTTTTATTCATGATGACTCGAAGGATGGAGAACTTAGACGGGCATGGGGCTTGTAGGAGGCCGATCGTCGGCGTTTAGTATGACATGTGGGTGGCTAAGAATTCAACCGATAATGATGCGTGGGAGAAGTCGTTGGAAAAGAGAAAAGGCAACTGGAATGCGTAGCAAAACCCGATGGACAGAACAACGCATTCTTGACAGTTTTTGCAAAGGGGAATAGAAGAGCAACGGCATTTTAGCGTTCAAAGAGCGCAGTTTGTTTTTTTCTAATTCACAGTGAATGGAGAGGAGTTCATATGCTTAGTGTGACCATTACCGAGAAAGACGGTCCATCATCCGTACAGACATTTGACAGTACTAAGTCCGAGGTTCTCATTGGGCGTATTAAGGGTAATGATATTGTCCTAGGCAGATCGAATATCTCGAAGCGGCATTCTCGAATTGTCGTCAAAGATGGGAAGATCATCGTGATCGACCTTAAGAGCACGAATGGAACGTTTGTCAATGGCGAGAAGATCACGGGTCCTCGAGTGATGGAAGAAGGGGACAAGATTTTTATCGGTGATTTTACGATAGAGGTGCGCGAAACAGGTGGTGGAGCGGCAGTTGGTTCGTCGGTAGGTGCACCGTCGATGCAACCGTTTCCGAGTGGTCCGAGTGCGGCATCGCTTCCGTCGATTGGAGGCGTTGAGCCGCAACACATGGCGGGGCCAACGATAGGTGGTCCGCGTGCAGGTGGTGTGCGTCCGAGCATGCCGGGAATGGCGTCGACAGCGGGCGTGCCTGGTCCAATGGGTCCTGGTTTGTCGTCGCCGATGGACATGGCATCGCCGATGGGCATGGGGCCTGGGGCGGCACCGAGTTTAGGTGGTCCGATGGGGCCTGGGGCGGCACCGAGCCTTGGTGGTCCGATGGGACCGGGGGCTGGCCCGATGGGGCCTGGAGTGGCACCGAGCCTCGGCAGTCCGATGGGGCCGGGGGCCGGTCCGATCGGGCCTGGCGCAGCGCCGAGTTTAGGAGGTCCGATGGGGCCAGGGGCAGGCCCGATGGGCCTCGGAGCAGCACCGAGTTTAGGAGGTCCGATGGGGCCAGGGGCAGCGCCGAGTCTTGGTGCCCCTATGGGCCCCGGCGTTTCGCCTAGCCTCGCCGGACCTAGCAACAGTATGGAACAATCATCGGCACCGATGGGCCCTGGAGCAGCGCCGAGTCTTGGTGCGTCGCCGGCAATTTCGGCTCCGAAAGGACCAAATCTCGGTGTATCGAGCGCTCCAATGGGTGGTGCCGATCATGCGCCGAATCTCGGCGCGAGCATGTCTCAGATCGGTGGTCCGAGCGCCAGCTTGGTCTCTTCGCCGCTTGGCGCAAGCCAATTGGGTGTGTCGGGATCGCGTTCGATGTCGAATTTGTCGAGCGTCAAACAGCCTTCCAATATTGGTGCGCCGGCTAGCGAAGGTATCATGGATAAATCGCTCCGCAGCGCGAGCAAATCAGTAGCGGGTTCGCGTGGTGTGCAAAGTGTGCGAAACGTTGGAACTGCTGCATTGCCCGAAGAAATCGTCGTCGACGATGCTCGCACTCCAGAGAGTGACGCATGGATCAAAGCAGCTCGCGTTGTCATGGATAAGTATTTGTCGATGAACGATTTTCAGACGATTGCGTCGATGCCCTATCCGCCCGAGCCCGAAACGCAGGATTCGTGCTATAATCAGCTCATGGAATGCATCAATAGCTGTAGAAGTCAGTTGGGCAGTGTCAATCCAGATTCGCTCGTCGATTTCTTGCTCAAAGAGGCATGTGGCTTGGGCGCAGTCGATTCGCTCATCGACGATACCGAAGTGAGTGCGTTTAACGTCTACAATTTCGAGACGATCGTCGTCGAGCGCAAAGGGCATCGCGAAATTTCGAGTTTGCAATTTACGAGTGCTGATACGCTCTATCTCGTGGCGCAGCGCTTGTTGCAATTCAATGGTTTGACACCGCAAAATGCTCCAGCCGTGTCGGAAGTTCGTTTTGGCGATGGCACGCAAATCGAAGTCGTCATTCCGCCAGTTTCGGTGGCATCGACGTCGATCGTCGTTCGCAAGCCGAACCACGAATATCGTGCGCTTCACGTCCTTAGTCAACATGGCATGCTGTCGCATGAAATGGAGGAATTCCTCAATCTTTGCGTCAAGGCGCGTCGCAATATTCTCATCGTCGGTGCCCAAACATCGGGCCGTACGACGCTCTTGAACGCTCTCGGTGCCGAAATCCCCGATGGCGAACGCATCGTCACGGTTGAAAATTCCGCCGTTTTGGTCATGCCGCAGTTGTATGTGATGAGTCTCGAAGCGCAGAATGCCACGTTTGGGCAAGGTGGCGATTTGGGTTCGCTCATTCGCCAAGCCGGTCGTTTGCGAGCCGAACGTGTCCTCGCCGATTCGCTCCAAACGGCATCGGATGCCACGGCGTTTGTGTCGTCGGTTTGCTCGGGAGCGCAAGGCTCGATTGCCACGGCGTATGGACTCAATGCAAGCGAGGGATTTGCACAGTTCAAACGCATGGTTGGAACCGATCCGAATGTCGCTTCGCTCGTCGGCAATATCGATATCGTCGTGAACGTGCGAGCTTTTACGGATGCGAAGCGCAGAATCGTCGAGATTGCTGAAGTCGTGGAACAAAACGGCGAATATCAACTCGTTCCGATCTTCATTTGGTCGGGGTCGGGCATGGGAAATATGGCCGTTGGCGACGGACAGTTCAAGGCGCTTGGCAACATTCCCAACTTCTATCGCGAACTCGAACGCGGCGGTATGGCGCTCGATCCATCTATCTTCAATCCATAAATCCGCAATAGGGGCTTATGTATACACTTATCATAGAAGACCGCCATGGGCGGTCTGCCGCTGAAATATCGTTCGATCACGGAAGTTACTCCATCGGACGCGTCGACGGAAACGACGTCGTTTTGCCGTCGAATTCTGTCTCGCGCTCGCACGCGCGCATCTTCGTTGCCAATAACAAATGTTACATCACCGATTTGGGGAGCGCCAATGGCGTGCTCGTCGACGGTGCATTGATTCAGGATAAGACTGAGATCAAAAATGGCTCGAAGATTCGCATTGGCGAGTACACGCTCTATTTGGAATACAAAGATCAGAAAGAGATGAATGCCGGACAAGATGTCCTCAAAACTCAAATCGTTTCGGGCAACGAAAGTGGATATAAACTCGTTCGCGTAGGCGATAAATTCGCCGGCGAAGAGTTTATGTTGACCGAGGCATCGAACTCGATTGGGCGAACAGAAGACAATTACATCTTGCTTACCGAAGATTCGATTTCGCGTAACCACGCAAAAATCGTCAACGTCAATCTCAATTACTTTGTCGTCGATCTCGGATCTTCGAATGGCACATTCGTCAACAACAAGAAGATCCAAGGGCAAGTTCCGCTTCACGGTGGCGACCTGATTCGATTTGGTTCGGATGTATCGTTTGTGTTCGTTCCAGCGACGCAACGCGTCGATTTGGCGGCTTATGCGAATGCTGGACCGAAGCGCAACGATAATCGCATGTTTATTGGGTTTTTCTTGGGGTTGCTCATCTTTATCGTCGTTGCCGTTGCGCTCGTCGTCGGTTTGCTCATGAGCAGAGGTTCGGAGCCTCAAGAGCCGCAAGAAGTGGCACAAGAGAGTGCGCTTGAGAAATTCGAAAGCCGCTTGAACGAAGCGAAAAACTTAGCTGATCGACAGCATTTCGAAGCGGCAAAGAATATCACGATGGCTTTGCTCAAGGAGAACCCCGATAACAAAGAAGTGGCTCAGCTTCAAACGCGAATCGATAACGAGATCGCCTTTGAAGAAAGCCTCAAGCGTGCCAAAGAAAAGATGCAGACGCGATCGTTTAACGATGCATTGCGCATCTTGAAGAGCATCGATGAGACAAATGGGCGCTACGAAGAGGTCGAAAAACTCATTGCTTCTTGCGAAAGCGGCATTCGCATCGCCAAGATTAACGATGCTCGATCGAACTGTGAGGCAGGTTTGTCGCTCAGTTGCGTCGACGAGTATTGTACGGTTGCGCAAAAACTCGATTCACAGAACGATACCGAGAAAGATCGCATTCGTGCAGCGATCGAGTTTATGGATTCGATTTCTCAGAAGAAGAGTAAATACCAAGCGCGGGCCAAGAAATGTAGCAAGTCTTTAAAGGACATGCTGGCCGATTAATCTGAAACGCCGACCTAGAGTCGGCGTTTTTAGTTGTTTTGCCGATAAAGAGAATCGCAAAACCTCTGAGACCATGCGTCTTTGGGGCGATTCTGTTATCCTGTGTACGCGTCTTAGGCGGTATTTTTAAAGTTTTGTTTTTCAAGCCATTGGCGCTCTTCGTCGTTTTCTGGAATGTCGATTCGTTCGATCTTGAAGATGACGGAGCGTGTGCCATCGTTGCAGCATGCTATCATGATGCGTTCATCGTTTGTCCACTTATGCATAATCGATCCGCCCTGCAATGCGGTGTAGACGTACCTACTGACGGCATCCCATGCTTCGGCAGAAAACTTTCCGTTGAGCATGTGATAGAAATCATCTCGTTCGGGGGGCTTTTGAGTAGGAATGTGTCGCCTTTCTTAAAGCATGGGCACGGACCAGACTTCGGATTGGCAAGATATTTCTCTTGATAGTCATCGAAAACTTTTGTTTCGAGGACTGTAATTCTGCATTCGTGTTGCATAAAAGAATCCTTTTGATAGAGAAAAGTAGATGTTAGTGCATGTACTTACCAACACCAAAAGGCATTAT
>SFMP01000103.1 GCA_004554395.1 Myxococcales bacterium | reverse complement strand
AGCGCCAGAGCCCGTATGGAGCGATAGCGACATAGGGCGAACATGAGCCCGTATGGAGCGATAGCGACATAGGGCGAACATGAGCCCGTATGGAGCGATAGCGACATAGGGCGAACATGAGCCCGTATTGCCAACTGGCAATAGGGCGATAGTTGCGCGTATTGAGCGGCAGCGAAATAGCGCAACGCGCAGGCGTATTTTGCCCCCGAGTGGGGGCAAAAAAGCCGCGCAAAAGAGAAAACGAAAGAAATCGCACCATCGAATACATGGCATTTGCGCATTGCGTCCAAATGTGGTATGGCACTACGCCGTGGGCTTTATGCATGCTGTTACGCATGAAGTTGTCTTTTTGTCGTTTGCGGTGCCCGCGTCGGGCGCCTTTTTTACGGAAAGTTACCGAATGTACTCAACACAAGAATTCCGAAAGAATCTCAAGATCGAAATCGATGGCGAGCCGTTTGTCATCGTCGAATGCCAACACGTCAAGCCGGGTAAAGGCGTTGCCTTCGTAAAGACGCGATACAAAAGCCTCATCACGGGCAACGTATTGACGAACAACTTCCGTTCGGGCGATACGGTCGGCAAGCCCGACCTCGAAATGCGCGAAATGGAATACCTCTATCAAGAGGAAGACAAGTTCGTGTTCATGGATCAATCGAACTACGAACAAGTCCACATCGATGCCAAGAACATCGAAGATGCCGTGCCCTTCCTCAAAGACAACATCGAAGTCGAAGTGCTCTTCTATCGTGGACGCCCCATCAGCATCGAATTGCCCACGTTCGTCGTGCTCAAAGTCACGAAATCCGACCCCGGTGTCAAAGGCGATACTGCGACGGGTTGCACCAAGCCCGCCACGCTCGAAACTGGCTATGAAGTCAACGTGCCTCTCTACATCGAAGAAGGCGAATACGTCAAAATCGATACGCGCACGGGCGATTTCGTCGAACGCGCCAAAGTCTAATCTCGCGCTCACGACGCCCGCGATGGCTTTCTAGGGCTCTATGCTTAAGGCGATTGGAATTTCCCGATCTGTGGGAACTTCGATCGCCTTTTTTGTCGATGGGCGTTGCATGCGGCTTGCGCGGCGTTTTTTGGGGGCGTTTTGACGCACGCGGCGTTTGCGTCGATGTGGCTTTTGGAGGAATAAATTGCGCCGCGCCGTTGCTATACGCCGATCAGCCTTATTCTATCGACGTTGTCATTGGCCCATTCTCGGGGCTTGGCTCGCCCGTTCTCGGGGCTTGGCTCGCCCGTTCTCGGGGCTTGGAGTAGCTCGGCGGCACGGCTGGGGCGTTACGGTGCGCACATTGCGAGCTTGCACAATATCATTGCCGGTCAAAGACTTGGTGGTTTTCGCCAGTCTCTGGCTCGTTGGAGAACTTTCATGAGTAGCAAACAACCGCCATTCGCGGAGAAACTTTTCGATAATCTATCGTATTGGCCGCGCATATTGCGCATGGCGATTCCCATCGTCATCGCGATGCTTACGCAGACGGCGATCAACATTCTCGATACGGTCATGGTCGGATGGCTCGATCCGAGCTATGCCGTCGCCGGGCAATCGGCGATTGGCTTTTCGACGCCCTTGTTGTGGCTATTTGGCGGGTTTTTGAGCTCGATCAGCATTGGTACGCTAGCCATCGTCGCACGCCGACAAGGCGAAAAAAACTACAAGCTCGCCGGTTCGGCGCTCACCAATGCCGTGACGATTGCCATCATCTCGTCGCTTTTCGTCAGCGGCGTAGCCTATTACTTCATCCCCGACATCTTCCGATTCCTCATCGATAACGACGCCGTCATCGCCTTTGCCGTGCCTTATGCGCGATTCCGATTGCTCGGCATCTTGAGCATGGTGGGGACTGCGGCGATTAAATCGTTCTTCGATGGCACGAACAAGACATACGTCCACATGGTCGCCGCCATCATCATGAACATCGCCAATATCGGGCTCAACTACGTCTTCATCTTTGGGCTCGGTCCGATTCCCTCCTACAACGTCGCCGGCGCAGGTCTTGCCTCACTCGTGAGCACCTATATCGGGCTCACCATTATGATCGGTTGGTCGCTATTGCCCGCCATTCGCCGGCAATACAAGATTTATCGCCCCAGTGGACTCCATCTCAAGACGATGTGGGATATCATCCGCGTTTCGGTGCCCTCGGGCATTGCCAACATCTTCGTCATGAGCGGTTTCTTGCTCTTCTTCAAAATCGTCGGATTGCTCGACGAACTCGACGTCAAAACGCTCATTTATAATGTCGATGCCTATGCGCTGCACGACAGTGCCCTAGGTCATTATGTGGCGTCGTTTAGCGATCAAATTCCCAACTGGATCCAAGCCCAAAACGCATTCCTCGATGCGAATTACGGCATGCAGTCGATTATGTCGACCGATATGGCGGCGACGTTTATCCAAGCGCAGCCCCCGATCTACAGCTCTTCGTCGAATTTGCTCGTCTCGATCTTGTCGGTCGCCTTTATGGGCGCCATGGCATTTGGCACCGCCACTGCATCGCTCGTCTCGCAATCTCTCGGTCAAAAAGAGCCCAAACGCGCCGAAAGATACGCCTTCGAATCGGCAAAAATCGCCATCATCTTATTCGGCATTTTGGGCGTCGTCGCGTTTACCATTCCAGAAACATTGGCGGGTCTCCTCTCGTCGGTGCCCGAAGTCATCGCCGTCACGGCCTCCGTCCTCAAGCTCCTCGCTCCGGGGATCGTCATCATCGCTTGCGCCATCATCTTCACACAATCGCTATTTGGCGCCGGTTGCACGAAGTTCGTCATGGTCGTCGAAGGCTCACTCCACTTCGCTTGCCTCATTCCGCTCTCCTACCTCATCGGCATACAGCTCGGCGGCGGCATCCTCGGCATGTGGGCTTGCGTCCTCGTCTATGCCTCTGCGCTGTGCATCATCATGTTTGCCAAATTAAAAGCAGGCGGTTGGAAACAAGTCATTCTATAGGGAACAAAACACATAAATCCAATCGTCCCCAACCTCTAGTGCCCTGAATGGGCGCCAGAACACAGCTATAGGGCACAAAACACATAAATCCAATCGTCCCCACCTCTAGCGCCCTGAATGGGCGCCAGAACACAGCCCGGGGTAAGCGTAGCGCAACCCCGCGTTTCCAATCATCTTTTTTGACATAATACGACCGTGTTGTGATAATAGCCAACCATTGGCAATTTGCCATGCACCTCGGAGGAATTTATGTCGATCTTAACCATACTCGCGATACTCGGTATCGCCGTCGGTATCATTGCGCTCATCCAAGAAAAGCGCTTCAACGGTCAACGTTCATACGCAGTCATCGTGGCACTCATCGTCGCCTCGATCGGGCTCCTCGTCTTAGCCGGCGTCGCATCGTCGCAAAAATCACAAAAACGAGGCGACCAACTCATCGCGCAAAACGATTCTGCCGCCGACGCGGCCCAAAACTCTGCCAACGGCGCAGAAGCCCCCGAAAAAGCCGCAGAAGCCCCCGAAAAAACGGCAGAACCCGAAAAAGCCGCACAACCCGAAAAAGCCGATAATGTAGCACAAGCCGATAACTTCGCGCCTACGATTGCCGAGCCCGAAAAAGCCGCACAACCCGAAAAAGCCGATAATGTAGCACAAGCCGATAACGCCGCGCCTACGATTGCCGAGCCCGAAAAAGCCGCACAACCCGAAAAAGCCGATAACGTAGCAGTCGCCGACAACGCTGCCCCAGCCGAGCCCGAAAAAGCCGCTCCCGCCGCGCCTACCGTCGTCGAAGACGATCCGCTCGCGCCAAACGCCGTCGCTGGCAACCTTCACGACGACGCCAAAATCAACGAAGTCATCGCCTTCACCGCCAGAAAATCGAAGAAAAAATCGAAAGGCGCCGAAATCGTCTCGTATCACTGGGATTTCGCCGACGGCACGACGTCCAACGAACGCGACGTCAAACACAGCTACGACAAAATCGGCACCTACGACGTCGTCCTCACCGTCACCGACAAAGCCGGGCGCAGTGCCAAAGCCATCCGCCGCATCATGGTCAACCGCCCCGAATCCAAAATCCACTTCCTGCGCCGCGACATCAAAGACGCCAAAACGCCCGACAACGCCCCAGATCCCATCACCGGCACATACGCCAAGCAATTCTCAGGCTCGACGATTAACCTCGAAGCCAAAGGCTTCATCCTCAGTGGCGAAAACTGCGAATGCACTGTCCAAGTTGCCATCCAAGGCGATACTTGCAACGCCACGCGCAACAAATCGCTCAAAAACGGCGGCGAAGGCAACCTCGGCGTCAAAGCCTCGTGCAAAGGCGATCCCGCCAACATCACCTGGACCGTCACGCGCAAAGCATCGGGCGATTGCGCCTGCACGTTCAACGACTTCCGAATCGAAGCCAACGAAAGCTAACAAAAGCTAACGCATGTATTGGGGGGCTGGCTATTTCGCTAACGCTCAATACGCCCGCCCTGTCGCCCTATTTCGCTATCGCTCAATACGGGCTCTGGCTACGCCTATTTCGCTATCGCTCAATACGGCTCCGCTTGCCGTGCTATGTGCTCACTGCGTTGCGCGCATACGCACGGCTTTTTTTATGGGCGGCTGGGCAGTAGCCGTGCAATAGCTGATCAATGGTCTCTTTTTTGCAAAGATCCCCAAAATAGATATGATTCGCACCGTGCGCCGCAACGATGCGGCGTCGTTTTGCGCCTGCTCAAAGGGGACTACGATGAACAAACGGCTTGCTACGCTATGCGCATGTGGTTTTGCGCTAGGGCTATGGAACAATTTAGCTTATGCCGACGACGGGGTCGAAGTTCACTTGCCGCGCGTCGAACACGACTGGATGACAGCTCGCGAAATGGCTACGACGACGCGAGCCATGGGCTTAGCCAATAATATGTCGACGTCGGCATCGGGAACTTCGGCGATTTATCACAATCCTGCAGCCATTGCCTCGGCGATGATGTATGCCATCGATGCGGCATATTACTACGACAACGCCGATAGCGGGCACGCCGGGCAAATCAACATCGTCGACATGAAGAGCAATTCTTATGTCGGCGCCGGCCTCGGCGTTCACTACCAATACGCCGCGCCCAACGACCACAGCCGTCACTACGTCTCTACGCGACTCGCCCTCGCCGTGCCTCTCGCCGGCAATATCTTGAGCCTCGGCGTGAGTGCCGTCTACAATTACATGAAATACAATGGCGACAAAGTCGTCTCGCAATTTACGATGGATACGGGGCTCGTCGTCAGACCGCTCGATTGGATCTCGCTCGGTTTATCGGTGCAAAACCTCATCGTCGGCAATCACGAAGACTGGATGCCGCGCATGATTACGGCTGGCGTCGCCGTCGGTTCTCTCGATTGGGGCGTATCGGTCATGTTCGACGCCTCGTTTAACTTGAGCGCCAACGAGATTGCTAAAACGGGGTCTTATGGTGCTGGCATAGAATACGCCCTCAAGAACATCGTTCCCATCCGCCTCGGATACCGCTACGAAGAAAGCAATCACCACGTCATTGCCGCCGGCCTCGGATACCGCCACGATAGCGGGATGATAGGCGTCGATTTGGCTTATCAACACCATTTCGGATTCGAAAACGATTTGTTTTCGGCCGCTTTGAGCTTGTATTTCTAAGCCCCACGAAACGATCCGTCGACGCATTTCGTCGCGCGATTCGCCCTAAAAAAGGCCGTGCGTATGCGCGCAACGTGCGCGAGCACATAGCACGGCTGCGAAGCCGTATTGAGCCCCGCAGGGCGAAATAGGCGTAGCTACGATTTATCGACCATTTGGCTGATGACCGATTGCATGGCTTCGATGCCTTCGGCGCGGTTGGTGCGGGCGAAGTAGCCGATGACGTAGACGACGGTGCCGGCGATGGTAAATTCGAACGTCACGACCGAGATGGGGACTTCGGCGCCCGTGAATTCGTATTCGCTCCAGAAACCGGTGCGTTTGGTGGCGTTGACGAGTGGGATGCTGCGTTGTTGGGTGGCGGCGGTGCGTTTGAAGCGGTTTTCGAGGAGCTGGGCTTCGAATGCTTCGCGCAGTGTGCTGGCGTGTTCGTCGCGGACGATGCGGACGGTGCGGATTTCGATGCGGTTTTCGGTTTTCGGATCGACCCAATCGGCGCCTTTGTCGGCCGACTCCGTTTCGGTTGCTTGCCAGGCGTCGGGCTTGACGATTTCGACGGGCATGGCGGCGGTTTGCGCCAGGGCTGGGCTGGCGGCCAAAAACGTGATGGCGGCTAGGGCGAATGCTTGCAATATGCGTTTCATACTACTTTCCTTTGTGAATCGTCGGGCGATTTTTGGAGCGTTTGTTCGATTTCTTGGGAGCGGGCGTTTCGACGGCTTGGATGGCGGGCATGGCGGCTGTAATCGTCACCGGGCGCGCTGTCGCGTTCGATTTTGCCATATTGTAGATAGCGGCGAGCGATTCTGGCGATGAGATTTCTTGTGTCTTCGACGAATCGAGATCGATGATTGCCGATGCTTGTGTCGTGTCGATATCGCCGACTTTTGCCACATCGCATATCGCCGTTTCGGGGCTGTTGGGCGCACTTTGCGCTACTTGACCATTGGTAGCACTTTGCGCAACTTGACCATTGGCAGTACTTTGCGAAACTTGGCCATTGGCAACGCTTTGCGCAACTTGACCATTTGGCGCATTTGGCGCATCCGATGGATTGGCGGTATTTGGCACGACCGAGAAATTTGGCGCATTGGGGGGCGGCAATTGGGAATCGCTTGCCGTCGTCATGACGCGGTATCCCATACGCGAAGCGGGCACCGATTCCAAGCCCCCCAACGATGGCGTGAGGGTTTTGACTTGCGTTTCGCTGCGCGTCTTTTGCGTGCTTTCGAGGATAAACGTTATCGTCGTTTGGATGACCGAGGCGGTGGGCACGGCGAGTATGAGCCCGAGGACACCAGCGGCAAATTGGCCTGCCAGGAGGGCAAAGATGATGATGACGGGGTGCAGATTTGCCGACGAACCGACGATTTTGGGCGTGAAGAAGTTCGTATCGATGAAGTGAACGACGAGGATCCAAGCCAACACGAGGAGGGCGACGATGGGCCCTTGGACGAGCCCGAGCAAAACGGCGGGTATCGTGCTAATAATCGTCCCGAATATCGGCACGATGCTCAGCGTTCCGGCGATAAATCCGAGCAATAACGAGAAATCGACGCCAAATATCCACAGACCGAGCCCCGTGAGCGTGCCATTGATGCAACATATAATGAGCTGACCGCGGACGACGCCCGACAAACCGCGCGCGAGCCGAGTTTTGAAATCGTCGAATTGAGCGGCTTCGCCTTCTTTGTTTTCGAATAATGCGCGGATCTTTGCCATCAGCCGTGGCGAGTCGATCGAGATAAACGCGGCTAGCATGAAGACGAGGATGAGCTGGACGAATGTATTGATGACGAAGACGATGGCATTTTGGATAAACGACAGGGCGCTACCGGCGTACTGCGTACTCGATTCGAGGAAATCCGATGCGGCTTTGGTGATTTCGCGTTCGAGATTGAACGTCGTCTGCTGCGTTTTGGGGGCATCGGCGACGGTATTTTTGAGGACGAACGATCCCTTTTGATCGGATTCCAATCGGATTTCGCGATCGCCGGGCAAGAATTCGTATGTATTCGACGATGTCTTGCGAACGCGGAACAAAACGCCTTCGTCGTGCGCGGCGGCAGCGGCTTGTGGATTGACGTGTTTGCGTTGTGCTTGGTCGTTTTGCGCGACTGTTCCATCGGCGCCCGACTCGGGCAAATTGCGGACATGGGTTTGGGCGGCATCGAATGCCGAATCGAGCGATTGTTTCGACGCCTCGACTGCCGTCTCGATATCTTTGGGACTCTTGCGCGAAAACGTAAAGATGAGATCGTCGATTTGCTCGCTCCAGCGCGGGATATCTTCGTCTTTGACGCGCATGAAGTATTTAGGCAACGCCTCCGAAGCCGTGCTAATTTCAGTCGTCAGCGACGGGATAAACGCAAATCCGATGCCGACGACCGATGCCAAAAAGAGCAAATAGGCTACGATAACTGCAAATCCGCGCGGTATCCGCCACTTCTTGATGTGTATGCGGTTCATCCGCGTCACGAGTGGATCGATGAGATAGACGACGATGAGCGCTATCACAAACGGCTGCATGATCTCGTGAAATATCGCAATGAGAATGAGCAAGATCAACGTCGTTGCGATTAATACGGCATTTCTTCGGGCAAATTCGACGATCGTTTGAAACATGTTTTCTACCTCATGCTATCATGGCACAAACCCCTTCCATGCCATGGCACGTTGTCACACTCTCCCAACCTACATCGTCGATTTATAGCGCAGTTTGCCCTAGACTCACACATGAAAAACGGTGAGTTGGGCTAAAGATCGCCGCCTCCCCCGATGCGCTATGCAGAAAATTCAACTTATCAACTCAAAAACAGAATTTTATAAATCTTCGATAAAAATGACTGGGGGAGGGAAACTAAAACTCGACGACCGACACGTTTATGTCGTCGCGCGTTGGATTTGCATAGGCGTTATCGATCTCGACTTTGAGCCAGTGGTTGCCGTATTTCGAAAACGCCTCCATCGAAGCCCCGCCGCCTCCGGTGATGTAGATCGGAATACCGGCCATCGAAAACTGCCCATAATCGGCGCTTTTTCCCGAGAATATGGCGGCGACGCCGGCTTTTGCCAAAAGCGACATCAGCGAAACGGCTTGCGATTTCGACGTAAACGCATTGTTGCGCGTGCCGTATTTATCGAATGGCGGCGTATAGGTCATGACGAGGCGCAACGGGGGTTTACACGCGCCATCGACGCATGTCGCACCGATTCCGCAATCTTCGTTGCGCGTGCACACGCACGTGCCGTGCGAGTCGTCGGTCATCCGACACGTCTGATTGCTCCGGCATATCTTCGACGTAATCGGCACGCAGATGCAGTTTTCGGGTCCGACGCTCGGTTCGCTCCGCTCCGCATCGGGCACGATGCAATACGCCTCTTCGCCGATACACGCTCGGCACGATATGGCGTCGCCTGCGGCGTATGAATCTGCCATCTGCGTGCGGCATTCGGCGAGCGTAGGCCAAGGCGATCCATCGGCACGCTTGGGGATTTCACACGTTTGCGATTTGACAATCGACAAGATACCGCTCAACCACTCCTTTGTCGGGGCATTGATCGAGGCATCGGCCGTATCGAGAACGATGATTTCGACGTTCCCTATCACCGTCGACGTATTCGAAACCCCAAATATCGAATTATACGCCGTCAAATCTTCTCGCACTTCGTGAGACCCGAGCCCAACGATAAACGGCGTCTTGGCAAATACGGCGTTGCAAAGCGTAGCGAGTAGGCGGTCTCCGACCGATCGACAACAGATGTTCCCTGCGTCGTCGGTCGTACACGCGGCGTTGCCCGCATCTTGACCATCGCGATAGACAAACGATTTATCGAATCGATTCCGAAACCACGTGTACTCCGACTTTTTCCCATCGCTCGTCAAATCTCCGAGACTGACGACGACGTCGACACCATGCGATCGTATGCTTTCGACGAGCTTCTCGAACGACTTTTTATGACCAAATACATTAGAAAATACAGCAATCTTGAGCTTTTTATTAATTTTATTCTGTGCAATAGCCTCTTCTTTGGGGACGATTTTTGCGACGAGTTTTCGACATCCGCACGGTTTGAGACAAAAATCGAGCGTCGTCTTTTGGTCTTTTGAGCAACACAATTCGGTGGGGGCATCGCCGCGATACGCCGCTGCGATATCGATGGGCGAAAAGGCATCGCAAGCCAAAGCGATATCGGCGACGGCCGATCCATAAGGCGTTCGATCGAGTTCTTCGGTAAAACACGTCTTATCATCGGGGACTTCGGCCGATATGACGAGTTTATGCGTTCCCTCGTAGAGTTTGACGCATTCTGCTCCGATCATATCTTCGCTTTTATCGCACGATTCGACGATGCGATACCGTTCGGGGCACGACGTCACATAGCGATCGGTCGGCGATGAATTGCAACGCATATAGATGTCGAGCAACCCGATGGGGAACTCCGAAAGCGAAACGGCAAAACCGCCCGCCGTATCGCCGCGAATCCCAAACGAGCTTTCGAGCGTAAAATGCGGCGTCGGCGCACTCGCTTGCGCCGTGAACACCGTCACGTTGTTCGACGACGATATCCCCGATATCGACGGGCAACGAAATCGCTCCGTTTCGGCGGCGATATACGTCGCACCATAAGCCGTCAACGTCGACGTCGTCTGCGACATTTGCCTGTAACTCTGTTGCGAAGAAAACCTCTCCTGATCGGTTGCATTACACGCCATCGCACCGACCAATAATCCAATCGCGGTGAGACGTGTTAAATGCCTTTTCATCTCTATCTCGTGCATATCAATTCCGCCATCTGCCCTTCCAAACACGACTCACCACATCGAAATCTCGAATAATGATTGAAAATCGCCCGCAGACTCTATACGATTCTACGATGTTTTGTGCCTCTTTTTTTAGGAGAACACCCGATGAAACGCATTTTTATCCCCGCTCTTTTTGCCATGTTCCTCGCCGCTCCCGCGGCTTATGCCAGTCACTACGACCTCGCCGATATCGATATCGTTCCAGCCGAAACCGTCGATACACTCGCAAAAAATAAAGTCGAAACGACCGAACAACTCCTCGCTCTCTTGCTCAAGAAGTCCGATCGCGCCGCCTTTGCAAAACAATATAACCTCGACGCCGCAAATGTCGAGCTCATCGCCCATAAACTCGAGCTCATGCAAGTCGTCGGCATCGGCCCCAAAGCCGCCTCCCTGCTCATCCTCTCCGATATCGGCAATCTCAAAGCACTCGCTCAGGCCACGCCCGAAACTCTCCTCGACGTCCTCGTCCGCGTCAACCGCGAGAACAATATTACAGGTGTTCAACCCGATCTCACCGTCGTTCGAGACTGGATCCAAAAAGCACAAAAAATTGCCAATCACATCGAAGATTGACATGCCCCTGATTTTTCACACGACGATCAAAGCATGGTACGATAGACGGACGGCGGTCGTTTCATAATCGCCGACTGTTTGCATAGTTCAGGATGAGCTTCTTACGTACACGGACGTCACCATGGCTGAACGCAATGTTCTATATTTATCGATAGCACGAAAATGTGCCGCGCGCGGCGAAAACGCGCGCGCCATGATCACCGTTATCAATGCGCTCAGCACGAATCCACGATATATCGATTCCGAACCCGCCTTTATCGAGCTTCTCGCCGATATCTACGCACCGGAATCCGATCGCGCTTTCGACGAAGAAATCAACGCTCTCGAAGCCAAACATCCCGCCTTCGGCGACCGATTCCGCGACGCGCTCATCTTGTGCAATAAACACGACGAAGCCGCCCATCGCGAAGTTTCGTTCGAAGAATACTGTATTTCTCAAATGAAATACGCCCAAACGGCGACGGGGCAAGTCGCGGCGCAAAACCGATACGCCACGCGCACGGCGTTCGATACACCCGCCACACAAGCCCCGTTCCCGGCATTCCAATCTCCAAACCCCACCATTCTGCAATCATCCGACTCTGCCACGCTCGATCCCTATCGTTCCTATACACCGCCCATCCCAGCGTCATATCGATCTTTTGGCATCCAAGAACCCGAGCCCTACCGCCCCTACGACGTTTCATCGCTCAATCTATCGAGCAGTTCTTGCCGCCATGCCGCCACCCACTCGCGCATGGCGTCGAAAGTCGAAGCCAAACTCAGCGGCGATGCCGACGGCAATCGCCGATTCGAACGCATCGATCTATCGCGACAAACATACGTCGCCGCACCCGATTACGCCGATACCGCCGCCGACAGAATCATCGTCGATTTCGACGATGCCATCAAAGAAAGCCCAAAATCCGCTTTCTTCTCGGCGTCGAAGACGAAATTCCGCTCCTACGACGAAGACGTCGCCGCGATGCGCGAATCGAGCGCTCAACAAAAAGCACTACGAAGAAGCCTACACTCGGCGACGCCCGCCGAGCGCATCGCCGAGAAAACCCACGAACTCAGCGATACGCCTAGCGTCGAACCTTTCGCCGAAAAAAAATCCCTCCGCTTCTTCGTTTCACCTAAGCAAATCCTGGCTTGCGCCGCCTTGTGCCTCATCTGCGTCTTTGCCCTCGTCATCTATCGTTCGGCAAAACCCGAAATCGAAAAACGCGCCATCGACGGCATTTCGGCGGCGTATATCGGCGCCGGAATCGCGAGCACGCCCATCGACGCCCATCAAACGGCCACCGCCACGCCGCCTCTCGTCGATCCCAAGTGGCTCAAATCCTACGACGAATTCTTAGCCACTTGGCACGCCAACTATTTCGACGCCGATATCGTCGAAATCCCCGAGCCCACGGCGAGCGATCCCGCTCCGCGCCATGCCGCCTATATCGATCGAACGATTGCCGACGGCAATCTCGAAGCCGCTTTGCGCCACTTCAAATCGTGCGACGCCAGCGCTTGGCGACAACACGCCTACTTCAAATCGTGGAGCGAAGCGTCGATCGACGTCGCAAAAGGCAATCTCGATGCCGCCATGACGCGCTATCGACGCCTTTTGCACTCACCGCTCGCGCCATTTGCCCGCACGAGACTAGCCATTCTAGCCCTCGAAACGTCCAATCCCGACGCACAAGCCGCTTTCATCCAGTCGATGAACGAGCCCAACGACACCATCCCCAAAACAAAACTCGCTCGATGCATCCAAGCGATATTCGATCGCGGCACGACCGATGCCCCGCAAACGACCCATATCCTCCCGCCATACGACGCCTATTGCGCCACGGGGCGCATTTTCTCCGCTTTGCGCCGCGGTTCCCTGCTCTCCAACGCTTCCAACCTCGACGACATCAAACGACTCGAAACCCAATACGACGCCTCAAACGCCTACGCGCTCGAAGCCCTCATCCGCGCCGAAATCTTCCGAAAAAATCCCGAACGCGCCGCACGATACTTCAACGATATCGATCTAGCCCCCGAACACCCTCAGCGACGCGCCATCCAAGACGCCATCCTCTACGAAGCCTTCGCCCTCGGAAACTGGGAAATCCTCCACGCCATCGACCACGACTTCCCCGCAAACGCCCAAATCTTCGACGCCATGCGATTCATCGACGCCAAACGCGCCCAAACTTCCTACGTCTCGACGCCCGCTCAAGGTCTATTCCAATACGCCAAAACACCCACTTTTGCCGCCGCACAGCGCACCGATACATCGAAACTCCCAGCCCACAGCCTCAACGCCATCGCCAAAATCGACGATATCTATCGCGACGCCTATCACGGCATGCTCGATACGGCGCTCCAAAAAGTCCGAAACGCCGACGTCATCAAATCTCACCCCTACGAAGCCCTGATCCTGCAATCCGCCATCCTCTCGGCTCAAGGCAAAAACGCCGATGCCGCCCTCATCCTCAGCGGCGATTTCAACGACGGATACCGCTCACTCCCACTCATCATCTTCAACAACTGCTACCGCGCACGCGCCAACCTCCCGCTCTCGGCGCAAGGCTTCATCGTCCCATTCGTCTCATCGACCGATCCCATCGTCGAATCCGCGCGCTGCGAAATCCTTTGGCGAAAGAACATGCCACAAGCCAAATCGTGCATCGCCGATCTCAACCGCCAACGCATCAAGACGAAAAGCGCCTGGATCATGGCACATCTCAAACGCCCAAGCGCCGCGCCATCCGGTTCATCTGCCGCCTGGGCCGCCGCCGACGCCTCCGCTCTCTCGTTCCCCGACTTCGCACTCGCCTACGCACGCGCCCTCGTCAACGACGCACAATACCGCGCCGCCGCCAAACAATACACACGCGCTATCACCGATGCGACCACCTACAACGCCCAACAAATCATCGACATCATCCACGAATACGAAACGACTTTCGACGTCAATGCACGCCGACTCTTCGCCGCCAGAACACTCGACGCCGCCATCGCAAAAGCCGAAATCTCACACCTACACCCCACCATCCTCGGCGCCATGCACCTCGCCGCCGCACGCCTCTACCAACCAAAAACGGCAAATGCCATGGTCAAAATACACCTCTCAAAAGCCATCGAAAAACTCGGCGACCACCCCGACATCCTCCGCGAATTCATCCGATACTACGACGCCAAAGAAAAACCCGAGACGGCCGCAAAATACCGCGCACGACTTCAGAAACAATTAGCAATTAGCAATTAGCAATTAGCGATTGGGGGTAATTGGGAAATGGCAATTGGAAATTAGCAATGAACAGTGAACAGTAAGTAGTGAACAATAAACAGTGAACAACATACAACGCACGACGTGAGATGAATTATGAAGGAGAATCTGCTTTTGGATAAGACCAAGGCATTTGCTTTGCGAATTATCAAGCTGTTTCGATAGCTTTACGAAACGCTAATCGCTAATCGCTAATCGCTAATCGCTAATCGCTAATTGCTAACTGCTCATTGCTGACTGCTAATTGCTAACTGCTAACTGCTAATTGCTCATTGCTAATTGCTAATTAACAGAGGTGAATTATGAAGGAGAATCTGCTTTT
>SFMP01000102.1 GCA_004554395.1 Myxococcales bacterium | reverse complement strand
GCGGCTATTTCGCTATCGCTCAATACGCCTTTTTGAGGCGGCTATTTCGCTATCGCTCAATACGCCTTTTTGAGGCGGCTATTTCGCTATCGCTCAATACGCCTTTTTGAGGCGGCTATTTCGCTATCGCTCAATACGCCGCCTTTGGCGCGCTATGTTCTCGGCTACGCCTTGCGAGCATACGCGCGCCGCTTGGGGGGCTGAGCTGGGGTTTGTGGCGTGCGGGCTAAAGAAAGAATAGTTGCATAAAACGCGAATTGGTTTAGTGTAAACTCGGAGATTTGGGGCGATTTATGTCTCGTCGTCTTTCCTTGGTGGTGTTTGAAATGCCAAATCATCCAGAACTATTCGTCAATAAAAGAAGCATGTTCGAAAATGTCGTCGATTTCATGTCGTTTAATCACGAAGTGCGGCATTTGGTCGAGATATTGAATTCCGAGATAGCGGCGCCCGATACGGTCGTATTTCGCCCGTTTTCGCATCCGGCCGGGTTTGTTCGGCTCATTACGAAGCGCCGCTTGACGATTGCCGAGGCCTATATTCGGCTTCTTTCGCATGCCCAAAACACGGGTTATACGGAGCGGATCGAGGCTTTGCAGGTGATGATGCACCACGTTTGGCATGCGAAGAATTTATCGATGCCATTGAATACGGCGCGTGTTCAGATTGCGTTGATGAAACAAGCCGTTCGGATGCGTGGGAATCAGCGCGCGCAACTCGAATTGATGAGCGATTTCGCGCGCGCGTCGTATGGCAAGGCGACGGTGATTCGCCGGCTATTGCGCGAGCGCGATTTGATCGAAGTTCCCGAGACGGGTGAAGATCTGTGTGCGCTCGATTTGGGCTGGGATGATCACGTCCACGATTCAATGACCGAAGGTCGCAAGTCGCCGACACAGCTCGTCCTCGATGCGTTTATCAAAGGAATATCGCGCATTACCGTAGCTTATTACGATGCGACGACGCCCGATACATACGAAGAAATCTATTTGGCGAGTCGGATTTTGGGGATCGATGTTCGGATTGGCATCGAATTTAGCATTGGGAAAAAGTTCGATCGCACGCACTATATGTATGTGGCACCGCAGGGCAAAACGTACGAAGAGTTGTCGGCGTATTTGGCACAGAATCGCGAAAAGCTGACCGTTTTTTGGAAGGGATTGCAGTGCAATTCGCGCCATCGCCACGAAACGGTGAGTGCCCTTTTAGAATCGTTTAATCGCACGGGATTGGTGGAGTTTAACGCGCCCTACGAGGGTCAATCGCATTTGCAGATGGCGCCGCTTTCGTGGGATGATCTCGAGAAATTGACGCCGAAAAGCCAGGCGACGCGCGTCCATTTGGGGCAACTCATCTATCAATCGATGCGCCCAGTGGCGCTCAAACGCGTGCTATATCTCAAGAATTTGTATCGCGACATGGTCGAGAACGAGACGCGCGATGTGACGGTGACTTGGGAAGAGGAGCGTTGCCGCCGTCGTTATAACGAGGCAGTCGAAGAATACGAAGCACTATCGCCGGCACTTTGCGCCCAGCGTTATGTGACGCGAAATAAGGAAATCGACTACGATTCGTCGTTTGCGACAGCCTCGGATATATTGCCGCTGTTATCGTCGTGTGGCGGAGAAATCGTCTTTATCCACCCGCTTTCGCAAGGTTTAGTTCGCGGCATCGAGACGCTGTTTCGCGATTACGCCAATATTACTTCGATAGAAGTGTTTAACTTGGTCGATGCGCTATCGCGCGATACG
Organism: Myxococcales bacterium; assembly: GCA_004554395.1. Lineage (GTDB taxonomy): Bacteria > Myxococcota_A > Bradymonadia > UBA4248 > UBA4248 > UBA4248. The sequence continues at coordinate 3,310 of SFMP01000102.1, read as the reverse complement.
GCAGAGATACGCAAGTTTTCGACATTTTTGGGGGCATTGTCGAGCGAGAGCGCCGAACACGTGGCATCGCTTTTGTCTGAATGGAACATCGATTCGATATCGATCGATCAGATCAAAGCGTTGCAAGCGCATGTTCGCGAAAAGCCGTTTGCGATGCGTTGCGCGTCGGACGCCGTGGGCTGGTCGTCGAATATTCCTGGAATGGGCTTTATTCGGGGTCGATCGTTGACGGCGAAATCGCGCAAACTCTTCGATGCGATGCAGCACCTGACATTGCCCAAAACGGTGAGCGATTTGATGCGCGGCGATGGCGACGACGATGGGCAAGATGGCGATGTGTATTTGATGTCGTCGACGCAAATCCCGATGGGGCCCAATCGCCACGCGGTGCCGACGCGCCCATCGCCGAGCATTAGTCCGCTTCGATTTTGGCGTTATTTGAATTTGAATTTGCGTTGCCTCATTTTGGCACTGATAGGGTTTATCCCTGGCTATTATTGTTTGGGGCTCGAATACGCCGTGATTTGGTTTGTGATCACGGGATTCCGCAACGTCATCGTCGATTGGATTGCGTCGTCGGGGATCGTGCCAAGTGCTTGGCGTTTGCGCGATATCGACCGCGAAAACATGTGCGAATCGCTGTTTTTTTCGGGGATTTCGGTGCCGATTTTGGCCGGCGCCAAGATGGGATTCGACGCGAGTTGGGCGTGGTTTGGGTTCGACGAAGGGTTTTTGTTTACGTTTTGCAAGTTCTGGGCGATTGCGTTTGCCAACGGTTTGTATCTCGTGTCGCATAATACGTTGCGCGGCTTCGACAAGGCGGCGATACGCGGTAACTTCTTTAGAAGTGTCTTGAGCTGGCCGCTTGCGACGATCGGATCGTATGCGCTGACGCCGATAGGCGTCCCCGATGTCGTGCAGTCGAAGATCTGGTCGGAAGTCGTCGCCGGCTTTATCGAGGGCACTGTCAAGAATATCAAACAAAAACGACTCGCTCAGAAGGCCGTTTTCGAAGTCTATAAACAGATCATTTCGTCGAATGCCCTCTATGTCAAGACGGCGTGCATGGATATCTTGTTCTTTTGGTCGAAATATGGGCAGGGGAGGCGCGTTTTAGAGCGGTTTATGTCGATTTCGCATCGCAAGATTGCGGACATGACGCCCGAGGAACGCGCACAAATCGAACAGGGCAATCGCATCATTTATCGGACGTTTACGACGACGGGATCGCTCGAATCGCTCACAAACGTCGTCTTGGCCTATTACCCCGAAGAGAATTTGGCATTGCTGACCGATTTCGTCGGCACGACACATGCGCCATTTGTGCGATGGATTCAGCGGACAGACGTCGCAGGCGGATCATAAATCGCTCAAAGACATGGCGATAACTCGCTTTTTTGTGTATAATTCCGCTCGGTTTTTTGGCCATAACAAAAAAAAGGAGTGGAAATATGGCAAGAAGAGAAGCGAGCAAGTCGAAGAAGCATTCCAACAAGGGATTTATCATCGAACGCGCCGACGGGCGCAAGCTCAACGTCGGCGGGTATCAATACGCCGAGCCCGAATTTAAGTTCGCATCGTTTGCTCCGACGCGATATAGCGCGTCGCAATTGCCCAAAAAAGTCGATTTGCGCCCCTATATGACGACAGTCGAAGATCAGGGGCAAGTCAATAGTTGCACCGCCAATGCCGTTGCCGGTGCGTATGAATACCTCGTCAAAAAGAATCAAGGCATCGATTACGACGTGAGCCGTTTGTTTATTTATTACAACGCCCGTCGTGCACGTGGTGAACAAGATCGCGACGAAGGTTCGGTCATTTCGACGGCGATTAAGATGCTCGAAAAGAAAGGGGCTTGCTCGGAAGAAACATGGCCTTATGAGCCGCGTCACGTCAAAGAAAAACCGTCGAAAGCCTGCTATGACGAAGCCCAAGGCTTCCGAATCGACGGAACTCAGCACATCGATACCGATCTCAACGTTTGGCGTTCGGCACTCGCCGAGGGCAATCCGATCGTCTTTGGGATTGCGCTTTTCGATTCGTTCGATCGCCAACGCCGCCGCGGTTTCGTTCCCGAGCCGTCGAATCAGGAATCGAAACGCGGATCGCATGGCAATCACGCCATGCTTTGCGTCGGGTATTCTGACCCCGACCAAGTCTTCATCGTGCGCAATTCGTGGGGCGATAATTGGGGCGATAATGGGTATTGCTATATCCCCTATCGCTACATGATGAACCCATCGTATAACCACGGCGATAGCTGGATTATCCACAATGCGAGCGAAGTTCCGACGCCCGAAGATGCGTGGATCGACGACGATGAATCGGTTTTGACCGATCTCAACGACGAATTTTCGGATATGGACGACGAGACATGGGCGGCGTTTAACGACGAAATGGGCGATTACGATCTTCCGCATCGATTAGGTGCGCTCTTTGCCATCGCCAGTGGCATGGATGAAGACTATTCCGACGAAGAAATCAAGGCATCGGTCAAGTATCTTCGCAAGATCCTCAAGATGTTCGATTACGATATGAAACCGCTTCGCGTGCTCGAAAACTGCACCGAATTGCTCGAAATCGATGGATTTATCGAAGAAACGGTCGACATTTTGGGGCGTTATTTATCGCCAGGTGCCCTTGGCCGCATCGCCGCCGATATGTATCGCGTCGCCGGCGCCGACGGACTCGATCCCGAAGAAGAAGAGTTTATCGACTCGCTCGTCGGTGCTTGGCTCGACGACGAGTGCAAAGATGATGAAGAAGACGATGAAGAAGACGATGATGCGTATTCGTATGACGACGAAGAAGATGACGACGAAGAAGACGAATACGAAGATTGGGATGAAGACGAAGACGACGAAGAAGATGACGATGATTGGAGCGAATCGGACGACGAAGACGATTGGGACGATGATGACGATTGGAGCGAGTCGGATGATGACGACGAAGATTGGGATGAAGACGAAGAAGATGACGACGACGAAGACGAAGACTGGGATGAAGAAGATGACGAAGATTGGAATGAAGACGAAGACGACGAAGACGACGATTGGTAATTTTTTTCTACTTTAGAAAAAAACTTCTTGACACCCCCATCGACTACGCGTATAAGCCGCCCTCGCCGACGGGATGAAATAAGCCAACGGCACGATGAAACCCGAAGATGAGAGAGAGTAAACAGTTATCGAAAGTATTTCGATAGCAGCATAAGTGCGAGCCTAAATGATAAGGTGCTTTAAGTGCCAAATAAATGACGACTTCGGTCGTCGTTGAAAAGTCAATCACATCTCGCAAGAGATGTAAAAAT
>SFMP01000101.1 GCA_004554395.1 Myxococcales bacterium | reverse complement strand
TTGGCGCTCCCTATCGGCTTTGCCGATACGGTCGCTTTTTGCGCGTCTATTGCCGGCTGGCAATACGCCGCGCGACGCCCTATTGCGCAAGCGCAATACGGGCTTTTGGGTGCGCTATGCTGGCGCATACGCGCACCCCAGTGCGGTAGCCCATGCGGCTACCGCACTGCGACAACGACGTTCCGAGATCTCAGCCCGTGTCTACGATTCCCATCATCCCCGATACGCCACGCCGCCGATATGGCGCATTGAGCGATATGCTCAGTGGCGTTAGGCTCATCGAAAGACGACAGCCTGCCGCGCCATCGACGGCGGGCAACTGCAACCGATTTTGCGATCGATGGTCTGCCGACGACATCGCCCAAACGCTCGTCGAAACTGGTGCCGTCGCCCATTGGAAACGACAAGGATTCCACGATATTATCGTCGATATTGCGCCGACGATGGGGCATGCTCGACACGCTTTCGACGTTTGGACGACGTGCGAAAACCGATCGCGCGAGCTCCTCGTGCAAGTCGTCGTTTGGCTCGAAGATACTTATATTGACGAATTCGATGTGGCGATTCCGACGTTTTGCGTCGAACATTTGCGACTTCAAACCCCGAATATAAATCCATCGCATGAACTATTACCGGGGCAAGATTTCCCTGCAAGTGGTCAACTTCGAAGAATATTCGGCATTCTCCAGCATTGGGCGATTTGTTTGCAAGCGCGAGCCATGACCGAAATCCCCGAATTTTTCCATACCGCCTATATATTCTCGCGGTATTTTACCTATGCCGATTCGGGCATGGAATCGACGTTTCGGGCGATGTGTCGCGATCTTTTGCCGCCCGCCAACTCGAGCGCAACGCGATCCGACGCCGAATCGTTACAAGCCGCCGTCGCGCGCGTTTCTCGTGCTTTCGAAGACGGCCACATCGCCCTCGCCGGGGCGCCATATTACTGGCCAACCGAGCTGCAAATCTATCCACTCGATGCCGAATTGGCTCGGTTACTCGATCGCCCAATCGTTCCGAGCCAAGAGGTGTTTCGATTTTTGTAAACAAATCTCTCCGCGGCGTTTCTCCGCCACGCGGCGCGGCGAATTTATTCTTCGGCTTGAGCACTACTCGCAGCGACTTTGAGTTGTTTCCAGTGACCGCGCTTAAATCGCCAGAATCCGCCGATTCCGACGCATATACACGTGATGCACGTCGACAGCCAAGCGCCATAGACGCCGTATCCCAGGTAATCGCCCAAGAAGAAGATCAACGGGATCATCAAAACCCACATGCACAAGAACATCAATATCATCGGAAATTTCGTATCGCCGGCGCCGCGAAGCGCACCCATCGAGGGAACGCCAAGGCCGTCGAACAATTGGTAGAGCACGCCAAATATGAACAAATCGGCGCATATCTTGATGACGATGGGATCGTCGGAGAATCCCTCGGCGATGAGGTAGCGACACAAATACGTCGCAATGCCGATGATCAACAAAAACCCGATGCAAATCATAATGCTGTAATTCGCCGATTTCTCGGCAGATTTGACGTTATTGGCACCCATATATTGACCGACGAGTGTCGTCGTCGCAATCGATATCGCTAGCCCAGGCATGAAGACGAGGTTCATAAAGACTTGGACAATGGCATTGGCCGCCGCCGATTCTTTGTCGAGCGATCCGACGTAGAGGCCGAATATGGCCCAGCCGACGTGTTCGATGGCCCAGCCGATGCCGATGGGCAGGCTCAGGGCAAAAAACGATTTCAATACCGCCCAATTGGGGCGATGGAATTGCCGCGTATTATATTGTTGGTGGTGTTTTCGATTTAATACGACGAGCATATAACAAGCTAGTTCGATGGCTTGCGACAATATCGTTCCGATCGCTGCGCCGACCACGCCATAGGCTGGAATGGGGCCGAGTCCAAATGTAAATATATAGGTGAGTGGTACGTTTGCCAGTACCATGATGAGTGCGACGATAGCCGGTGTTTTCATATCGCCGATGCCGCGCAAAAAAGAGACGTAGGCAAACGATACAAATACGATAGGTGCTGCCAATAGGCGTATGCGCAAATAGCTAAATGCACCGTCGATGATTTCGGCGTTTGTTCCCATGGCAACGAGGAGTTCCCAAACGAGCGGCACGACGACGAACATCGTAAAGACGCCGAAAAAGAGCGCAACCCATGTCGCATGCATGAGAAGGTTGCCGCTTTCTTTGTGGCGTTTTGCGCCATAATATTGAGAAACAAAAGTCGTGACGCCGGCCAGTGTTCCAAAAAAGAACGAGAGCACGCTAAACGATAGGGGGGCGCCAAGGCCAATCGCCGCTTGGGCGTCACTGCCCACCCAACGCATAAATAGCGTATCGACGACGCCCAATAGCGACATCGAGACCATCGATAAAATGATCGGTGCCGCGAGTTTAATGACTTCAGATATTCGCGCAGGGCGTGTCGACATATCGTTGAGATTTGACGATTCTACGCGTTCCAAGCAATCCTCCTTCGATGAAATAATCGGAAAAAAAAATAAAAAAATGCGCACAAGACTGTACGCTCCGCGCGCGTTCTACCCTATAAAGCGCCAATGTCAAGGGAATGCGGCGTGTTTTTCTCGTTTGACGATTCGCCGATTGCTCCTATAATTCGCACTCACGACAAAGCCGGTGCGCATGGGGCGCGAGGCGCATTTTTGCGAGGAGATTTACGATGCAAGACAATGCCATTCTCAATGCCATAGCAAAGCGTTCGAGTATTCGGGAGTACACGGGCGAAGTCGTTTCACGCGACCAACTCGAGACGATTATCAAAGCGGGCATGGCCGCACCGTCGGCCATGAATCACCAACCGTGGGAATTCGTCGCCATCGACGATCGCGCATTGCTCGATAAATTGGGCGATGTCTTGCCCTATGCCAAGATGTTGCACAAAGCGGGGGCTGCCATCGCCGTCTGTGGAAACGTCGAAAAAGATTGCCCTGCTCCCTACAATTCCATTTAGATACACGATTGCTCTGCCGCGACCGAAAACATCCTACTCGCCGTCGAAGCCCTCGGCCTAGGCGCTGTTTGGACTGCCGTCGAGCCGAGCGACGCCCTCGTCGCCGTCGTCAAAGACGCCCTCAAACTCCCCGATAACGTCGTTCCGCTATGCGTCATCCCCATCGGGCATCCTGCAGTCGAGGCAAAGCCAAAAGATAAATTCAAACCCGAAAAAATCCATTGGAACGCGTATTAGTCTTCGTTCCAAAAAGCCCCGAGTTCTGGTGAGCGAAGGGCTTTGCGCCGCGACAGTTCAAATAAAAGAATGAAAACATGAGAAAACTTTGTTTAAAAAACGGTCAAGCCGTCATCGATGAGGCCTTGCTCCCAGTCGATATATGTATCGAAGACGGCAAGATTGTTGCCATTGGCAATGCCGATGCTTTCGGCCTGACGCCCGACGACGAAGTCGTCGATTGTTCGGGGAAGATCATCTTGCCAGGCGTCATCGATGCCCATTGCCATATCCAACTCGATACGGGGATATTTGCAACGCAAGACGATTGGGGCGCAGGATCGTGCGAAGCGGCAAAAGGCGGCGTGACGACGGTCATCGATTTCGTCGGTCCTCAGCCCGGCGAAGATCTCTGCGATGCGCTCCACGAACGACGCGATCAAGCTATGGCGTCGATCATCGATTATACATTTCACATGACGGCGCTCGATGCGAGCGAAAAAACGCTACAATCGATTGCCAAATGCCCCGAATGGGGGATTTCATCGCTCAAGCTCTATACGACTTATCGTCCCAATTATTATTTAGACGACGCGAGTATATTGAAAATCCTCGAAGTCGCAAAAGCGGCTGGATTGACGACGCTCATCCACTGCGAAAACGATGCCATCGTCTCAAGCGAAGCGGCAAAACATGCAGGCGAAGACGTATTGCGAGCTTACCCCGATATGCGACCGGCAATGGCCGAAGCCGAAGCCGCCGAACGCATGATTCGCCTAGCGCAATATGCTCAAGCTCGCATCGTCATTGCGCACAATTCGTGCGCCGAAACGGCCAAAATCGTCGCCCAAGCGCGAATGCGCGGCGCACAAGTCTTCAACGAAACTGCGCCACAATACATGTTCCTCTCTGCCGACGATAACAAACTATCGCCCGAGCCGTGGCGTTATATCTTGCAACCGCCTTTGCGCGATGTTTCGAACAACGAGGCTCTCCAAAGATCCGTTCTCTTTGGCGATGTCGATATGGTCATTACCGATCACTGTGCCTATACAAGGGCACAGAAGACGTCGTCGAAATCGTCGATCCCCGGCGGATTGCCCGGCCTACAGACCCTCCTACCGCTCACGGCTTCGATCCCCGGCATGACGTGGCCAAAACTCGCGCGCGTCCTTTCGCGCAATCCCGCCAAGATATATGGGCTATGGCCCAAAAAAGGGGCTATCGCCCCCGGATTCGACGCCGATATCGTCATTTTGCGCGACGAATCGTTCGAAATCGACGAGTCTAAACTCCGTTCATTTGCCGAGTACTCCCCATTTCACGGGCATTCGGCGCGCGGCATCGTCGAAACCGTTATACGCCGTGGCTCCATTATCGCCCAAAATGGCGAAATATGCACGGCATTGGGAACGGGCGCATTTATCGCTGCTTCGACTCATTAGTCGGGCTGTACCAACCCGCCCAATGGGCGGATTATGATGAGTGCACAACGGGCGGCAAACGGCGCCCGTCTCTACTCCCCGACGATCAAATTCCCTTTGGCATCGTATATCGGTGCGACGACATATCGTTGCCCAGTGAAAGGCGGTTGCTGAATTTGGGCATCGCGTGCGCCATCGCGACATCGGATGACACTATCGGAAAGCGAGCATCCTCGGACGATGTGATAGACTTCGCCACTGCCCGAACGCGCCTGATAAGCATTTGGATTGTTCAGTGGCGTGCCCTTTGGAATGGCGCCGTTTGCTGCATCGATATCTTTATAATCGTCGTTGCGCAGGGCATCGTTTGTCCATTCCGAGACATTGCCCTGCATATGATATAGTCCTAGGGCATTGGGCTTGTTTTGGGTGACGACGTCTAGCGGGGCATTGGGAAAGGAATTCCCTTTTCGATATTCGGCATAACCTTCGACGAGCGTGGCGAGTTCTTCGAGCGTTTTCGGCACGAGCACTAGGGCACCGCTAATCGTCGGATCCGTCGTGTCGATGCCAACCGTTTGATATGCGTTGTTTGAGGCATTGGCGCCACCACGTGCGGCGTATTCCCATTCGTATTCGCTTGGAAGCCTCACACCTCGGCATTTGGTGTAATCGCTTCGATAATCTTCGACCATTTCGCATGTCTTCGTGTCGCATTCGCCGTTTTCTTTGGCTGGTCTGTAGCAGTAGGGTAGTGCGATATCGCCTTTTTTCGTTTTGTTCAAAAAGTGCGTGTATTGATTAGCCAAAGAAATCGCATCAGACCACGTCCCGACGCTTGGTTTGACGTTTACCAATTTATAAGGGGCATCAAACCAACTTTTTGCACCAGAGGTCACGTCATGCATTTCGTATTTCATCATGCAAAAGTCGTTCGTAATCGTGAGTCGGCGACGTCGTTCCATGACTTTGAACAAATAGCGAGCGGCATCATTTTCATTGGGGAACGCAACAGTGACTTGTTCGAACCACTCGATTATATTCTCATTGACTCTATTCTCATTGACCATTTGATAAACGCTGTCTTTGTTGTCGATCGATGATTGGATTTCGAGGTCGGTTTTACTTTCGACGTTGGGATCGTAACCGCCGACGAGTATCGTGTGCCCGCCCTCGACGAAGATAAATCCATCGGGGCATTGGGAACATTTGCCGTCTTTGCAAGTCGTTCCATAATAACATTTGTTCCCAATGCTGCCGCAGTTATTGGGATCTGTCTTCGTATTGACGCATTTGCCATCGACGTTTTCGGCGCCTGCCGGGCACGAACATTTCCCTGCTATACAGGCGACTTGTTTGCCGCTTGAGTCGTTGGGGCAAACCGTTTTGCAGTCGCCGCAGAAATTCGGGTTCGTCATCACATCGATACATGCACCATTGCACAATTCTTTGCCTTCGACGCAACCACAAGCATAGGTCGCTTTTTCGGTATCGGGATCGACTGTTCGCTTGCATATCGATGGCGATTTGCACGTCACATCGCATTCGCCACAATATTTATCGGTCACGGCATTGATGCAGACGTCGTATTTATCGACCACGCTGCGCCGACACATGCGATAATTGATGAATGGCTTGCCGTCTTCGTCGACGTAGTCTTCGGGGCTAACGCGTTCATTGAATCCATCGTCGAGATCGATGCTGTACTCGCGCTCACAAGTTTTGTCGACGACCTCTTGATCGCTCGTGTCGATCTCTTCGAACGAAGCCGTCGCACAAGATGCCATACAAACGCATAAAGACGCCAGCGTCACGACTTCAACAACTTTATGTGCCATAGACCATCTCATCCTTCTTCGATGCGATCATGCATAAATTCCATGACCGACGTGCAAATTCGCCACTGTGTTCGATAAACAAACACCACGAGCTCAAAATGTATCTTGATGTGACGATAACATAAAACACGCATCAAGACAAATACGGATACCGTTCACGGGTATCCAAAGCGCAGGAACTGTGCGCGCTTTGCGCGATGTCTACAGGGGCATCGCACAAGCATTTGTTGCACAGAAACGCTCCGCAAGCGGAGCGCGGTTCAAAGCCGTGCGCCAAAAGCGACTAGATGTATTCGACTTCGCAAATCGTGACGTGACGAACTTCTTTTGGCGTTCGAATGACGACCGATTCATCGACCGATTTGCCCAAAAGCGCCTGACCGACGGGCGATTGATAGCTAATGTGCTTATCGTCGAGGACATCGAGCGGACCGACGATTTGGTAGACGATTTCGCCATCTTGTTCTTCGTCATAGAGCGTCACCGTAGCCCCGAAAAATATGCGGTCGCCGCGTGGCGTCGCCGGATCGATGACTTGCATGTCGCCAAAGCTCTTGTTGAGAAATCTCATCCGTCGATCGATTTCTCGCAGTCGCCGTTTTCCATAGATATATTCGGCATTTTCGCTTCGGTCGCCTTGCGCCGCCGCTTCTGCGACTTCGTTGACGACTTTCGGGCGTTCGACGCTCTTGAGATGCTCGAACTCGTCTTTGAGTAGTTTAAATCCTGCTGTCGTAATATAGGTAGGCATGAATATTTATCTCTTTTTGACTATACAAGGATGTCGACGCACTCTGGGCCTCCATCGGGATGGATTCTAAACAATCCCCGATCGGTGATGCGAATTTCTGGAATGACGGGCAATGCCAAAAAGCTCAATGCGGCAAATGGGTCTTTGAGTTTGAGCTCTAACGCCGTTTTGCAAAATTCTGCCATCGTCGTTTCTGTTTCGACGACATCGTCCATGTCGCTCATCAGTCCTGCGATGGGTAGGGGCATATCGACGAAACTATCGCCGTCTATGGCGGCTTGTCCGCCTCCCATTGCTACGATGCGATCAGCACATGTCAAAATCGATTCATCGTCGGTACCGACGACGATGAGATTGTGCGAATCGTGCGCTACTGTCGATCCAAAAGCTCCGCGCTTCAACCCAAATCCTCGCACGAAGCCGATTCCAACCGATCCCGAGGCTCGGTGGCGATCGAAAACGCAGATCTTTGCCACGTCGTCGGCAGGCGATGCCTCGACATAACCGCCGACGACGCAGGGATCTACAATGCCCGCGCGTGTTACGATTTGCCCCTCGACTAAATCGATCGTTCGCAATTGCATGCCCTTGCAATACGGCACGCGTAAATCCTCGAGCGCGGGCAAGGCGATGTTCATCGTCATGGGCAGATACGGAAGACGCAAGTCGTTCTCCTTCTGTTGCAAATGACGACTCGACGACACGCGCCCATGGAACACGACGGTATGGACGTTAAAATCGATGAGATCTTGGCAGACGACGATATTGGCCAGCATCCCCGGAGCAATGGCGCCAATTTCGCGATCGAGACCAAAATAACGCGCCGGCGACGACGTCGCCATTTGGATCGCCATGATCGGATCGACGCCCGCCGCAACGGCTCGCCTGAGCAGGCGATTGATGTGACCTCCCTCCATATCGCGTGGATCGAGGTCGTCGGACACAAACATTAAGCGAGAAATGTTGCGCCCATTTTTATCGATGAGTGGCAAAAGCGCTTCGAGATTGTGCTCGCTCGTCCCCTCGCGAATCATGACATACATGCCGCGGCGCAACTTTTCGCGAGCTTCTTCGAGCACCGTCGATTCGTGATCCGACGATATGCCGCTGGCAATATAGGCATTGAGCGCATGCCCCGAGAGCCCCGGCGCATGACCGTCGACGACTTTGCCCACTGACAAAAAGCGGTCGATTTTCTCGATCACTTCGGCATCGCCGTCGAGTACGCCCGGGACATTCATCATTTCGCCCAAGCCGACGACACTTGGCATATTGGCCAATAGCGCAAGCGTCTCGGAATCGAGTTTGGCTCCTGGCGTTTCGACCGATAGGTCGTTTAGCGTCGGTACGCAAGACGGTGCCGTAAAATAGACGTCGATGTATCGATTGAGACGCGCGCACTCGCTCTGGAACATGAACCCAGCCAAGCCCGCAACATTGGTGATTTCGTGCGGATCGGTGATGACAGCCGTCGTGCCCGATTGCGACATGCGCTTCGCTGCATGGAACACCGTCATCTTCGTGCTTTCGAGATGAATATGGGCGTCGATGAGACCTGGGTGAACATAGAGCCCCGTGCAGTCGATCACGTGTGCTGCTTCGTATCCATGCCCGACGCCGACGATTCTATCGCCGCCGATGGCGATATCGATGCCGTCTTCGATTTCACCGCTCAAAACGTTGACGAGTTTGCAGTTCTTGAGCAAGAGATCTGCGCTTTCGCGTCCTAATGCCTGAAGGCGGTGGCGTTCGGTCCACTTGCGTTCCATTGTCGTCATCTCCGATTTAGCCATTCGTTTCGACGAGTCCGCGTTGCATGAGCAACGCCACCGCCATGAGGGCGTTAAACGTCGCACCGATGCGCAGAGTGTCACCGTATTCGGTGCGTATCCCACCGTCGTCGGGATCTTGGGCGGCACCTAACATGGCGAGTAGGCGCAAAAGCGTATCGTTGACATCGAGTGCGTCGAGCCCGACGAGGATTTCGACGATAGCCGAACAATCCCAAGCATCGATCTTGCGATTGCGGACAAAGGCGTTGAGATTGTCGAGCGCATCGAGGGCGATGCTGCGATCGCTCGACGTCGTACTGCGACCCAAGAGCAATAAAACCGACCAATAGGGATGTGCGGTCGGCGCATCGGGCATTTGAAGCCACGTTTGGCGTATATAGCGCACGGCGTTTGTCCACAAATCGTAGGCGCCAAACTCTAGCGCATAGCCTGCCAAACACGATGTCTCGCAAATCCTAAACTGTGCCGGTTGATACCAAGCCGGACATTTCGGATTCTGAAGAACTTCGGGGATTTCTTGCCAAGAACCATCGGGCAAAACTGTCGCATGCAAGAAATCCAACAACTTCCCGATTTCTTCGCCGTCGAATTGTTGGTGAGCAATGAGAATGCGCATCGCCTCGATCGTCGAATGAATCGATCCCACATCGCCCGTGTAATCGGGATCGATGCCACCCTTAAATCCGCCATTCGCACCCTGATATTGGCGCATCACGCGCCAAAACTCTGCGTCATCGATATCGCCGCGCCAGTGCGCCAAACGCATATCGCAAAGCGGATCGTGGTGTTCGCTCAAAAATCGATACGCCGCTTCGGCGTCGAAGGCGGGGGCATGCCCCGTCGTGAGCAAATCGTAATAATCATAAGGTAACCGAGGCATGATGTCGCTCCGAATTTCTTAGGCTCGCGCCGCGATTAGATATTAAACCACCATTCCGCAGCAATTCCGACGAAGTGAACGACGTTATTGTTGCGCAAATAATCGCGCTCCGCGAATAAGTTCTGCGCCGCCGAATTGAGCACGCTCACCGTATAATTAAAGCGAATCTCCGGGCGACCCAATACGCCTTCTCCGAAGCGAACGGCGGGCAATAGCGAGAATTTGAACAGCGATGCCAATTCCTGTTTGTGATTGACGGGGCTTAGACCATTCGGACGGCGAAGTTGTTGGCTAAACTCTATACCTGGGCGGAAATACTGCCCTACATGGCCCGTAATCCGAATGTCCCAAACGCCTTCCCAGCCGTCGTCGAAATCTTGTTCTATCCCATCGGCATCTTCGAAATAGCGCGCATAGCCGCCAAATAATATGTCGACATAATCCAATACATCGATCCCGGCACTCAAACCGATCGTCACGTTCTTGGCGTCTTTGGCGCGCAAATCAGTCGCCACGCCAAACGGAATCGTCTGATCGCCATACGCCGCTAAGCCGCTCGCGTATTTGAAAAACAGATTCACATAAGATCCGCCCAAGAAATCCGACATGCCAAATTGCGCACCAACGAGCCAACCCGTATCGTCGGGCAACTCGGTCACGAGTTCGGGCTGCGTCTTGAGAAATTGACCTTTCCCAATCGCGTGTATCTCGGCATACAATTTCGCCTTGAACGTCGGCAATTCATCGCCACCAAAGAACTGTTCTGCCTTGATCGACGTGATAAACCGTTGGCGATCGAGGAAGACGACGTCTTGTTTGCCCACAAATCGCTCGTTGACGACGTCGACGACTTCGTATTGATAATCGTTTTTGAGGCGATTTGTCCCAAAGTGAATGTCGATATTCGTTCGCGTCTTGCCGTGCCAACCGATACCGCCGCCATACGTATTGAGATTGTCGAGCGGCCATGTATCGAGTAAATATATGTCGTCGCCGCGATACATGCGCGAGCCTGCCCAAACTGTGAATCCATCGAACCACAAATTACGAGCTTCGACATAGAGATTGCGGATCGCTATGCCCGCATTCCAATCGCCATCGTAATGGAAGAGATTGTCGCCATCGAGCGCCAGCGTCGTCACCAAATCGACGACCGTATCGGATGTATCGGATTTATAGGGCGTATACTTAAAATAGAGCTCGACATAACTACCCTCGTCGACGCGTGGCGCCGGATACACAATGCGAGCCTGACGACCCGATTGCATGCCATCGGGATTCATCGACGGTTGAACGCGACCATACGATCCAAATGTAAATCGATCTTCGACGTAGCGAGCAAACGAATTCGTTCCATTATGCGAATTATCTACAGCCGAATTCTTAGATTCTTGAATCTTATTCTGCAAATCGTCGACTTGCTTTTGCAATGCCGAGATTTGTTCGCTCATGGCGCGATAATTTGCCTCGCTCTCGTCTTGTCGACGCGCAATGGCATCGTCCGACGATTGCCCCGAACCATGTTCGAAGACGAAGCCGCTGTGGCCTGTGTTTTGCGAACGATTTGAATTTGGTAAAGAATCTGAATCTTGTGCGTTTGCTTGCACGCCGCTACAGAAGGCGATCGCGCAGGCAAGAGCCCCTATCCAACGATGCATGAATATCTCCCGGAAATCCCAATAGCCTAAACGGTCGTGTTATTTGGGCAAATCTTCGCGATTGCTCTTTGATATGTGGATATCGTCTTCGGTCGCATCTTTCCCGTCGGGGCCAAACGACCAAACTTCGCACGACATCGTGCCCGTCCTCTTATACTGATAAAAATTGCCCCATGGGTCTTTGGGCCAAAATATCCCATAATGCTTACGCAATCCCGTGCGCGCTGCGTCGAGATCGGCCGGGCATTCCTGCTCGCGCGAACACATGCCTATGGAGTAATTAAAGAGCTGATTGACGAGCTTTTGCGCTTTGTAGTCGTCGGGTTCAATGCCTCCTGGAAACTGATTCTTGAGCCCAACGTGTTGATAACCCTCGGTATCGGAGGGGGTGCCACGATCGGTTTGTTGACCAAAAAAGCCACCACCCGATTTCTCGCGAACTTCGTCATCTTCGACGACGACGGGTTTCTTACCTTCGCTACGGCGCTCATTGCACCCAACAAAAAAGGTGACTCCCATCGCCAAAAACACGATAAAAAGCCAATTCCAACGAAGCCTAAATGTGTTTTGCATCGGAGCCACCTCCTTTATGTCTATGTGTCACCCGGTACGCATTACGCGCCCGTATTTTAACACATTAGCTTTTTTTCACAAGCGACTTGTGAAGGTCGAGCAATTGTGCCGGACGAAGCGTCATCAATTTGGCGCGATAGAGGACGTCGACTTTACCCGTCGTCACGATCGCCATAATCGCATCGACCAAGCCTTCTTTCGAGCCAAAACGAGCGATCATATCGTCGTGAGCTGCATTGAGCTTGAGCAATTTGCGATTGCTGACCGTGCGAACTTTTTCTTCGAACTTCTCGTCGCTCATGCCTTCGGGGCGTTCGATTTTGCTCATCACGAGTTTGACCAACGCGTCACGCGAACCAAATTTTTCTTTCACTTCTGCCAAAGGGGACAATTTCATTTCTTTCTCCTCATAAAAATTGCCTGCAACTACCGCAAATGCACAGCACATGCGGGCGGCGAGCCTCCTAGCACATTCCGCCACGCATGGCAACGACATTTTTTTACGGTTCGTGGGTGGCTGCCGACGGCTTCTTCAGCCACGGAATCTCTATCGTCGCTCCGTCTTCCGTCGCGCTCAAGATCTCCCAATTGGCGCCCAACGCCGTCACGACGTCTTGGGTCGTCTTGCCATTGGCATCGATGGTCTTATCCATATAATAAGGTATGAAGCCTGCATAATCGCTGCTACTGAATGGTTTGGCGGCTGCCACTCGCTTGAGCCAATAAACATTGGCCGCTACGGGGGCGTCGTCGGGCGTTTCCGGCGTTGTCGTATTAAACACGTTCAAGAAGACGGAGTTCACGACGGGCTCGATGTTTTCCATCGCGCCCGTTTCGGCATTCGCCGTATACGTATAGGCGCTCATCGACGAGACGACGTTTTCCATCTTCGGATTTCCATTATCCTTGACCCACTCTCTCACAAATGGAAATGTGTTTTCCACTCTGCCATAGAGATTGCCGTAAAACGATCCATTTGTCATCTCGCTATCGGTGAATTCAGAGATTAAATAGAGATTATCCTTGGTTACGACGCGATCGACGCGCACGGCAATGTTTGTCAAAGCTGAGTCTTGGATGCTACCAAGACCAGCAAAAGAACCGGCATTGATTTCGCCAATATCAATCCGCAACCCTTGAATCTTGCTATCCACCATCTTATCGTTAAATCCTACAACCTTTTCGGATGTAACCTTCTTCGCAGAAATCGATATATCTTCGCCTGTAAAATCTCCAGTTCCGCGATAAGACAAAAGATCTGCCCGCTCTATCGAGTGAATTTCGTCGAACGATAAATCCGCGTGCTTTAATGTTGTTTTAGTGTTTTCGTTCATCATCACGTATTCTGGCGCTTCGATGACACCAGCTTTTACGTTCAATTGATCGATAGTATAATTATTGCCATCAAATAATACTGTCCCTGACTCAGATTTGATATTTCCAATCTCGACCGAAAGCCCTTCGACTTCAGTTTTCTCCTCAGGCTTCTCGAAATTAAAGAGTACGAAAATGTCGGAATCGATATCACCTGTCTTGAATGTACTCTTTGTCAATTTGGCTTTTGGCTGCTTGAGCAATGAAATACTTTTCGCTTGGATTCTCCCTGCGTTAAACGTCACATCGTTTAATACTCTAGATGGAGAATTACTCACGTTGATTCCATTAAAATTATCGATGACACGCAAGTCACTCAGCGTTTTGCCATCGACGATATCGCCCAATTCTATGTGCATTCCATCTACATTCATCACGCTAGAAAATGAAACAATATTGAATTGAGTGATTGTTTCAACGTGTGATAAATCGATCGACGATATCTTTAGCGACAAGTTCTCGAATAATGCATGTTCGACAGATGGCAACATGCTCCATCTATTGATTATCCCAGTGCTCGACGATGCAAAGTCGAGACGATCGATGTCGTATGAAACATTTACAAGTGGTGATTGGTTTAAGCTGTCAATGATATGGCATGTGCTACCTATCGATATACTACTATCGATACTACTATCGCAATATTGCTTTCCAACTTTGATCGCTATATCTTTCAGTAAACTGCTAGTAACTTTATGCGAAAATTCAGACGAATGGAGTACGGGAATGTCGAATTTGACATCTTCGACACGAGATGACTCGATAGAATTACTCAGCGTCGATGTAAAAAGGGGATTGCCATCCATAATCCGACTTTCGCTAAACAACGGATAGGTCGATCGCCGTTCCCCGCGATACGACAAATGCTCGATAATTGAATCGACTATCTCAATCGATAAGACGGAAACGGATTGCCCACCAATGTTATACGATAAATTTAAATTTGAAACGCGAGATTGAGAAACAGATGTAAATAAACTGTCGTTCAACATGCATTCACTGCGATGCTTCGAAAGGTATATCGTGTGTCCTTGCCCGTCGAAATCGACGTGATTGATGGTCATCGGCGTCCAGTCGGCGGCGCATTGTGCGCTTTCTTTTTCGACGATCGGTAGCGCATCGGCGAGTTCGATGTCTTGCATCAGTTTGACGCGTAGCTTGTATGTCGGCGCGATGAGCGGCAATGCAATACGCCAACCCGTGCTCGCGTCTTCTTTGCAATACTCGACCGTTTCGATGGCTACTTTGCCATCGAGGCATACCAACATTTGCGTTTCTGATGTGCACGTCGATTTGTATTGCGACGAATTGCAATCGTCGCCGGCATTACCTCCTGTCGTCAATGCACCTTCGGCAACCTCCATCGCTTTGCACGACGCTTTCCCTCCGCCTTCACCCTCAATGCATGCATATCCATTCTTGCATTCATGTTCGACGATTTGCGCCACGCCGTCGATTTTTTCACAAGTTTTGTATTTCTTATCCGATGTACAGACGAAGGTACTATCCGTCGACGTGCAACACTCGCCGATTTCGAGAGTCGCAGTCGTTTCTTTGCATCGCTTGCACACCGTTTCTTCGCCATCGACGCTACAACCGCCATAACACATCGTTTTGCGAGATAGACCGACCTGACAATAGTAGGCAGTATAGGGGTCCGGACCGCATATCAACTTCCCTACTTCGCATCGCGAATTTTCCATGCCGAGAGGCGATGTCTCGAGATACTTTCTCAACTCGACGAGATCGTATGCCGACCACACTTCGAAGACGTCGATCGTTTCGCCGTTTTCGATCGTTTCCGTTTTGAAATTGCAACTACCGCCTTCGGCGAGCTTTTGTATCGTCGGATTATAGGGGCAGTCGTCGAGGGCATCTTCGACGCCGTCGCCATCGGTATCGCGGTCTTCACACGTCGAACTGCCAGGCGCCGTCTTATAGGGGTTATTGGGGCATCCATCGAGGCAGTCGATGACACCATCGCCATCGCTATCGAGTGTACCCTTGGGCGTATCGACGACGCCGCAACCGCATAATCCTGCCAACGTCTTATTCGGATCTTCGGGGCACTTATCGAGACAATCGGGCACCGTATCGCCATCGGTATCGATATCGGGCATGCCACAACCACATGTTCCAGGCGCTTTTTTATTCGGGTCTTCGGGGCACAAATCAAAACAATCGGGCACCGTATCGCCATCGGTATCGGTATCGGGCACACCGCAACCGCACGTGCCAGGATCCTTTTTATTCTGGTCTTCGGGGCACAAATCAAAACAATCGGGCACCGTATCGCCATCGGTATCGGTATCGGGCACGCCGCAACCACATGTTCCAGGCGCTTTTTTATTCGGGTCTTCGGGGCATAAATCGACGCAATCCATTATCGTATCGCCGTCGCCATCGACGTCTTCGACATCGCATCCGCAAACACCAGGCTCTGCCTTTAGCGAACCTTCAGGGCATAACTGCACCTCAACTCTTTCATCGGTTACACATCCTGTCGCCATGACCGCCAATACTAACGCCGTCTTCATTCCCAAATGACGCATATATCCGCACTCCTCGTGATTTCACGTTCTTGAGTTTTAACCATCGCACCATCGAACACAATAAACAATCGATGCACGACTCTATGTCACATCGCCAAGAAACTCCGCTTGCGATGAAACATGCTCCGCGCACTTATACTGTTTTTTGCTCCTTTTTGCATTTTTTCTGCAAACATTCTGAAAAATTGCCCGCTCTATAAAGTAGCGAACAAGGATCTCGCTTTGCCGATCGTACACACTCGTGCACGACATGTCGGCTTTTCATTTCTCAAAACAAACAGGAGCAAAGACCATGCACGACATTCATTCAGCGTTTGTTCAGAAAGCTATCGATAAATGGAACATGACCCCAATTCTCGACTCGACGCCAAGCACCCCAGGCATCGTCGCCGCCGGCACGTGCGAATGGTGCTCGATATTCGTCGCCATCTCATCTCCACCGAATAAAATTGCCATCGAATCCATTTTCACCGAAGAACCTGCCTCTATCGTCGTCGATTTAAACGCCAATTCTCTCGCGCTCTACGCCATGTCGCCCATCGAAGCTCGATATATCGTCGCTAAAAACATCCCATGGAACGACGACGAATTCTGGTCTTTACACGGCGATTATCTCAAATTCGTCTACGAAATCGATAAAAGATTTGGAAAAAAGAATATCGAATCGAATTTTGTTCGGGATTTCAAAAAGGCATTCGATCTTCTCGATGCCTCGTGGCAAAACATCGGTGCCAATGCGCCGACGCAACAACTCACTCTCACGACGCTCTTGCGACTCCTATTCATCGCCAATATCGCCGATCGCGGCGCACTCGACGGCCGCAAATCGTTCCTCTTCGAAGCCGCCGCCGACGACGAACGAAACGCCCGCTCCATATACCGATCGACGATTCGACCGCTCTTCTTCGATACGCTCAACAAGCCACATGCTCGCCGTAACGCAAAGGCAAAGCGATTGGGCAATATTCCATTTCTCAATGGCGGCCTCTTTGCCCCGCTCCAAATCGAAGCGGCGTCGACAAAAATCGACGTTCCAAATTCGACGATTCTTTCAATTCTACATTCGCTCTTCGAACCATATTCGTGGAACACTTCCGCCGCCGAAGATAATTCAGATCCTCGCGATTCCATTGAAAGGCGATCCCATGCCCTCGATCCATGGATGCTCGGCCACATATTCGAAATACTCATGCCCGCATCGCTACGAGAGTCGTCTGGATCGTTCTATACGCCAATGCCACTGGCCCAAGCTATCGTCGATCGCGCTTTTGAAACGTGGATCGGGCTCCAATTCCACCTCGATCGCGACGACATACACGCACTGTTTCATCGAAAACTCTCCGCCATCCCAAACGAACAACTCGATCGCATCGATAAACGACTTGCGCAAATCCGAATACTCGATCCTGCCGCCGGCAGCGGCGCCTTCTTGCAAGCCGCTTTCGACCGCCTACTCGCCCTGCGCTCCGACATCGCCGTCGCCCTCTCTCGCCCCATCACTCGCACGCAACTCGCCAAATACATACTCACGACAAATCTCTACGGCATCGATATCTTGCCCGCCGCTACCCAAATCTGCGAACTCCGACTATGGCTCGAACTCATCCGATATGCGCCAAAAGACGGCGAACTCATCCCGCTCCCAAACCTCGAACTCAACATTTCATGCGGCGATGCATTGCTCGATTTGGCGCAATGGCAACGACACCTCGGAATCCCACCAAACGCCATTCCGCCACACATGCCACACGTCTTGCGCCAATTCAAAACGGCACACGGCTATAAAAAGAAGCGATTGCGACTCGAAATCGAACGATGCTCGGCTTCGATCAGCGATGCATGTTATGCAAAAATCGAACAACAATACGAAATTGCCATCAAAGAATTATCTGTTTCGCGAAAGAATATTTTTGAATCCTCCCCAATCCCAAGTCCCCTTCAAAAGAAGCGAATTGCCGATCTCCAACGACAACGCCGATATATCGCTCAATCGCGCTCCGATTCCATGCACCTAGGCTTCGACCTCACCTATGCCGAAGTCGCCGACCAAGGCGGGTTCGACCTCGTCATCGGAAATCCGCCGTGGTTCGGCTTGCACGTACTCCCAAAAGAAAAGCAATCGATACTGCGACTTCATTATAAATGTGCACAGCCATCGCGCGATCTCAGCCATTGCGCGCAATCTGCCGATATCAGCAGTTTGTTCGTCGAAAAAGCCCTCCGACTCGTCAAAAAAACGGGCTGCGTCGCCATGCTCGTGCCCAATAAACTCTTTTCGGCGCCTTCGTATAAACCATTTCGATCGTTCATCGAAAACCATGCACACCTACTCGATCTCTGCGATTGGAGCCAGACCGTGCACAATGCTTTCGGCGCTGCGACTTATCCGGCATCGATTATTCTTTCGATAAATGATAATAATACTGCACTTTCTGCGCCTTCCCCATGGATCGCTCGCATTGAATTGGCAGAACGCGATTCCCCCCCGAAACTCGCTTTGCGCGTCCCGTCTATCAAAATGCGATTCGACGTGCGACGCGGCATTTGCACGGGCGCAAACGACGTCTATGTTTGCAAGCGCATCGGCGACATCGCGAACACATCGGAGAGCATATCGGCGATCGACGATACGCAAATCGTGCAATTCGCCTACGAAAACGCCATCGTCCCCATCGAATCGACATTGATCTACGACGTCCTTCGTGGTTGCGATATTCGCCCCTACTGCGCAAAGCCACAACAAAACATCGTCATTCCGCACAATATGGCGCTACTGTCGCAGCCTTTGCGTTCGCTCCCGCCTCATGCGCAGCGCTGGTTTGAACGCGTAGCCCCCAGGCTCGACGAACGAAAGACGACGCGTCCACCTCTACGCCATGCCATCGCAGGCGCTAGCCCGACGCTCAACCACAAAAAAGTCGTCTGGCGTGATATCGCACAACGATTCGAAGCGAGTTATTGTAATGATATAAAAATTATACCTATCAATACTGTTTATTACATCCCCGTCCAAACCGACGACGAAGGCTATTTGCTCGCCGCTTGGCTCAATTCTGCATACGTTCGCAATTATTGCAATACGCGCGCCGAACACGCACGAGGCGGCTATCGCCGCTTCTTTGCTTGGCTCGTCGATACGATTCCATGGCCTTTCGACGATACTTTGGCAAAACCATATATCGCCAAATTGTCAACACTTTCGCGAAAAGCACACGATATCGCCTCGAAAATTGAAAC
The DNA here is from genome assembly GCA_004554395.1 of Myxococcales bacterium. Lineage (GTDB taxonomy): Bacteria > Myxococcota_A > Bradymonadia > UBA4248 > UBA4248 > UBA4248. Next base: position 3,200 of record SFMP01000101.1, on the reverse strand, counting down.
ACCAAACTCGGCTCTCGCCACTATTCAAAACGACATCGATCTTTTGTGCGATAAATGCGTTGCCGCTATCGAACGCCATACAAAGCCCCTTTCCTCACTACGGCATCCACATGCGACGCCATCACTGCCGCTATTTCAACAAACTATCACTAACGACGAACGAGGTGATGTATCATGAGTCAACACACACCACAACTGACGCCAACGCAAGCCAACATCGCGAACACCGCCCATCATCGCCTCACGACACATCATTGTGCGATGATTGCAACGCCGACGGGGTCGGGCAAAACGTATATCGCATGCAATATCATACAACGCATGCTCTGCGATCCCATCACTCCCAATATCGCTGTTATCGTCGTCGCTCCCGCGCATCTGCGCGAAATGTGGCTACGCGTGGCGGCTTCGTTTCAATTATATATACAATTTGCGTCCTATCAAATGCTCAGCCTCGCAAAAATCGATTTCGACGGTAATCGCCCCATCCTTTGGATTTTCGACGAAGCACATGCGCTCAAAAATCCATCGACAAAGCGTTTCCATTTCGCACAACAATATACCGCCTATCACTATATTTGCCTCATGACGGCTACTCCCGTCACCATGAGTTGGAACGATATCTATGCTCTCGTCCAATTGTGCGGCTACCCATCGGCACAAAAGTATTTCGATAAATATATGATTCAACAATTCGCTCGCGCGATTTGTATCGACGACCAAATCCCTCAAACGACCGCCGAGACAAGCATTTGCCGCCATTCCTATGCCAATCCCATCGTGCAAAATCCTCAAACGCTTGCCGATATCGTCGATACTCTTTTGTCGATTCAAATATATATTTACGATAGCGACGACGTCATACGCGAAGCGCCGATCCTCTCTCATGTCCTCATGCATCGGTTGCTCAGCCATCCGACATCTTGCAAACTCACTCTCGAACGACTCATGCACTATTATAAAAATGCACAAATACACGGCAATCGTATCTTGTCGAAACGCGAATTCTACTCGCTTATGGGCGCCTCGGGGCGCCAATTGTTACTCCCATTCGACGACATGATCTATGGCAGAAAACTCGACGACGCATCGAAATATGCCGTGAATCAAACATTACAATCGATGAAACGCGCCCATTTATTATTATCACAACTCGGCGACGATATCGCCATTCGAAATATTCAAAACATCATCAACGCCATTCCAATCAACGACTCCGTCGTCCTATTTACGCAATACGCCGATACGGCGCGTTATTATGCCGATCATCTCAAATTGAATCGCCCGCTTGCATTGCTCACCGCGCGTGTAGCGCGTTATGGAAAATCGACTTGTAAACGCGAACTCGTCGAAACTGCATTCGATGCATCGTGCCCATTGCACGATTTTTATACAATTTCAAACATTTCTCCGCCTAAAGTCGTCATTTGTAGCGATGCATTCTCGAGCGGTCACAACTTGCAACGCGCCAACCATCTCATCCATCTCGACATGCCATGGAACCCTGCAACGCAAATACAACGCGAGGGACGACTACTGCGCATCGGGCAATCGGCAAAATCCGTCCACTTTTATACACCGTCTTATCCAAAAAACATTTCATCTTTTTCTACATTTGCCAATGCCATCGACCAACGCCTCAAATCGCGTCGGCGACTTCTACAAACTTGGCATTCTCAATGGCTACCCCCAACATTCGATGCTGCAATACGCATTTCAACCGACCGATTCCCAAATCATTGGGCGCGTTTTGCCGGGCAATGGATCCCCATCGCACCAAATCATTCAATATTTCAACCATCGTCACACAGCCACAATTCACATCGACAAACGACTTTTGGGCGCATTCATCATACGTCGCTCGCCGCTGTCAAAAAGTCGCTCTCCCCCCTATGGAAAGCCCTAAAACGCGAATATGCCTACGACGAAGTAGCACGATCGCATTTCTTCGATTTCATCGGGCGTGCGTGCCTATTCCCCAGGCTCACCCGCACTCTTGCCACTTCCCTCGGCCCGTCTGCCGCCATCATCGCGCGCCAAATGCCCATCATACGCACCGTTTTTGGGCTTCCACCGCCATCGACGCCGTGCGAGTTATTCACAGTTTATCCACAGGAAAACCACGATCTGCCCACAGATTCACAAAAGTAATCCACAGGCGCGCACCATTTATCCACAAGTTGTCCATATCTTATCCACAGCCACCACGGCTCACGCCAGTCAACTCTATCAATTCTATTCATTCTATCAATATGAGGTATAAACCATGTCTACGCAGTCACGCCACGATCGCCATTCACAACAATACAATGCACACGACGAACACGCATGCCGAAGCCGCATGCGCAAATCGCCGTGCAAAACCCATTCGTCGCAAAAGAAATATACACCTACCGCTCAAACGCTCACTGCCAAACTCGGGCGATGTGCCGAAAACCTCGTCATTTGGTACCTCAAACAGCGAAATTGGCATATCATGGCCCGAAATTACGCCACAAAATACGGCGAAATCGACATCATCGCCTATAAATACGGCGCCGATCTCCCCAATTGCAACACGATCGCTTTCATCGAAGTCAAATCGCGATCATCGTCACAAGCCATTTCCCCACAAATGAATGTCACGGCCGCCAAACAAAGAAAATTGGCATCGGCGATTAAATATTATATATCAAAAATGGAACGTCAAAAAGCCGTCTACCGGTGCGATGTTGCTGCTGTAACGATAGAGCGCAAAAAAGCCCCACGTATAAAATATTTCAGTAATGCGTTTTGGATTAAGCAAGAATTCGGCTGGTAATTTTTTGCTCGTTTGCGCATCTGCGTCATCGGCCACAATCACACGTGTCAGTGTGCTCATGCGCCCTCCTCCTTGCTTCCTGGTATCTTCATCAAATGAGCAAAAAAATGTATCAAATCTATGTATATATTTATGTTGAAAACTTCCGCTCGTTTGCGCATCTTCTGCATACCCCAGTACGCCGGTTGATGAAAAGCGTATATGATAATAGTGTGGGGGCTACGGCTATGTGCTCACTGCGTTGCGCGCATACGCCTCCGCAGCCGTGCTATGTGCTCACTGCGTTGCGCGCATACGCACGGCTAATGGGGCTACGGCTATGTGCTCACTGCGTTGCGCGCATACGCCTCCGCAGCCGTGCTATGTGCTCACTGCGTTGCGCGCATACGCACGGCTATTC
>SFMP01000010.1 GCA_004554395.1 Myxococcales bacterium | reverse complement strand
CCAATTATAAAGCCTCGCGCGATTATCAATGTAATTGATATTCAAATCAATATATAAGGCATAGATGAGATGGCTTTTATCCCAAAAGATTATCAACGATTCCGCATCGACGGGCAAAACATCATCCCGCAATATATCAAAGCTACGCCCTCTATCGTCGCTACCGTCGATCAACTCATCGACTGCTTTCGATTCGCCGTCGGCGAATCTTACGGCTCTTTGCGCGATTCCTACGAACCTCTTTGTATGGAAAGCCAACGACATCGGCTCATTCGAGGTATCATTCATCTATTGGAATCGCGTCTACAATTCGAAGCCCCTGCCGATGCCGATATCGTCGGGCTACGCATGAAGATCTTCGAACGCGCTGCTCAAATCGATGGCAACGCATTTGTCAATCGTTCCAAATGGCGCGACGATCTCCTCGACGAGTTCGCCTCAGAATCCCAAATGTCGCGCCAAGCACTCGAAGATAACCTCTATGCCGATCTCAAAGACGAACGCCAAATCGCTTCTTTCGAAGACGCAGATGCCGACGAAATCGTCGCACATTACAACCTATCCTTGGCAAAATCGCTTCTCATGTATGCTCGTTCCCTCGTCTTCACCGTCGTTTTCGATACGACAACGGCGCAGAGCGTCAGAAAGCTCTTTCAATGTTTGAAATTTTACAATCTCCTATTCGAAGCAACGCAAATCACCGAATCGGCTTGGCAATTTACCGTCGATTGCCCAGGTTCCATCCTGCCACAACCCCAAAAATACGCCATTTCCCTGGCTTCTTTCCTCCCTACGCTCTATCACTTCGCTTCATGGCATGCGACGGCCGATCTCACGCTCGATGGCAAAAACGTCATTTGGCAACTCAAACCCGACGATTTCAAACCGCCCAGAATGGTATTCCCCGAGCGACTCAGCGAAGAAGCCGACCGATTGGCTCAACGTCTTTGCGAAATCGATCCCGATATCACCATCGATTCACATGTCCCACTTCTCAATCTCGGACGTCAATCTGTTTGGGTTCCCGATTTCTCGATGAATCACAAAGGTTCAAAAAGAAAGATATACGTCGAAGTCGTCGGTTTCTGGCGCGCCGATTATTTCAATCGGCGATTGCAATCTCTCGATCGCCCCATCGATGACCTCATCATCGTCCTAAGCGAAAAAATGAAAATCGATAAATCGCAACTTGCCAATTCGCCTCTCAAAATCGTTTATTACAAACGAACACCACGTCCACAAGATGTTATCAAAGCGATTGGTTCTTGGTGATATGTATTAAATCTGATTCTAATCTCATCCGCCAATATCAAAGCGATACGACGAATCCCTTCAACCCTGTCTTCTTTTCAATCGTCGCTTGTAGCGTCTCGGCTTGTTCGCGCCTTATTCCTCCGTCGATCCGAACCCGATACCACGTCGCACCGTTGACGCTATCGTTGACGATGACCGCATGGTAACCTTGTACGTTGAGCTGGCGTACGAGCGTCTGAGCATCGTTGGCACTCTGCAACGATGCCACTTGAATGGCGAATTTTCCCGACAAACGATCGAGCGCATGGCGCTGTCTCGCCTTCAGTGCCGGATTCTGACCGAGATCGATTTCTGGTATATCGCGATCGGCGATCGGTTGATCGAGCAACGTAAAGAAATCGTAGTGATATGGCTCGTCGGCTATCGGTTTAAGCGCGCGTCTCTGATTGTCGTGGATATTCGACTGTATGGCACTCAGATCGAACAATTCGGGTTCCGATATGCGGCCTTTCATCCACGATTGCACGATGACAAATGCTACCACACCGCAGATCGCCAAAACAGATACAGTCAAGATGAGACGGAATGTCGATTTTTTATTGCCCATGTCATACCTCCCAATAACGAGCTCAAACATGGGCGTCTCTATAGATCAGATATCGATCATGGCAAATTTTGAAGGTTTAATCCCCTGTCGTCTTTAGAATCAACGATTCAACCGTCTGCCAAACGAATTTCCCATTATGTGCATTGTCGATATCGAGTGCACCATATTGCGAAAACATGCGCCATTGCGTAGAATTATCGGCCAAATACCACGATTTCAAGTCGGCATCGACGATGGCAATCTGCTGCGTATTTTGATGTCGGAAGGCAAACGCATATCCACGCGAAAATGCAACGAGCGCCCCCAACGAACGCTCATAGACGCCATTGAGCACTATCGTCTGGCGCGTATCGTGGCGATTTTGCTTTGCCGGATATATCGCATCGATTTTAAACGTGCCATCGTCGCCTTGCCAAGCAATGGCGAACCGATCGGCACCACGAGCCAGCGACGGGCGAATGGCCGTCGACGCGCCCAAGTCGATGACATTGTCCGGATCGTCGAGAAATGCAACATAAGCATGCGCATTCGACGTCCATGCAACGAGTATTCTATCGAACCCCTCGATAATTGAAAGCGATCGAACTGGAGCTTGCGTCGCAATGCTCCCCAAATGCGACGACTTTCCCGTTGCAATGCCAACCGATTGACAATCGATTTGATGACTCGATTTGAGATCGTTCAAATCGAGCGCTCGACACACGACGACGCGATTGTCTTCTTGAGCAGCGAGGGCGATTTGATGGCATTTCGCCTGCGGCGACGTCAAATCGAGTCGAGCTGTCATCGTGCCATCCTGGTGAAATATCGCCAAAGATTGTCGCGGCGTATCGCCCGCATAAACGCCATCGCGTATGGCAAACGCAAAATATTGACCGACGCTTTCGACGCCATCGACACGAGCCCCCGACTGCGTATCTGATTCATACAAATCGACGCGCATCGCTACATTGGGATTGCGACGAGTCGTCAAAAGCGCCGCTCCCTGAAAACATATCGGCAACTGCGTCTGCACGCACTGCGACACGTCGCGAACATCGCTTTGCATCGCAATGGCAATATGCGTCTCCGTCGCTGCAAAACCAAATATCTGCGTCGGAAACAGCGCGTCGCTACGCACGAGGAACGGACCCGCCTCGCCTGGCGGCGCCGACAATGTCGCCACCTTCTCGACATCATGAGCGCCCGTCGAATCGACGTCGACGGCATTGGGCGTTGCCGGATTGGGCGACGATTTCGTGTCGCATCCAAACACGCAAAAAACCAATGCACTATAAAACAAGATGCGCCGCATTCGACGTTCTATGGCGTTCATCTAGGCTCCTATTTCCCGATATTGCGACTAAACCAACCACCCGTCAATGCATTGAGCGTCGCCGTCAATCGTTCCATTTCGAGCATCTCATCGAGTTGTTTCGCTACGCTCGTTTGTGGCGCCGTCAACATGTTGATCTGTAGTTTACGACGCTCGTAATAAACTTTCGTCACCTGCTTGAGCAATTTATCGCGCTTGTCGACCGATGAATTCATCAACGACGTCACGCGCATTTGATCCGAGTTATACACGAGCTTACTCAAATCCCACTGCGCTCTAACTTTGTGATTCATATAATCCGTATCTTCTTGATACTTCGTCGTCTTGCGCTCTGTCCACTTCTCCGTGTCTCCATCCTTAAACGTATACACGTCTTGCGGACGATTCCGATCCTGATCGCGATACGTAAACTCATACGACAAAACCTTCGGCAATGCATAAGCTCCTGCCGCACGCGAATTCATGCTGTCGAATCGTTCAGAATCCAATCCCGCATTGCGCAACGCCGCCGCCATCGTCTCTTCGATCGTCGGCTCATTCCTAAAATGCGCCATCACCTCCTGGGCACTATCCTGCGCAAAAAGCGTCACTGGCGTCAATGCCATCCCGATGAGTATGCAAATCCATAATACGCGTTTCATTTTCGGTCTCCCCTTACTTATTACATTTGTACGACATTTCGTAACAAACGATTGATTATTGCTTGTTTTTCACCGCCGGAATGTAAAATCCACCAGTGAGATAGTGCAAAGTCGCCTCCGCTTCTTGCATGGCGAGTTCGTAGTTGATTTCATCTTCGAGAGATGGTTTCCCAACTTCGATCTTTTGAATGACTTGACTGATTTGCAAAGAACGCCTCTGATCGAGTGCTTCGATGACGTCTTCGACGACGCTCTCTTGCTTTCCTCGCATATCTTCGAGCCGTGCAACTGCATAATCGTTCTTATACGCCTGACCAATGCGCAAATCCCAGAGCGCATAAACGCCCCACTCGTTGCGCGTATCGCGTTCATAATAAAACTTCTGCGTCCGCGACCAATTCGAAGCCTTCTGATAATCCGTATCTTTATCTTGACGATATTGACGATAGATGTATTCCCCCCTCACTTGCGGCAAAATCCACGCAAGCCGAGACCGCAAACGCCAATTCTTATCGAGGCTACCATCGAGATAATGGGCCGCCAACGCCGCTTGTATCGTATCTTCATACGACGGCTCGCGTTTCCATTGCTCGACCAAAGCGGCGTATGCCTCGTCTTCTTCGATGCTCTTCGAATGATACGCAAAATAAGCCCCTGTTTCGGTCGTCACAATCGCCAAGCGATTATTCTCAACCAACGGTGCTATATGCGCATTGCGCAATACGCCAATGCCCTTCGATTGATTAAACCAACCGTTGTTGTATTCCAATATCTGCGAATCGGTCACGACGATAAACGACTGCAACGACGAATCTTTCACGTATATATCGCGTATATACGAATCGTTTAATACCTCCGCACCAACCGTATACCAATTGACGAGGTCGGTCGTCATATAAAGTCCTTCGCCCGTCAGCAACATGATATTGCCCGCATCGCCTTGGTATATATGGAGCAACACTTCGCTCGACGCAACGGGCAACGCAAATCGCGTCCATTGCAATGCCAACGACACGTCATTCTGATCGCCTTGTTCGGCGTGTATATTCGCCGTCGTAAAGACGCCGCGCGTCGTCAAAGCCCATATATCGCCCGTCGGACCAAAACGAATTTCATAGACCGCCCCGCGCACATTCTCGCCCGTCCGTTCCCACGTCGACCCTCCATCTTGCGATATGATCAAGCCATTCGACACGCCAATCGCTATTCTATCGAAACTCGGTGTCACGTCGATCGACAAGAAATACTCGCCCTCAGCTGCTTGTAACATCGCTTGCCAAGAATTGCCCGAATCATGCGTCACGAATATCGCCGACGAAGTTACGGCATACGCCGTCGCGCCGATGGCTCGGATTTGCCAAACCCCAGGCGACTTCGCCGCTTGCTCTATCGCCTCGGTCGAATCGCCCTCTTCCTGAGCACTCCGCGCCATACGCATCCTTCGTATAAAACTGTCGTAATTCGACAAATTCGTCACTTTGAGCGTGTTCTGACCACCGACCGGCGCATTGCGCAAATCGTTGTCCATGTCGAGTTCCAAATCTTGGAACGGCTCTAAATCCGTGACTTCGTCTGCATCGAGCAAATCTTCGTCGCTCACTTCCTCGAGCATCGACTCGACATACGTATTGTCGAATTGCTCTTCGAGATTGACGCGTAAATACTCTCGCAATGCATCGGCGCGTTGCTGGCGTCGCAATGGATCGGCTTCTGCAAACGATACGATTGGATCGCTCTCAGTGCCTGCTTCGAAGCGCAAAGACTGCCTAAACGTCCGACCGCCATCTTGCGACACGACGACGGTTCCGAAGCTGCCAATGTATATCGTCGAGGCGACCCCTTCGGCGACCGCTAATGCCGTCGCACCAGACCGAAGTAATGGTGCATCCGATACCGACCAAAGCCATTCTCCTGCCTCGACACCACGTTGTGTGCCTTGCTCCATGCCTCCGACATCCGACGCCGAAAATTCTTCTTGCGCATAAGAAAGTCCTGGCGAATGCGCCGAGCAAGCAAGGCAAATCAACGAAAACCACAAACTGCGATAATTCATGTGATAGTTCCACATCCTAGATGGGCACTTCCGATAGTGCCGCCGCGCATTACCTACCAGTTTGAAACGTATCAAAAAACCATTTTCAGCAAAAAACTCAAAAATCGCTCTTTTCATCCTTCGAGCGACTTCCAACGCCGACTAATCGGGCGCCGTCACGCGGCAAACCTCGGTCAAACTCGTCGTCCCCTCGAGCACTTTGTTAATACCCGCCATGCGCAACGTCTGCATACCAAGGCGAATCGCCTCTGCCTTGAGCTCTGCCGTCGACCAGCCCTGCAAAACTGCATTGCGCAATTCTTCACCAAACACCATAACCTCGTAAAGCGCGATTCGCCCCTTGAAACCATTGTTGCACTTGTCGCATCCCGCCCCCGGCTCGTAAACTTGCGCCGTCGCAATCTTATCTTCCGGCACCTGCGCATTGCGAAGCGTCTCTGCATCGACCACCGCCTGCTTGCGGCAAAACGGGCAAAGCTTACGCGCAAGTCGCTGCGCCAATATCAAGTTGACCGACGACGTCACCAAGAACGGCTCAATACCCATGTTCAACAAACGGCTAATCGTCGAGGGCGCATCGTTCGTATGCAACGTGCTCAAAACCATGTGCCCCGTCAATGCCGATTTAACTGCGATTTCCGCCGTCTCGAAGTCTCGAATCTCGCCGACCATGATGATATCTGGGTCTTGGCGCAAAAACGAACGCAACGCCGCCGCAAAGTTCAAACCTATCGCATCGTGCATCTGAACCTGGTTAATTCCCATCAAGTTGAACTCAACAGGGTCTTCCGCCGTCGATATATTCTCCGTCACCGTGTTCAACTCGCTCAACGCACTATAAAGCGTCGTCGTCTTCCCCGAACCCGTCGGCCCCGTCACGAGTACCATCCCATACGGACGGTGAATCGCCTCTTTGAAATCCGTCAACGCACGCGGCTCAAAACCAAGCTTCGTCATATCGAGCTGCAAATTCGACTTGTCGAGCAAACGCATGACGACCTTCTCGCCAAACAAACACGGCAACACCGATACGCGGAAGTCCATCTCGCGACCATGCCCCAACTTCAGCTTAATACGACCGTCTTGCGGCAAACGACGCTCAGCAATGTCGAGGTTCGACATGATCTTGATACGGCTCACTATCGCGTTGCGCAACTTCAACGGCGGGCGCATCACCTCCTTGAGCACGCCGTCGATGCGGAATCGAACGCGCATCGATTTCTCATACGGCTCCAAGTGAATATCCGACGCATTGTTGCGGATGGCGTCGACCAAAATCGCATTCACCAGCCTCACAACAGGCGCCTCTTCCGCCATGTTCTGCAAGTCGACCGCATTGACCGACTCTTCTTCATCGCCAAATTCAACGTCATCTAAGTCGAACTCATCGATGCCACCCCCAAAATCGAAGTCATCCGCACCCTCATTCTGCGCATTCGGCGACGCCTTTTTCGCATAAAATCGGTCAATCGCCCCCAATATCGCCTGCTCACCCGCCACGACGACTTCGATATTATAACCCGTCATGAACTTCAGATCGTCGATCGCAAACATATCGGTCGGATCGCTCATCGCCACCACGAGCGTCTGCCCCACGCGATTTATCGGCAAACAACTATGCTTCACCGCCTTGTCGCGCGGTATCAGCTTGAGCAAATCTTCGCCAATCTCCTGCACTTCATCCAAATGCACGCTCGGCACGCCAAACTGACGACTCAAAAAATTCGTCATATCCTGCTCGCGCACATACCCGAGCTTCGTCAATTGCCCCGAAAGCCGCCCCCCCGTCTTGCGCTGCTCATTACGCGCCGCCTCGAGCTGCGCCCCCGTCACGATCTGACTGCGCAACAACAATTCGCCAAGTTTTTGCTCTTTTACCGACATGATTCCTCCAAAAAGCGAAATGCCATACTTCACGGCGATTCCAATGATTGCCTGTCTTTTTGCCTACGCTTTTGCCCGTTGGGCAATACGCTACGGCGGCCGAGCTATGGCTTTGCAGCCATACACTCGGCTGTCGCGCTAGGCTAACGCCTACGCGCGACGGATAGCCTACGCTTTTGCCCGTTGGGCAATACGCTGCGGCTCTATGAATGAAATGCTACATGGCGACTTATGCCGTCTGAGCAATGACCTACACCAAACCAATATGCCCTAGACTATGCCATCAAAACACATGCTCGATACGCCAATATATATACATATTACTAAATATCATATATATGTACATATACAAACATATACAAAAGATTGCACAGTGCTACACTGCAAATTGGCGGCTCGCGCCGCCAGTTCGTCGATTGCGCATGGCGCGCAACGACAATTAAAGGTCGAACGACCCAAATTTCGTCATCGCCTCGACCGCCCGATAACGCTCGCGCAACGACTCTACCGTCGCTCGTTTCAAGCCATCTAAACTATAACCCTCGATCGTAAAACTCGCCAAAGCAGTCCCCACAACGATACCTTCGCGAAGTGTCTCGTCGTTGACTTCTCCATGGCGCGCGAGCGTCCCAATCAAACCACCTGCAAACGTATCGCCACACCCCGTTGGATCGATCGTTTCCATCGTCGGGAACGCTGGGCACGAAAAAATCGCATCTTTGTGCATCATAAATGCGCCATACACGCCGCGCTTGATGACAACCGTTTGCGGCCCAAACGACTGGATCCGCTTCGCCGCAGCCACGATGCTCTTTTCTTCACTCAAAAGACGCGCCTCGGCTTCGTTCAACACGAGCATGTCGATCATCGACAAAACGCGCTTCAAATCGGCATTCGCCGTATTAATCCACAAATTCATCGTATCGGCGGCAACGAATTTCGCCTTCGCCTGCTCGACGACTTTGAGTTGCAAATGCGGAATGATATTGGCGAGGAAGAGGAAATCGCAATTCTTTTGTCTATCGCTCAAATTGGGCTCGAAATCGGCAAACACGTTCAGATCGGTGCGAAGCGTCGTCGCCTCGGCCAAATCATCGCCGTATGTCCCCTGCCACTGGAACGTCTTGCCCTGCTTCGTATAGACCGACGACAAATCGACGCCACGTTCGACGAGAAAATTGAGCTGCGTACGGTCGAAATCATCGCCCAATACCGCAATGACCTCGGGGCAACACAACAACCCTGCCGCTGCCGAAAAATACGTTGCCGATCCGCCCAAACCTATCCGATCGTGCGCCCCAGGTGTCGATACCGTATCCAACGCTATCGAACCCACGACGATGAGCGATGACGCCGTGTCGTGCGTCTTGCTCGCTGCTTCTCTACAAGCCATGTCTTTCCTCTATCACGTGCTAAGGATAACCGCCCCCCTCACATCGAAAAGACGCAGGCGAGCTGTGCCGCGTCTACCACATATCACACACGATGACAAGCAGAGACGATAGCGCAATCAGGGCTACCGCATTTCAAACGACTTGACTATTCAAACAGCTGACTCACAGAGATCTTTCTTTTCATCGCCTAACCTGCCCATTCAGTGGATTGATCTACTTCTATCGTCAAATACTACCGTTCTAGCATGCACAAATGTCAATGATGAGCCCAAATGTCCACATATAACGCCATATAGGCCATCGTCGCCGACGTCATTTCTTTTTCATTCGCTATACCGTGTTCAGTTCGCTATAATCCACTGTGTCGACATAATCCCCAATGTCGACCTGCCAAATGGAGGGTGTTATGGCAAAACGAGTAGCAAAGAAAACCCCAAAGCAGAAGATCAAAACGAGCGAAATCGAACTTCAAAAGAGGACGAAGCGAAACACGAAAGACAGCGTGTTCACGCACTTGTTTT
>SFMP01000100.1 GCA_004554395.1 Myxococcales bacterium | reverse complement strand
GTGCGTAGGCGTATGCGCGCAAGCGGCGGAGCGGCGAGCACATAGCCGGAGCGGCGGAGCGCATTGCCCCCGAGTGGGGGCAATAGCGTAGCAAGAGCCCGTATTGAGCGCAGCGAAATAGGGCGACAAAAGCCCGTATTGAGCGCAGCGAAATAGGGCGACAAAAGCCCGTATTGGCAACGGCAATAGGGTGCTTTGGAAGATTGGAGCGTGTTTTTGGGAGAGAAAAAGGTTTTGGGGAGATAATGCTTTTGGGGGCGAATGCGCGTTGCAAAAAAGGCGTATACCATGTAGAAAGCGGCGCAGGTGCGTTTCGGTGCGTATCGAAGCGACCCCTCTCACCGTTTGTATTCACCTTCTATGCAAGGACTTTCAAATGAATTCTAGAGAATTTCTTTTTACAAGCGAATCTGTGACCGAGGGACATCCCGATAAAATGGCGGACCAAGTCAGCGATGCCATTCTCGATGCTATTCTCGAAAAAGACAAAAGTGCTCACGTGGCGTGCGAGACGATGCTCAAGACGGGTGTCGTGATCGTGGCGGGTGAAATCACGACGTCGTCGTGGGTGAACATTCCGGAGATTGCGCGTGAAACGATTAAGAAGATCGGTTATAACAACTCGTTGAAGGGTTTTGACTACGAGACGTGTGGCGTGATGGTGGCGGTGGAGTCGCAGAGCGCCGACATTTGCCAAGGCGTGGATCCGTCGAAGGGCGTGGTAGCGGAGCAGGGAGCTGGCGACCAAGGTTTGATGTTTGGTTATGCTTGCGATGAGACGCCGGAGCTGATGCCAGCGCCGATTATGTATGCGCATGCGTTGACGCGTCAGCTGTCGCACGTTCGGAACGAAGGTTTGGTCGACTTTTTGCGCCCCGATGGTAAGAGCCAAGTGACGGTTCGTTATGCCGATGGGAAGGTCAAATCGATCGATGCGGTCGTCGTTTCGACGCAGCATAGCCCTGATGTGACAGAAAAGACGATTCACGAGGCGATTATGGATCTCGTGATCAAAAAGGCGTTGCCGGAATCGCTGATAACGGCGGAAACGAAGTTCCACATCAATCCGACGGGGCGTTTCGTGATCGGCGGGCCGCAGGGGGACTGCGGTTTGACGGGGCGGAAGCTCATCGTCGATACGTATGGTGGTATGGGGCGTCATGGTGGCGGTGCGTTTTCGGGGAAGGATCCGTCGAAAGTCGACCGTTCGGCTTGTTATATGGCGCGTTATGTGGCGAAGAACATCGTCGCTGCCGGTCTTGCGACGCGTTGTGAAGTGCAGCTCGCGTATGCGATTGGCGTAGCCGAACCCGTTTCTGTGCTGGTCAATACGTTTGGAACGAATACGATTCCCGAGGAGGAGATCGAAAAGCGCGTTCGCCTTTCGTTTGAGCTCAAGCCGGCAGGGATTATTCGTTCGCTCGATTTGTTGCGTCCGATATATGCGCCGACGGCGTCGTTTGGTCACTTTGGACGCAAGGCCGAGAATGGCTACTTTACGTGGGAACGCACGGATAAGGTAGACGTTTTGAAGGGTTAGACGGGGAATAGCGGGGGAATCTAGGCGAGCCAAGAAATCGCGGCATGGATGCCGTCGAGAGCGCAGTGCTTATGCCACTAGCATAGCCTGCGCCCTCGCCTAGGGAATATAGTCCTGGGAAAGAAATGCTCGCTAGTTGCCGCGTAGTGTGCAGATCGTCGCCGCGTAGTGTGCAGATCGTCGCCGCGTAGTGTGCAGATGCGCTAAGGATGCGGACGGGGGATCTAGGCGAGCCAAGAAATCGCGGCATGGATGCCGTCGAGAGCGCAGCTCGTTATGCCGCCGGCATAGCCAGCGCCCTCGCCTAGAGGATAGAGGCCTGGGAAAGAAATGCTCGCGTAGTCGTCGCCGCGTAGGATGCGGACGGGTGAGCTCGTGCGGGTTTCGACGCCGATGAAATTGGCGGAATCGGTGATGAAACCGTGCATTTGGCGGTCGAAAGTGGGGAGCGCGGCGAGTAGAGAGGTTGCAACGCGAGCGGGGAGTATGTTGCGCAAATTGGCTGGGGCGGTGCCGGGTGTGTAGGTGGTGCGAGGTGATGTGCCAGGGGTTTTGTTGGCGATGAAATCGGTCATCGATTGCGCGGGTGCGTAGCGGGGAGGCAAATTTTCTGCAGCTTTTTTTTCGATGCGACGAATCCAATGCAATCCACCGAGAGGGCCATCATCGAAACTTTCTTCGCCGACTTGTACGACGAGTGCAGAATTGGCGAAACGACCGTTTCGAAAGCTGCCGCTCATGCCGTTGACGACGCAGCAATCGGGGTGAGTGTGGGATGGTACGACGCGACCGCCTGGGCACATACAGAAGGAGAAGGCACTCGGGAGTTTTTCGTCGTTGAATCGGACGGCGTATTCGGCGGCGGGTAGGAGTGGGTGTTCGGCGTATCGGCCGTATTGTATGCGGTTGATGAGTTCTTGAGGATGCTCGACGCGCACCCCGATGGCTAGAGGTTTTTGAGCCATGGCGACGCCGCGTCGATGGAGGGTTTCGAACATTTCGTCGGCGCTGTGACCAATGCACAGGAATACGGCGTCGTAGCCCAGTTTTTCGCCATTGACGACGATGCCGCGACAGCGGTTGGCATCGATCCAGATGTCGTCGATTCGCGTTTCGAAGTGATATGACGCACCAAGGGATTCGAGGTGTGCGCGTGCATTGAGGAGCATTGGAGTGAGTTTGTCGGTGCCGATGTGTGGGTGGGATTCGTATAAGATTCGGTCGTTATTGCAACACTTCGAAAATAATTCGAGCACGATGGGAATAAACTTTGACTTTGTGCGGGTCATGAGTTTTCCATCGGAGTATGTGCCGGCGCCGCCTTCGCCGAAGCAGATATTGCTTTCGGTCGATAGTATGCCGCGATGCATGAGTTGAGCGACGTCGTTGCTTCGAGATTTGGCATCTTTACCGCGTTCGAAGAGATCGACTTTGACGCCGGCACGAGCGAGTGTCCAGGATGCGAAGAGCCCAGAAGGGCCGGCGCCGACGACGGCAACGCGAGGCGCAACTTGACGGCGAGTGAAATCGGGCATTTGGATGCGCGGGAGAGGGGGCTTGCAACCGGCTTTTTCGAGGTGTCGAAGAGCGGAGTCGTCGCGGATATCGAGGAGGAGCGTTGCCATGAATTTTGGGTTTTTGTGGCGTACGTCGAGGCTCTTTTTGTGAAATGACCAATCGTCAATGTCATTTCGATGTATGCCCAATTTTTTAGCGCATGAGTTTGCGAAATCGGCGGCTTCGTCGAGCGTGAATGAGATTTGCGGCGTGAGTAATATCGCCATGGTTATCCTCCCTGTCGGATCCCCTCTCCATAAATGGCGAGGGGGGAATAGACATCTGCCTACGGCAGATGTGATGGATTTTGCGAGGGGGAATAGACATCTGCCTACGGCAGATGTGATGGATTTTGCGAGGGGGAATAGACATCTGCCTACGGCAGATGTGATGGAT
>SFMP01000099.1 GCA_004554395.1 Myxococcales bacterium | reverse complement strand
TTTATCGCCCTATTTCGCCCTTTGGGCTCAATACGGGCTTTTATCGCCCTATTTCGCCCTTTGGGCTCAATACGGGCTCTTGGCTACGGCTATTTCGCTATCGCTCAATACGCCTCCGCTAGGCGCCCTATTGCTGGCGGGCAATATGGGCGCCCATCAAAAACCCAAAAATTTTACACTTATCTCAGAGGCATTAAACTCGCCTCTACGTTGAGTTGGGATAGCCCGTGTGCACGAGCCATAATTAGACGCAAGCGCATGCCAGGTCGCTATCTCGGATTCGAGGACAAATGTGAAGACGAGCGCATCAGCTTGCTAAGGATGGTCGCAAATGAAGTGTATACATTGTGGAGCCGAGGTCGAAAAACATACCTTTTGTATGTATTGTGGGAAGCGTTTAATCGAACAACACGTCACGGCAAAACCCGTTCGCGCGGCGTCGGGGGTGATGCGATTCCGTCAAAGAGCGAGTGTCTCGGAATCGGCATTGCCAGAAGTACAAAAGCGACAACAACCCGCCGCGCGTATGGATTTGGAAAGCCTAAAACGGATTTCGTCGGAAAACGATCGCATCGAACGCCGCGCAAAACAGCCAGGAGCCTCGGTTTTGTCGCGTTCTACGGAAAGCCCAACAGTCGCCAACGCAAGCTCGGATGCATCGACGCGACAAAGCCGCGAGCTCGAAGCTTTGCTACAAAAATTAAATGCGCCCGAAAATAACTTCGATCCCGAAGATATGCTCCCCGATATCGAAGACGATTTTTCGTCGCTCGAAGTCGACATGGATTCGCCTTCGGCGACAAATGCCAATCTGAGCGATAGCTTTTTCATCGCCGACGAATCCGAAGCAGCCACATCGGGGCCCATGCCCACCGGTTCGGGCACATTTGCTCGCACGCCAAGCGGTGGATTCCACCTCGTCATCGATACGGTCAAAAACGCCTTCAAAAAGACGGCACAACGTGCCAAGCGGTTCGCATCCGATGTCCGTTCGGGCGATATTTCGAAGCAAAAAGTCATCGGCGCTAGCGCGATTTGCCTTTGCGCCGTCGGCGCCATCGGCCTCTTGGCGTCGGCTCTCGGCGGTAGCGATTCCGACAGCTCGGTCGCCCAAGCACCCGTCGCCGAATTGGCGAGCCAAAGTGGCGTTGCGGGCAACGAGAATTTTGCCATCATTCCGATCGACGACGCCAGCGATAACTTTAACGACGAAAACATCGCACAAATGTACGACTTCGACGAAGATGCCTTTGCCATCCCCGAATTGGGCGACGACGAGGCTAGCGATGCCCCAGCCCCTATCGATCAAGCCGCCATCGCTGCCGCGGCTGCAGCCGCTCAAGGCGCCATCGCCGCAAAACCGGGCAATGGCACTGCAAAACCGGTCGTCGCAGCCGTCGCGCAAGCCGAAACGACGGCTAAAACCGCAAAATCGACGAATTTGACCGAAAAACGACTCTACGGGCGCAAAGACAACGTCTTTGCTGGGGCAAATGCGCCGAAATCGGCTAAAACACCGCGCGCATGCATCATGCGCGAAGGCCCTGCGAGCCGATTTGGGCTCGTCAAAGAAGTCCCGGCTGGCGCGTCGATCAAGATCGTGGCGACGACCGAAGAAGATTGGTTGCTCGAAAAAGGCGGTCTGTGGGTCAAAAACGGCGCCACAAAACTCGGGCCAGGGGCGCAATTTGCCGATGCCATCAAGGGCATGTCGTTGCCACAGCCAAAATCTCGCGTCATCTCGTCGAATAATTGGCGATATATTCAGTACGGAGACTTATTTGGTTACGTCGGACCGGCTTGTTTTAAGTAGTTCGAGACAATTGTTTTGACTCATATCCGATATGTCGAACTTTTTTGTTACACAGCTATAAGTGGCTTAAATGGCGAGTTTTCGTTGCTTGAGCATAGATGTATTTGGTGAGAAAGGCGCGATCGTTCCTGAATAAAAATTTACAATTTCGCGTAACTCTTGCAAAACGTATCTATTGCGTATAGTATGTGCAAGCTATACTCCATCGTCTTGTTGAAGAAGCTAATGGCTCTCGGGCATACGCATTGGCGATGGAAGGGTTATGTTCTTGTAATTAACGTCCCTGAATCAAGCAGGGCAATGACTATTGGGAAGTAACATGGGAAAAAAACTTCGTTACATGATAGCTGCTGCAGTGATTGCGTTATTTGCTACCGATGCTTTGGCTCAAGACGCGGAAACGGTTGCTGGTGTTCAAGAGCCCGAAGCAGCTGCTGAAGCTACAGATGTCGCCGATGAAGCCGTCGCGATTGCCGATGTCGAAGAAACCGAAGCTGTCGTCGATGCCGACGAAACGACCGAGGCCTCCGAAAAGGTTGCTAAAGAAGAACGCGTCAGCGCCGATGGTAGCTACAAATTCATTCCGTCGTGGGGTGTTGGTCTCCAATATGGTATGACGTTCACCGATATGTCGAACTGGAACGATTACCTCCTCAAACCGAGCCGTCAGAGTTATTTCGACGTCAACCTCGTCGCCGAACACGAACTCTACGTCGAATGGACGCCGATCGAAGGTTTGCGCCTCAGCGCATTCGGTGGTTACCAATCGCTCTACACGTCGAATCCTGGCTTCAATTACGGCTATGCCGGTATCGAACCCGCATTTAGCGTTCGTCGTTCGTTCTACGAATTCGCCGTCGGTCTCGGTTTGGGCTATGGTAGAACGTGGATCGACAGCAAAATCAACGATTACGATGGTCACGCACTCTTAGTTCGTCCGTTCATCGAAGCCCGTTTCTATCTCTGCGATATCTTTGCGCTCTATTTGCGCGTCGCATTTAGCTACCTCAAAGATTTCGGCACCGATGCAACGGCTTATTCGCGTGCTCGCGATATCAACAACGATCTCGATACCGACAAATTGTCGTACGCTGGCCCCAACATCGCCATCGGCTTCCGCTTTGGTGATTACGCAACGCCAGTCGTTCACGTCGGCGATCGCGATGGCGACGGCGTCAAAGACGACATCGACGATTGCCCCGACGATCCCGGCTCGCCCGAATTCAACGGTTGCCCCGTCCCCGATACCGATGACGACGGCATCTGCGATCCTTGGGTCTCGGAACGCGGCTTGTCTGAAGCGTTTGCCGATGTCTGCAAGGGCGTCGATCAATGCCCAAGCGATCCCGAAGATTTCGACGGCTTCGAAGACGAAGACGGTTGCCCCGATGTCGATAACGACGGCGACGGCATCTGCGATTCTTGGGTCTCCGAAAAAGGCTTGCTCGATAAATATGCACACGTCTGCAAAGGCGCCGATCAATGCCCCGACGAACTCGAAGATTTCGATGGTAACATGGACGAAGACGGTTGCCCCGATGTCGATAACGACGGCGACGGCTTGTGCGATCCTTGGGTCTCCGAAAAAGGCCTCTCTGATAAATATGCCCACATTTGCAAGAGCAAAGACCTCTGCCCCGACTACGCCGCTGGCGAAGCGACGAAGGGTTGCGCCAAACCCGATACCGATGGCGACGGCTATTGCGATCCTTGGGTCTACGACAAAGGCCTCCAGAACGAATTCAGCTGCAAGGGCAAAGACCTCTGCCCCGAAGAAGCTGGTGACGATGCCAATGGCTGCGTGACGCGTCGCGTCGTCGTAACCGAAGACAAGATCCATATCAACGAAGCCATCCTCTTCACACTCAACAAGGCGACGATCGACAAACAATCCGACAGCCTCTTGGAAGAAGTCGCCAAGACGTTCAAAGACAATCCGCGCATTAAGAAAGTCGAAGTCCAAGGTCACACCGACCTCAGCGGCAAGGCTGCGAAAAACCAAAAACTCTCCGAACAACGCGCTAAAGCCGTCTACGATCGCCTCGTCAAATTGGGCGTCGAAAAGAGCCGCCTCACGCACAAGGGCTACGGCATGACCCAACCGATCATTCCGCTTCCCGCTGGCGCAAAAAAAGAAACGCCCGAAGCCGCCGCTACGAACCGTCGCGTCGTCTTCCAGATCCTCGAACAAGACACCGTTCAGAAACTCATCACCGTCGATGGCGAAGGCAAAACCGTGAGCGATACGAAGGCTCCTGCTGCCGCTCCCGAAAAAACCGTTGAACCCGCTAAAGACGTAAAAGCCGACAAGGCAAAAGCAAAGGCCGAAAAAGCCGCTGCCGATGCCGAAGCTAAGGCAAAAGCAAAAGCTGAAAAAGAAAAAGCTAAAGCCGAAAAAGCCGCTGCCGATGCAAAAGCTAAAGCCGAAAAGGAAAAAGCTAAAGCCGAAAAAGCTGCTGCCGACGCAAAAGCTAAAGCTGAAAAAGAAAAAGCCAAAGCCGAAAAAGCCAAAGCCGACGCCGAAGCTAAAGCAAAGGCCGAAAAAGAAAAAGCCGCAGCCGCCGCAGCCGCCGCTAAGGCAAAAGCCGACAAGGCCGCTAAAGCCGTTGCGAAAGATCCTGCCGCAGCCGCCGCAGCCGCCGCAGCCGCCGCTCAAAAAGCCGGTAAATAATTCGCTTGCTTAGCAATCACCTCCATTCCCAGTGCGGGGATGGCGCGAAACCCGCCCGCAAGGCGGGTTTTGTCGTATGTCGTATGTGGTTTGATTTAACCCGCCCGCCGGGCGGGTTTCGTCGTATGGGGATGGCGCGAAACCCGCCCGCAAGGCGGGTTTTGTCGTATGTCGTATGTGGTTTGATTTAACCCGCCCGCCGGGCGGGTTTTGTCGTTTTTATATGGATAGAAATGCGATCGAAGCTCCAAAAGTGGGCCATGACGCTCGTCAAAAAAGCACGTGCGTATGCTCGCAAAGCGCCGTAGGCGCTGCGAACATAGCACGGCGGCACGGCGTATTGAGCGTTAGCGAAATAGCCGTGCTAGCCAGCCTGCCGTGCAGGCTGGCCGAGAGGGCGTATTGAGCGTTAGCGAAATAGCCCTCCCACATTCATCAAATACTTGCGAAAAACTGCATCTACGCTTACATTAAGACGGATGTCGGCTTATCGTTTTTGTCGAATCGATAACGCGTAGGAAATCGAGGCACTGATGGGAGATGGCTTACACATAGATCCGCAGACCGTGGCGCAACGTTGCACTTGTGAGGCGCCCGATTATCGCGATTTGACGCCACTAGACTGGGTCGTGCTCGATTTTACGGATGGGATGCGCACGTTTGACGAGATTCTCGAGACGGTGCCGACGACGCGAGAGCGGCTTGCCGAGGCGTATGTCCATTTGCGGTTGTTGGGCTTCTTGACGTGGCGAAATACGGCGTCGGGGAGTGGGCGTGCAGGGGCGTCGCAGATGGGGAATGTGCGCCGCCAGCCCGTGTCGCCAGTCGCTACCGATTCGGTTCGGCATGGTTTGACGCGGTCGAATGCTGCGGCAAGTGCGCCGAGTATACCGAGTGCTTCGGGCGTATTGCCCGTGGCGAGTGCGCCGGCTATGCCGTCGTTTCAATTCCCCGATGACGTTTGTGCCGCCTATATTCCGCAACGGTTGTTTTCGGCGTTTCGGCGGTTTTCGCCTAAATTATTCGATGTAAAGTTCGATTTATCGCCAGAAATGCAGGCTTTTGTCGAGTTTATCTACGATAATTTGAGCGATTTTTCGCCGTATGAAATACTCGGCATCGACGAGGGAATGAGCGATAAAAGTGCGATACGCCAAGCTTATATGCAACGCACGAAGCTGTTCCACCCAGACCGTTATTTTCGCAAGAATTTAGGACCTTTTGCGCCACGCATTGCGGCGATTTTTAAGGCCGTTTCGGGTGCTTTTGCGAAATTGCAGGCATCGTAAGTTTTAAGGAACTGATAGAATGACGGAATACGCCATTGGAATCGACCTTGGTACGACGAATTCGTGTGTCGCCATCGTCGAACACGGAAAACCCTTTATCATCTCGAACAAGTCCGGTTACAAGACTACGCCTTCGATCGTCGCAATTTCTGAAAGTGGTAAACGGCTCACGGGCCAACTCGCCAAGCGCCAATCGATTACGAATGCGGCGAATACGGTCTATTCGACGAAGCGATTGATCGGTCGTAGCATCGACGACCCCGAGGTGCAGGAATGCATCGATGCCGTCCCTTATGAAATCGTCGAGGGGCCGCATAACGACATTCGCGTCAAGATGAAAGACAAGTACTATGCATTGCCCGAAATTTCGGCGATGATCTTGAGCGAATTGCGCCAAGTGGCGGAAGATTATTTGGGCGAGCCGTGCACAGAGGCGATTATTACGGTGCCGGCGTATTTTAACGACGCCCAGCGACAAGCGACGATCGATGCTGGAAAGATCGCCGGGCTCGACGTCTTGCGCATCATCAACGAGCCGACTGCCGCCGCCATCGCCTATGGCACGCAAATGCAGAAGTCGCAGACGATAGCCGTTTTCGACTTGGGCGGCGGTACGTTCGACGTCTCGATATTGAAAATCGACGAGGGCGTGTTCAACGTCTTGTCGACGACGGGCGACACGTTCCTTGGCGGTGAAGATTTCGACAATCGCATCATCGAACATTTGGTCTTGGGGTTTGCTCGCGAAAATGGCGTCGACTTGCGCGAAGATCCGATGGCGATGCAACGGCTCAAAATCGCGGCCGAAAAGGCAAAATGCGAGCTTAGCGAAGTCAAATCGACCGAAATCAGCTTGCCATTTATTCAGACGGCAGCCGATGGCACGGCGTTGCACTTGAATACGGAGTTGACGCGCGATGAATTCGAAAACCTCGTCATCGACTTGGTCAAGCGAACGCTCAAGATTTGTCAAATCGCCCTGATGGATGCAAACGTTTCGCAAAGCGATATCGACGAAGTCGTCTTAGTCGGCGGCATGACGCGGATGCCACTCGTTCAATCGGCTGTGTCGGAGTTTTTCCAAAAACCGCCTGCCAAAAACATCAATCCCGACGAAGTCGTGGCGATGGGCGCGGCGATTCAAGCCGATGAGCTCATTCACGGTGGGCAAGAACACATCTTGCTCGACGTGACGCCGCTCGATTTGGGCATCGCCATTCACGGTGGGCAATTCTACGTCATTACGCCCAAAAATACGACGATTCCATGCTCCAATAGTACCGTCTTTACGACATCGGAAAACAACCAAACATCGCTTCGCATCGTCGTCTTGCAAGGCGAACATACGCAAGCAAACGATAACCAAGTGCTCGCCGAGTTCACGTTTAGCGGCATTCGACGCGCGCCCGCTGGGCAAGTCGATATCGAAATCACGTTCGACGTCGACGCCGACGGCATCGTCAACGTGACGGCGCGCGACCTCGAAACGCAAAAAGAACACAACGTATCGATTTCGCGATCGTCGAATCTCACACAAGACGAAATCGACGCCATGAAACTCGAAAATAACGCCTATTTCGAAAGCGAAGCCAACGACGTCGCACTGCGAAATGATATCGCTCGTTTGAAATCGCGCGTTTCGTCGCTTAAAATGCTCACCCAGAGCGTTTCTTTGCCCGATTCGATCGCCTCGCATGCCAATTCGCTCATGACAAAGGCCAACGATGCAATGGCACAAGGCAACGACGCGAGTACTATCAAGAAATTATCTTCCGATATCGATAAGGCTATCGATCTCATCGAGCAGACGACGTAACCGGGCGGCGTCGTTGGGGCACCGACGCCGATGATGGTGTGCGTAGCGAGGTATGGTGTGCGCTATATCAATAAAAGCTGTAGAGATTTCGTCCTCGCCTGCGCGTGCCTATCGCTCGCTATGGGCGCCGCTTCGTGCGAAAAAGACACATCGATCCCCGACGAAGAAGTCGTCGATCTTTGCCCCGACGACCCCAATAAAACGCGCCCCGGGATTTGTGGCTGTGGCATTCCCGATGTACTCAATGCGATTACGGGGCTCTATACTTGCAAAACCGATATCGTCGATTTTTGCCCCAACGACCCCCATAAAACAGCCCCCGGAATTTGTGGCTGTGGCATTGCCGATACGAAAGGACCCGATGGAATTGCGCTCTGCTTGACGCAGAATATCGACTTGTGCCCCAACGATCCTCTCAAGACTTTGCCCGGAATTTGTGGCTGTGGCGTCGCCGACGACGCCAACGACGGATCGGGAATCCCGCCATGCCTCAAAGAAAAATTCGACCTCTGCCCCAACAGCCCCGATAAAACGGCGCCTGGCGTCTGTGGTTGCGACGTGCCCGATACTCTCGACCCCGATACGGGCATTCCCTTGTGCGTCGTAAATTCGATCGATTTTTGCCCCAACGATCCCGATAAGAAAAAGCCCGGTGTTTGCGGCTGTGGCGTGCCCGATATCGATACCGATGGCGATGGCGTGCTCGATTGCATCGATGCCTGCCCCAACGACCCCCAAAAAAACGATCCCGGTACATGTGGCTGTGGCACGCCCGATTCGCCCGAAAACTTAGCCGACGACGACAGCGATGGCGTGCCCAATTGCAACGATGCATGCCCCAATACCCCCTATAAAAAAGACGACGACGGATGCACGTGTAGCGAAGTCGTCGCCGCTCTCGGCGGAAAAATGGGCTGCGCAACGATGATTGCCGATGCTAAGACTTTCGTCGCTTTGCGCGATGCTTGGAATGCCGGCGACTTGGAAGTCTCGGCAATGCAGGCATTTGCCCTCGTCAACGACATTAACTTGGGCGATGCCATTGCCGATGACCCGTCGAAATGGGTTGGATGGGGCACCGAAGAAAAGCCGTTTAGTGCGATTTTTATCGGCAATTTCCACGCGATATCGGCGGCGACCGAAGACGGATCTGCACATATTCAATTGACGATTGGCGATGCCGAACGCGACGATATTGCCCTATTTGGTCATACACAAGACGCCAATATCCGCGAGATTTCTCTATATCTCTCGCTCGTCGGGCACAGTAACGTCGCGCCACTGGCCGCGCACGCGACGAAGACGACGTTTTCGGATATCACGGCGGTTGGAAAAGTCACGGCGCAATCCAACGCCGCGGGCATCGTCGCCCAAGCCGAAACTTCGTCGTTTGCTCATATCTCGTCGCAGGGCAATGTGACGGCTATCGACGACAATGCAGCTTGCCTCATCGCACAGGCGAATAATGTCCAAATCTCAAAAGCTCGGGCGCTGTGCCGCGCTACGGGCGGGACACACGCGGCGGGCGCCGTCTCGCATCTCTCGAAGACGTCGAAGATCGTCGATCTCTATGCCGAGGCAACGGTCACGGGCAACGCCTATTCTTCGGGCATGATCGCCAAAGCCACTGCGCACTCGAGCATTCTCAATAGCTATACGATGTCGCAAGTCACGTGTAACGAGGCACCTTGTGCGCTCGTTGCCTCGGCTATCGACGAATACGTCACGATTAAAAACGTCTACGCCCTAGGCAATATCGTCGATAATCGCAATCTCTCCGATGATATCGCGCCTGCGAGCGGTCCAGACGGCGCCAATTCGCCATCCCAAAAAGACGGTGGCGACAATATCGGCGATGGAAACGGATCGGGGGGCAGTAATGGTCCAGGCGATGGAAACGAATCGAATGGCGGCGGCGGTGGCGGTGGCGAAACGCCCGATCCCGATGACCCGACGAATGAACCCGATAAAGTTGCCGAAACGCCGATCGCCATGATCGTCGCCTCGTTCGGGAGCGCCGACGCCGTCATTTCGTCGACTTATTATTGGTCAGACCCAAACATCGTCCCCACTCCCGAAATCTCAAATATGCCCGGCGTCGTCGAACCCACGCCTTTTGCTTTTACGCGCTTGCGCCCATATACGAGCGATATGCGCTATCTCCTCGATCTGCTCAACGATACGATGATTTGCAATGGCGATTATTGTACGATCGATGCAAATCCATGCATTTCGTGGACTGCTGGACCGTTTACGCTCACTTCGGTGGCGGGCTCAATTATGACCGTTAATGTGCCACAGCTGCGATTTTAAGCGTCTATCCCGTCTCGGTTGCGGCAATCGCAACAGCGGGACAAAACTCAGCCAGCCCGCCGCAGGCGGCTCAGTTATCGGGCACGCGGAAGGCGATGACGAACTTCGTACCATGCGGCACGACGTTTTCCCAATCGATCGACGCATCGTGCTCGTCGACGATTTTTTTGACGATCGAAAGCCCGAGCCCCGTGCCATTGGCTTTCCCAACCGTTACAAAGGCATCGAATAAGTTCTTCGATATCTGTTTCGGAATCCCCGGACCATCGTCTTCGACAGCTAGACAAATGGCGTGTTTGGTTTCGTCGGCATAAGTCGAAATGACGACGCTTCCGTCGTGGTCGATCGCTTCGAAGGCGTTGCGCGCGAGATTGACGATGAGACGCTGAATTTTATCGGCGTCGCAAGCAATTTTTGTGTAGATTCTTTCGTCGCAACGCAAATCTATACGTCTCAATTCAGATTCTGGGCGCAACAATTCGATCGCTTCGGCGATGATGGCATGCAAATCGTTGGGCAATAACAAGACCGACGATTGCCCTCGGGCAAACTGCAGTATTTCTGCACTCATGTGCGTTATCTTGTCGATTTGGCGCGTTACGACATCGGCCAATTGCTCGCGTTTTTCTTTCTCATCTTGCCTGACGATGAAGTCGACATAGCCCGATATATTCGTCAGAGGCGTTTTCATATCGTGCAATATTGCCGACATCATTTGCCCGATAACGGTGAGCCGTCGGGCTTTTTCGTCGGCTTCGCGCGTCATGTGGGCTCGAACCGACGGCGCAATATGCGCCGCAAATATCGACGCCAATTTGGCATCGCCCGGCGTAAATACGTCGCTGTGGCAGATCTCCGACCCGAGGATCAATGCCCCCAAGGCGTCGTCGTCTTTGACGAGTGGCGCGATGAGTAATGTGCGAAAGCTATAGCCAAGCGACGCCACCGATTGCTTGGGTAACGTTTCGATTTCGGCTTCGGAGAGCCGTATGCATTCGCCACCAAGCCGAATCACTGCCGATAAAAACGTCGGCAATCGATCGAGGCGCTTGATGTCGAAAGAACTCGTCGACGATGAATTCGTCGCCCCCACTGTATCGACCGAATAGAGCCTGTGCCCTGATTCGTCGGTCACAACGGCTAGCGCGACGCGCAAATTAAACGCTTTCGTGCAATAGTTCAGCATGAGCCGCATCAGCTCGTCGAGGTCGGGCGCCGATGCCGCTTTGCGCTCGAGTTCGTAGAGCATGTCGAGCTCGGCATTGCGCTTC
Organism: Myxococcales bacterium; assembly: GCA_004554395.1. GTDB lineage: Bacteria > Myxococcota_A > Bradymonadia > UBA4248 > UBA4248 > UBA4248. The sequence continues at coordinate 4,941 of SFMP01000099.1, read as the reverse complement.
TGCAGCGACTCTTGAACCGCGCGCAAAGCCGTATTCTTGTGGATCATATCGAGATAATGGCGATGTTGCGTGAGCGATATCCCGATTTGTGCGCATATCGAATCGAGCATATCTTCGTCGACATGGCTAAAATATGTTCCGCGACATTTGTTGATGACTTGGATCACGCCGACGAGGTTCCGATCGATGTCGAAAATCGGCGAAGTCAAACACGATCGCGTTTCGAAGCCATGGCGCTTGTCGAACGAATCGTCGAAAAACGGCGATTGATAGGCGTCTTTGACGTTGATCCGCTGACGCGTTTTGGCACAATGACCCGCTATCCCTTGCCCTAACTGCACGATTATCGTTTCGCAACCATCGGCGACGATCGATTTGAGATATTCCACGCCATTGCCATCGCGTTCGAGCAAAAAGACCGACGTCCGCTGGGCGCGCATGATTTGGCTCGTCTTGTCGCTGATGAGCGAAATGACGGTATAGATATCCGACTTCGAACCAACGGCGACCGAAATCTGCCGAAATGCCTCGAGCTGCTCGATCGCCCGCAATCCCACATCGTCGATCAAAAAGTCTTTACATCCGCTTTGCACCGGGGATTCGCTAGCCATTGCTCGCCTCCTAGCGTTCTCAACTCTCTCGCCCGATTATCGTTTATTTTTGCGTTTCTTGCAAAGGTGTATTGATGCTTAGCTCCAACCAAACCTAGCCCGCGGCAGCTCGAGCTCCATGCTTGCCGCTCCCATTTAGCCGCTCCCACGCCCTCGCAAATGTTCGGCGATGCCCGTAAGAGTTATGAGGAATGCCCCACCCCAATGAACCCCGTAGGGGTTCTGGCGAGTCGCCCCCAAATAAACGCATATTATTCCGCACTCATCCCGCCGGAAACGAACGCAAATGGCGCAAGACCATAACGCAAATGGCGCAGAAAAGGGGCGAATGTAGGCAACTATGCGACAAAATGCAAAAAAGACAAAAAAATCTTTACACACTCGATGAGTCGATGTATAGACGCATTCCGAAAGCCCTGTGTGGGTTTTTCGGTCGGACCTATAGCTCAATCGGTTAGAGCAGCTGACTCATAATCAGCGGGTTCGGGGTTCAAGTCCCTGTGGGTCCATGGAATCGTATGGGAAACGAACACGATGCGTAAAGCAACAATACAGCTTGATTATGCCAATGATTGTTTCGCACGACAATTTAATCTCATGAAAACGGCTCATTGCTTACCGAATAGGCATTGAGCCGTTTATTTATTCTTGCCTTGGAGAAGATAGTTTGGATAAGCAGCTCGCAATGTTAATCGATCTCCAGAAGATCGATTTGGCGCAAGAAGCGCTTCGCATGGATGTCGACAAGAAACGTGCTAAAGTCGAGGCTGATAGCGATCTCCTTGCCGATTTGGGTATGACGCTCGAGAAGCAAACGGCTGAGCTCGACGATTCGAAAGCCCTCTTGAACAACAAAATGACCGAGCTCTCGTGTGCGCAAAAAGGCCACGACCACGCCAACGACAAGCTCAACGCCGTGACGAACTCCCGCGATTATGCGGCACTCGAACGCGAAGTCGAAAACTTCAAGCGCATCATTACTCAGCTCGAAGAAGAAATCGCCAAACTCAAAGAATCGGTCGACGAAGCCGAAGAAGCAAACGCCAAACACAAAGCTGAATACGATGCTCTCAACGCGAGCATCGAGGCAAATCAGAGCGAAGTCGATGCCGCCGCTGCCGCCATCGAAGAACGCGTCGCTCAGTTGCAAGCCCAATCCAACGAACTCGCCAAGAGCATTCAGCCGCAGATTTTGGCGCGTTATCGATTCATTCGCAGCCGTCGCCCAGGCGAGGCCGTCGTTTCGGCCTCCGGAGGCACGTGCACAGGGTGCCACATGCGCCTCCAACCGCAAGCGTTCATCGTCTTGCAGCGGCAAAACTCCCTCGAGTGTTGCCAGAATTGCCAACGCATCTTATACTTCAGCGCCGAAGAAGCCCAAGCGCTTCACTCGGCTAAATAACCATTCTTTCATCGGGGCGCCGCACGTGATTTGCTCTTTTGGGCAAGTCACGACGACGCCTTTTTTTTTAAGCCCAAGTGCTTTTGGTCATGGAAGCGCTTGTGGTTGCACTTGCCCGAAGAGCGCTCGCGCCCTCTCGGACAATAGCTAGGTAATGCTTGCCAGGTGAGCCAAGGGTTACCGTCGATGATGTGCTTTTTTTTTGCGCCTACAACGGCGCAATGCACGGCGACAACGGGACTAAACGTGTTGGTCGTTTCAAAGGGTCGAAACGCCACAAAAAAAACACACCGAGTTTAGACCGCCCATGACCATCAAAATCTCATTCTCCCACGGCAGAGTATCGCCGAAATCTGGCGCTTATGATGGGCGCACAGACGGGATATTCCTGTGTACGCTGGGTTTACATACGCATTACTCAAGAGGAATTGTATGTCTAAAATTTTGATCGAAGTCTTGCCTATTCTCATATTGTTAGTCGTGATTGGCGGCGTCATGTTCCGACTTCCAAAAGTCGAAATCTCGCATAGCGATGCCTTTATCAAACGCCGCCGAATGAACTGGATTATCTTAGGTCTTACCTACGCCTTCCTATACTTCGGACGCTACAACCTAGCCGTCGCCAAAACCGCCCTCGACGAAGCCGGACTCATGTCGAACGAGACATTCGGGCATATCTTCGGCATCGGTTCGATCGTCTACGGTTGCGCCTTCCTCATCAATGGCCCTCTCTGCGACCGCGTCGGCGGCCGCACGACTTTGCTCATCGGCGCCATCGGATCGGCCATCGCCAACGCCCTCATGGGCGGGTTCCTCATCGCCCACGAATCGATCGGCAACGCCCTAGGCTTCAACCTCAATCTCACGATCGTCTTCACCGTCCTCTACGCGATCAATATGTACTTCCAGAGCTTTGGCGCCGTCTCGATCGTCAAAGTCAACTCGGCTTGGTTCCACGTCCGCGAGCGCGGCATCATTGGCGGCATATTCGGCATACTCATCTCGCTGGGGCTCTACTTCGCCTACGACTGGAACGGCATTATCCTCGATAACTTCGGCGTCAACTACGTCTTCCTCATCCCCGCCGCCACGCTCCTGACGATGTTCGTCGTCGCCCTGACCGTCGTTCGCGACACGCCGAGCAAAGCTGGCCTCGAAGATTTCAACACGGGCGACGCCACGAGCGGCGAAACCGGACCCGCCGATAGCCCCCTCGTCGTCTTCAAAAAACTACTCACAAACCCCATCATCCTCACGATTGCCGCCATCGAATTCTGCTCCGGCTTCATCCGCAACGCCATCATGCAATGGGGCCCCACGGTCGCCAAAGTCGTCCCCATTCACGAAAACGACTTCATCTTCAACAACTGGGGCATGGTCAGCTGCTGCGCTGGCATCCTCTCGGGCATCTTCGCTGGCGTCATCTCCGACTACGTCTTCAAATCGCGCCGCGGCCCCGTCGCCACCATCCTCTATGCCGGCCTACTCATCGGCTGCGGCGTCCTCTTCTGCGTCCTCGATAACGTCATGTTTGGCGTCACTTTCGCCTTCATGAGCCTCTGCGTCATCGGCGTCCACGGCATGCTCTCGGGCACGGCCACGATGGACTTCGGCGGCAGCAAAAACGCCGGCATCGCCACCGGCATCATCGACGCTTTCGTCTACCTCGGCAGCGGCGCACAAGCATTCATCCTCGGAAACATGCTCCCCGACGTCAACAGCGATGGCAAAGAATTCGCCGCCGATCCCAACAACTGGTACATTTGGCCCGCCTGCATGCTACCGTTCATCGTCGTCGGCCTACTCCTGAGCATCCGCATCTGGAACGCCACCGTCAAAAAAGATAAAAAACCCGACGCCATCGCACCCGCCACTTCAAACGATACCAATTATGACGTCGTCACGGGTAGTGATGTAAAAACCGATAATAACGAAACCGATAATAACGAAACCGATAATAACAAAAACGATAATAACGAAAACGATAATAACGTAACCGATAAATAACGGTTTGGGGCTCCGCCTATTTCGCCCTACGGGGCTCAATACGGCTCCGCCGCGCCCCGGGGGGGGCGCGTTTGTCCCGGGGTTTCGCTCCGCTTACCCCGGGCGACACAGAGCCCTCAGCAACGCCGAGCCTCCCTACTCCATCGCTATTACCCCAACAATAAGCTATAATGACATCCGCGACCAGTGGCACGCTCGGCGTGCTACGATGACCGAGGAGGCTAATTATGGGCAGATTTCTCAATCCAGGTAATGGCGGGTTTCGGAAGATTATCAAGCCCGAAACATACGTCGATAAGACGGGGATTATCGGGTATCTCAACGAGTGGATCGATACCGATAACAGGTTTGTATGCGTCATCCGTGCACGGCGTTTTGGCAAAACGGTGGCGGCGCGCACGATCCAAGCCTACTACGACAATTCGTGCGATTCGCACGATCTGTTTGCCCCCTACGAAATCGCTCGCGATCCGTCATACGAAGCACATATCAATAAATACGACGTGATCGGCTTGGATGTGCAGACTTTTTTTCAATTCAGTCAAGATCAGGAGACTTTTGTCGAACGCTTGGCAAATGTAGTGCACGCAGAAGTATGCGAAAAATGGTCGTCGATCGATGGACTCAATGAAATGACACTTGCCGATGCCCTCGCCACGGTACACGAGACGACGGGTGCGAAATTCGTCTTCGTCATCGACGAATGGGATGCCGTATTTCGCTATTATCCGAACGATGAGAAATTGCAGAAAAAGTGGATTCATTTTCTTCGCGACATGTTCAAACAGGCCGCAATGAATCCATGCGTCGCACTCGTCTACATGACGGGCATTTTGCCCGTTAAAAAGTACAAAACTCAATCGTCGTTGAATCAGTTTTTTGAATACACGATGCTTCGACCCCTAGAATTGGAAAAATACG
>SFMP01000098.1 GCA_004554395.1 Myxococcales bacterium | reverse complement strand
CTTTTAAGGAAAAACAACTCCTCAGGCCCTGGCGTGGCATCGAATATACGGTGACGACGCCGTTATCTCGTAAGACGACGCTATTGATCAAGACGATCGGTTGTCCAGAAGAAATCGATAGTTTATACGAATGGCTCGATGCGCTAACGTGTCATACACCCCAAAAATCTGCCGAATGCAAAGAGCGAAGAGAGCGCAAGCGACGAAAAGAACTCGGACTCGACGACGCTGACAAAAATGCCAATGCCACCAAAAAACATTACAAAATTCGAGAAGACGCCAAAGACGACGATGACGAAGATGATTGATGCGACAAATGCACCGAAAAGCGATATCTCGGCGCAAAAACGAGACGATGGCGCGGGCAAAGACGAAAACTTGAGCCATATCGTCGCCAACGATCCCAATCCGAAGCAAAGAGAAGACGACGTCGACGGCGCTACCATCGTCGATGAATACGATATCGTTCACGGCAAACTCGACCCGAAAAAACTCGACGATAAAGAGCGAAAACTCTACGACGTCCAAATGTCGATTCTCGAGTTCGAACTCAAACACCAAAAGGGCATCGAGCTACAAACCGATCACATCACCGTCCCCGGGCGCATGTCGATTACGCTTTGTAGCTTGCTCGAAACTCTGGCAATTATCATCGCCCTGTGCGCTTCGTTTATCCATTTCGCCGTCTATTCGCGCAATTATCTCTTAGCTGTCCTCGTCGTCGCCGCGGTGTCGTTTATCCAAGTCGTGCTCTACGATTCATCGTATCGCACCCAGCGCATTGCGCTTAGCGTCATCCAAGTCATCGGTTTGTGCATATTCATGGCGCTCGTCGATTGGGCTTTCCTCGATATCATCTTCAATCCACAGCTCGCGCAGCAACGCAAATTCCTTCTCATCGTCGCCACCGCACTCTACTCTTTCGTTCCGCTGTTGATGATCCTTCACGTCGTCTTTTTGGGGCGCGGTCATCGCACGCTCAAAGTCAAACGCAAAACGGCACCTACGCAAGTCATCGCCCCCAAAGCCGCCAATCCCAGCGTTCAAAAAGCTGCCAATCCCAGCGACTCCAAAGCCGCCAATCCCAGCGTTCAAAAAGCTCAGCCAAAGACATAGCGACGCCAATTCTTCGCACCTATCGAATATGATTCACGAGTATCGATAATAATTCGCGTGTATCGATGATTATTCGTAGGTGTCGGAGATTATTCGGTGATATAGCGACACTTGGGATTGGCTCTTGTTTGTCGTGGTGCATCGTTTGTCGCCACGAAACGAGGCAAAGACTTCATTCGAGGAGATTTCAAAATGAACAAATGGTTGACGTGTTTTGCCGTTGCTTTTGCTTTGTCGATGGTCGGATGCGACGATTCCGATTCTAACGATACCGATACGCCACAAAAACAGTGCACCGCCGATAAATGCAAAGATAGCTCGGTGCTATTGCAGTGCAAAGATGGCCAAACGACCGAGGTCAAATGTGGCGACGGCAAAACGTGCACCGATAACGCTTGTAAACCCGTCGATTCCAGCGATAAATGCACTACCGATACGTGCAAAGACGCCAACACGCTCTATAAATGTACAAACGGCACACTGACCGAAACCCCGTGTGGCGACGGCAAAACGTGCACCGATAACGCTTGCAAACCTGTCGATCCCAACGCCGAATGTACGGTCGCCGTTTGCGACGAAAACGATCCGAAAAAAATCAAAAAATGTGAAAATAACAAGTTCGTCGATGCGCTTTGTGCCGATGGCGAAATCTGCGAAGGCGGCGGATGCATGAGAGAATTCGAGATCGATGCCGCTTGCTCCGATCCCGATGGCTATGGCAAATGTACTGCCGACGGAAACAACGCCATCGTCTGCCATGGCAATCAGATTAAGCGCTATACTTGCAAAGCTCCGTGCAAAGATGGCGAAGATGGCATCGTCGATTGCCCCAAAAAAGCCCCCAAGCCGCCCGAAGAAAAAGAATGCAAAGATAGCGAAGTCGTGCCCAAATGTTCGGCCGATAAATCGAGCGTTGAGCTTTGCCAAAAGGGCAAATACACGACTTGGCAATGTGCCAATCAATCGTGCAGTGTCGATAAAAATGGCACCATTACGTGCGATCGCGTCGCCGACCCCGATGCACTCACCCAAGGCGGCACTTATGGCGATCCTTGTAATGCTTCGAAATACCAAGAAAAATGCATCGATAAATACTACGCACTCATCTGCGACACCGATCAAAAAGTTCGCGTCAAACCCGCTGGCGATTGTGCCATCGACCCACAAAACCCCCTCAAAGTCACCTATACCAAAGCCGCCACGTGCGATACTGCCACCCAAGTCATGCCGTTTTGCATCAACGAAGGCAAGGCGATCGGCTACTGTGCTTTTGCCGGTGATGGCGATTCCTCGGTCGGCGAATTCCTCGCCGCTCAGTGCCCCAGTTGCAATGGCGAAGAAGACGCCAAAGCGTGTATGAAGCTATAGCAACCGCGTTTTATTCTTGTATTGTCGGCAGCATTGCCGTATAATTTCAGGCACTTGCGACTTTTGAGCCGCCGAGCACGACAGTGTTTCGGCGGTTTTCGTTTACTTTTTCGATGATCTCAAATCGAAAGGAGAATCATGTCAGTTGAACGCCATCCTATGACCCCCTATGGTTATCAACAACTCAAAGCTGAGCTCAAAAAAATCCGTGAAATCGACAAACCCGCCAATGTCAAAGCGATCGAAGAGGCTCGCGCTCATGGCGACTTGAGCGAAAACGCCGAATATACCTATGCCAAAGAACAGCAAGGCTTTATCTACGGACGCGAAAAAGAAGTCGAAGCTCTCATCGCCACCGCCGATATCATCGATCCCGCCACGCTATCGGGCGATCGCGTCGTCTTCGGCGCCACCGTCCAATTGCTCGACGTCGATACCGACGAAGAAATCACCTACACCATCGTTGGCGAAAACGAATCCGACAGCAAAAACGGCAGAGTTTCGATAACGAGCCCCATCGCGCGCGCGCTCATCGGAAAACGAATCGGCGACGAAGCCGTCCTCAATGCACCAAAGGGAAAGCGAAATCTCGAAATACTCGACGTCAAATTCCTCAGCACCGATACTTGGACGTTCTAAAACGCATCGCCTACTCTCGCCCGATCCACCTCGGATCGGGCAATCGAAGAGAAAAAAGTTGAAAATTGCCGAACTCAAAGTGCGCGAAGATTACGATCGCCATCTCATCGCTACCGTGCAAAATGCCATCGACATCGGCAATCGCATGGGCTGGAACGATGGTGCCGATTCCGTTTCATCAAACGATGCCATTTCGTGGTTCGAACACCCCGTCTTCGGCACGTATTCGACCCATGAATTATCTTCGCAAGTTAGATCGTTTCTTTGCACAAACTTCTGTAGAACGCCAAATTTGTTGCGAAAACTCGTGCAAATGCCCGCGGTCGTCGCATTAACTCGATCGACAATATTCCAAAAGGCACTCGAGCCCGCGTTCGATACGTGCCCCACGCCTCACCCCAACGACAGCTATTGGCTCCCCGGAAATCATCGATTTCGGTATTTCGACTTTGCGCGTCGCCGCGTCTACGTCTTTCCAAAGGCCAACTTCTCGACCGAAGGCATCGATCGCGAAATCGATTTTCGTGAAAAATATGCAAGCATATACCCTTGGATTGCTCCCATTTGCCAGGGGCAGCCGAGCGATCACGCCTTTTCGGAAGATCTCCAATACGCCGTGCCGCTCAACCGCATGCCAAGTCGCGTCCAAGATGCGCTCATGCCCCATATCTATCGCGCACTCGACTGCCTGCACGCCATCGACGCCCACGCGCTTTCGCCCAGCGAATACATCGCCATCAAAACGCAACAACTCGATCGCGCCAAAGATGCTTTCGCCGACGCGTTCAAAGGCGCCAGTTTCGCGCTTCTCGATCGCCATTTGCCCGACGCAAAAAAATCGATAAATCGATGCCACGAAATCCCCATGGCCATGTCGCACGGCGATTTCCAACCGGGCAATATACTCGTCGATATTCAAAATCTCGGCGCTAAAAACGCATTATATTCGAAGATAAAATCGATTTTTGCATCGAATGCAAATCATGCCGAATCGATCGACGCAAAATCGCCCTTCGTGTTTATCGATTGGGAAGACGTCGCCATGCGATCGACGCTATACGACGACATGACATTTGCCTACAAGACCCGATCGCCACGCCATTTGACCAAACGCCTCACCGATCCAGCGCCGATGCGCGATCGACTCCCATCGTCTATCGATTTCGATGCTGCGCGATCTATATGGTTTTTCGAAGAATGGATTTGGCTCCTCGAATCGTCATCGCGCCAAGGAATCGTCAGAATGCCAAACGGCCTAAAGATCCACTTTCGCGAATTGATGCAATGGTAAGCCGATAGGGGGCGATATTGGGCTGTTTCGCGGCATTCGCCCCACGAAACGAAAAAGCAATGAGAAGCGTATTGGGGGCGATAGTAGGCAGTTTTGCGACATAATCGGCCGATAAATTCAATTCAAAGTATACAAATTGTCGCTTTGTGCAAAATATCGAGACGTATTCAATTCTTCGCGTTTGTCACGTTGACGACGCGCGAGCTTTGTAAGATAATGCAAGATCGGGAATTCACCCTAGTTCTGGAGGATTTATGCTCTGCTTAAAACAGTTGGCACATGCCATTTTCCTCGTCTTTTTATGCCTCATGCCAGCCCTTGTCATGGCGCAAGAAGACGTTGCGCGGCTCATCGACGTTCCCAATGTCGAAAAAGACCGATCGAATCACTCGATGACGAAAGCCATCCGCAAGGCGATTAGCGACAAAGGGCACATCGTCTTTTCGCAAGAAGAAATGATCAACGCCGCTGCGCAAGCCCAACTCGGCGATGGATATTGGCGCAACTCCAGCGATATCGCGAAAGTCAACCGATATGCGCGCCACGATGCCGTCGTGCGCGTCGTCAATCAACAAAAATCCGTCGTCATCAACGTCTACAACGCCTATACGGGCGAGCAAATCGCCGAACTCGAACGCCGCCTCAAAAAGAAAAACGTCGTTTCGACGGCCGATGCCAAGGCCATTGCCAACGCCGTTTCGCAAGTTTGTGCCGACATCGTCCCCATCGAATACAACCAAGAAATCACGATTTCGGTGTTTTCGACCCCGTCGGGCGCCTCGGTCATGCGCGATGGCGTCGCCATCGGCACCACGCCATTTGAATACACGACGACCGAAGTCCCCGGAGCCTCGGAACAATGGGTCATCACCTACCCCGAGCACGAACCTGCCACGCAGCTCATCTCGCTCGAAAAGACATTCCGCTACGATGTCAACCTCCACGCCAAAGTCTACGAGCCCGACTACATCGGCAAACTCGGCGGCGGCACCGGGCGCCCCATCTTCTTGGTCGGTTTCAACGTCGCCCCCACGATTCGCAAACTCAGCTCGACCGCCAAAAAAGGCACGCCCATCAGCTACACCGCCGAAACATTCGCCCTCTACTCGTTCGACGTCGAATTCTATCCCTTCCCCATCGGGCTCGACGTCGACTACCTCCAAGGCCTCGGCATCATCTTCAACGCCGGCTTCGGCTTCCTCGACAGCAAATTCGAAATCGTCAACGCCAGCAGCGACGTCGAATGCTCACAAGTCGGCAAAGCATCGTCCGACGGCCGCGCCGCTTTCGTCTGCGAAACGTCTTTCGTCCGCATCCGCGCAGGCATCATCTACAAACTCCTCTTCCAAAAGAAAACAAACCGCCTCGACCCCGACGGCATGGCGCTCGACATCATCCTAGGCTACCAATACGCCAATTTCGACATCCAAAAGAACAGCCTCTACAACGGCCACCGCTACTCGGGCATCGATTTCGGCCTCCGCTTCTCCGCCCCACTCGGGCTCAAAAACCTCCGCGCCGCCGCCCATTTCGACGTCTACGGCAACTTCGGCCAAGGCGACGCCCAAAAAACGACCAAATGGGGCAACTCCATCGATTCGAGCTGGGGCATCTCCGCCGGCATCAACTTCATCTACGACATCTGGCGCGGCATCTACGCCCGCGTCGGCTACGACTTCACACTCATGAAGACGAACTTCGCCGGCAACGGCACCATCGGCGCCGAAAAAGCCGAACCCGTCGGCGCGGAATCCAAAGACATGTACCACGAAATACTCATCGGCCTCGGATACATGCTCTATTAGTCGCTCCGGCTATTGCCCTCTACGGGGCAATACGCCTACGCAGTGCGCTATTGCGCGCTGCGCAATACGCGCACTTTGCGCGGCTATGTGCTCGCTCCGCTCCGCGCATACGCCGCGCTTTTTTTATTGTCCCCCATTTGTCGCTATACTCTGATCGCCCTTTCTGGGCTTACCATACAAACCCCGTTAGCGGTTCCCGCGAGTAGCCCCGCCCCATCGCCGAGAGGTAAACGGACCGTCCATTCATGGAGAGGGGGCTAGGGGAGGTCAGGCGGGTTTGGGGCTAATACACTCGAATGATCTTTGCATTCGGGAAATAGTGCATCAAAATATCGTCGCTCGATTTGCCGCGTTGAGCCATGCCGATGGCTCCCGTCTGGCAAAGCCCAACGCCATGCCCGAAGCCGGCACCTCGAATCGTCAACTTTTCGACCGTCGCGCCTTTTTTTTCGACGTCGATCGCAAATAGTGCGCTTTTGAGCCCTCCCAAAAACCGCCGAATCGGGAGCTCGCGCGCGACTTCGAATGTGCCCTTCGTCCCCGTCACGCGCAATTTTACAGCTCGATAGCTGGCGCCGCGCCCCACGACTTCGACGTCGTGCACCGTTCCAATCGCGGCGCCCGCCTTTTTGAGCGCTGCATCGAGTTCGCTACGCGTCATCGTCGATTCCCATCGCGCATGTTTGACAGACGAAAAATCGACTTGCCCTTCCGGAGCCCCCGAACAATAGGCGCGACTCGGTGCGTCAAGCCATTTCCTAAACGCGTCTTCGTTTGCAAAATGCACCTGCATTTCGGGGATCGTATCGGTTTGCGTCGGCAAGTAATCTTTTTCGATGAGCCCCCAAGTTTCTCGCCTTCCCGCCGAAATTCCGCCGCAATGCGCACTATAATAGCTTTGCACCAATTGCGAACCGCTTGCCATGACGCGCCCGCGCGTCTTTTCGATAGCGGCATCGGTGCGCCGATCGGCCCCCGAAAGCCCGCGATAGACTTGGCAATGTTGGCGATTGCACAAATGATAGGGATCCGACGTGTGGCGCGCGCCAGATTGCGACAAAAGCGTCGTGCGAGCCGCGATGGCTTGTGCTTCGAGCGCCGCGGCTGGCGCACTCGCGTAGATTTCGGCTGGCAAAATGCCGCGCAATAGCGTTTCGACGTCGGCCGACTGCACGACTGCCAGTTTTCCATCGGGGCCCGGAGTGACGACGATTTGACCGCTCAAGCGCAAATCGCCGCGTTTGCCATCGTCGCGCTCGATATCGTGCAAGACGACTGCCGCATCGCCAAAATCGAACCACAATAAATTTCGGTTTGTTACCTTGATATCCAATTTATCTTCGACGATTTCGACCATACCCGATGGATAATTCAAAACTTCGGCATAAATCTCGGGCACATCGTCGGTGCGCCCAATGCGCAACTCTTCGGGCAATCGGACTGTTTTTTGCGCTTGGCGCACCTCATCGATCGACTCGCTGCGCCTCGTGAGCAACAAGTTTTCGCGATTGCCAAAGACCGTGCCCCGAATGGCAAACGTCGCCCCAATCGAAACGACTTCGGTGTCGATTTTGTGCTCTGCGCAATAGGCTTCGGCCTCGGGAAACGTCGTCGGCACCTCGGCTCGCGCCAATATCGCCCCATATTGGTAGGCTCCGCATTTGGCATCGCGAATTTGAACTGTATATTGGCGATTTCCGGGCAAGTGCATCTTTGCGCCGCCGCGCCCAGTTGGCAAGACGTCGAAGGCTGTTTCTGGCGTGAAATTCAAAACATCTATGCCATCGGTGATGCGCATGCGAACGATTGGAATATTCTTCGAAGAAAATTCGAGATTATTCGAATACAACATGGCATGGCTATCGGTTGCCGTCAATTCGATGTGTTGGGCAAATGCTGGGGCAATGTCGAGGCAAAGGGCCACGGCGATGATGGGGATTTTATTCATAATCGATGCGGGAAATGGGAACAGTGGGGCACAAAAAGAAAAAGCCCCCGGAGGGGCGTTTGCGGAGCTAGGAAATTGGGCTAGATGTGGGCTCGGGGGCGTTGCGGGGAGCTCCCCGCAGAGGGGGTAGCGCGGTACCGCATGGCGCGTGCCGCGCGTAGGGGGAGGCTTCCCCCACCAAGCCAATCCAATATTAGATACATTGACCATCTTTGGTAGCGCAGCTTAGCCGCGAAATGGCGCCCAATGCACTGACCGTAATGCGATTGCTGAAGTCAGCATTTACGGGAGCAATGTCGACTGCGGCATAGCGCCTATCGACAAACGCATCGCCTTTCATGAAGTAGACGAAACCGTTGGGCTGGAAACAAATCGTCATCGAATCTTTATTCGTGAGCTTATCGTCGTCATCGGCAAAAGTATCGGTGATTCTGTAGTCGAGTGTGACGAGACCATGACCATCGCGGTAGTACTTTTCGGTCGACACGGAGTCGAGCGTGCGGTGACTTTTGTTGCCGACATCGCCGAAATCGATGGCGACATCGACGCTGCCTGACGTGTAACGGATGGGGAGTTGGTCGGTGGCGACTGTCGTGCACGCCGAAGTTTTGCCGAGTTTAGGCTGGACGGTCGTGGGCGAAAAGGTGATGTAGGCGGCGACGTTGAGGCCGATGGCACGAGCGCGTTGGTCGTTGATGAGTGCCAAGATGTCGTTGGTCATGTTCTTTTGGGCGTTTTGTGATCGGCTACCCGTGATGAAATAAGCCATGATGCTACCTAGGAGCACGATAATGGCGACGACGACCATGAGTTCGACGAGCGTCATGCCTGAGTGGCGGCGATGGTGGCGATGATTCGGAGTCATAGAACCTCCTGTGTGGGTTTGAGTGCGTGCGGTTAGGCATCGTGGTGATGCATGACGTCGAAATCGTTGTCGGCGAGGAGTTTGTCGCGGCGGGCTTGTTTGAGGTCGGATTCGACCATCATTTTGACGAGTTCGGGGAGTGTGATGCGTGGGGCCCAGCCGAGGATTCGGCGGGCTTTGGAGGCGTCGCCAAGGAGTAAGTCGACTTCGGTGGGGCGGAAATAGCGCGGATCGACGCGCACGATGACGTTGCCGGTGGCGCGGTTGGTGCCGACTTCGTCGACGCCTGTGCCCGACCAATCGATGTCGATGCCGAGTTCGGCAAAAGCGAGTGAGACGAAGTCGCGGACGGTGGTGGTGGTACCCGTGGCGATGACGTAGTCGTCGGGGGTGTCCTGTTGGAGCATGAGCCACATGGCTTCGACGTAATCGCCGGCAAAGCCCCAGTCGCGTTTGGCGTTGAGATTGCCCAGGTAGAGGCATTTTTGGAGCCCTAGGGCGATGTTGGCGGCCGCCATGGTGATTTTGCGCGTGACGAATGTTTCGCCGCGGCGCGGGCTTTCGTGGTTAAACAATATGCCGTTGCTGGCGTGTAGGCCGTAGGCTTCGCGATAGTTGACGACGATCCAATAGGCGTAGAGTTTGGCGCAGCCGTAGGGCGAACGCGGATAGAATTTTGTCGTTTCGGATTGTGGGGTTTCTTGGACCAGGCCGTAGAGTTCCGACGTCGAGGCTTGGTAGAATCGCGTTTGCTTCATGTCGAGTATGCGGATCGCTTCGAGCAAGCGCAAGACGCCGACGCCAACGCTTTCGGCGGTGTATTCGGGGCATTCAAACGAGACTTGGACGTGGCTTTGAGCCGCCAAGTTGTAGACTTCGTCGGGCTCGATTTGTTGCATGAGCCGAACTAAATTCGATGTATCTGTCATGTCGGCGTAGTGCATTCGGAAATTCGACGATTCTTCGTGCAAATCTCGATACAGATGGTCGACACGCGCCGTGTTAAAACTCGACGCACGGCGTTTTAGACCGTGGACTTCGTAGCCTTTGGCGAGCAAGAATTCAGCCAAATACGACCCGTCTTGCCCCGTAACCCCAGTGATGAGCGCTTTTTTCATCGATGATCCTTGCTTTCTTTGCCGTCGAATGACGCGTCGTCGACGCATCGTAATAACACGCATAAACGCACAAAAAGCGCGTATATTATAGCAGAACGACGCGATACTATGCACGCATAAACGTCGTTTTGTCGCTCGTTTTGTCGTTCATTTTGCGCGCGGGGCGCGATTTGTTGCGGTTCTCGATGACATTTGGGCGAAGATTGCTTTTTGGGTGGGCTAGCTAACGCATTTTGGGGGCAATTTGACCGAATTTTTCGATGACATTTGGGCGAAGATTGATTTTTTGGGTGGGCTAGCTGGCGCATTTTGGTGGCGCGGCACTCAAAAAACGACACGTTCGTCATTTTTTTATTGACACAAATGCGATGTGGCATTAGAAGGCGCGTGTTCGCCAGCCACGGTTGAGCGAATGAATTATGGCTAGGTAGCTCAGTTGGTTAGAGCAGACGGCTCATACCCGTCAGGTCGGTAGTTCGAGTCTACTCCTAGCTACTGCGAAGGCGGTCGATAGACCGCCTTTTTTTTTTGCCTTTTTTGACCTCGTTCTAGGACGGCGATGCGCACCATGTTGGCGAAGCTCACTTTTATTTGTGCGGTGCTTTTCATCGTCGTCGGTCTTTATCCGTCGTTTGCGCGGGCGCAATCGATAGGCGTCGGCATTGGGCTCGGCTTGCCGTTGATGGATTACATTACCGAGCAAACCGACCGCGAATATCGCATCACGCCTGAGCCCGGCTATTATCCCGTTCTCAAGCGCTACGAAAACGCCTATGGAAGCGTGCATTTCAACGCGAGTTTGTTGCTCGACTTTGAATTGCCCGTCGATGTCGAAGTTCGTTTCGATGCGGCGCGGATGCGGTGGCGAAAATCGGTCGTCACGCACGTTTCGTGCGTTCCCGTCGACGTCGTCGACGGGTCATATACCGATGTCGCGACGAAATACGTTCCCCTTGGGAAAGTCGACGATTCGTGCATCAATAAGATGACGTATCAATCGACGAAAGACATATCGGGCGATGGACTGAGCAGTTTGTGGTTTTTCCACATTTCTGGCGGCATTCGCTACGCATTTTATCGATCTCACGATTGGGAAATCTTTACCGGAGCGCATCTGGGGCTCACGATTGCCACGCGCATCACGAGCAAGACTTGGTTTGGCGGCAATGTTGGGGCGCTTTTGGGCGTCATGTTTCGTCTCTCCGATTATTTATGGGTCGAATTCGATGCAAAAATCGCCTTTTTGGTGACTCAAGCCCCCGACGATACGCAAACGCGCATCAATCACGAAAAACAGATCGGCGGCAATATCTTGACTTCGCTCGTTCAGCCCGATGCTTACGTCGATTTTCAGCTCACGATTCGATTCGATTTTTCGGATCTTTAATTTCTAGCTCCCCTACTCTCTCGTTTCAATGACTCTATCGCCCTCACATATTGCTCCTACCCCTACGATCCTCACGATTGGGAATTTCGACGGTCTCCATCTCGGGCACCGCACGCTCATCGACATGACGATAGCGCTTGCGCGTAGCTGGGGCGGGCGAGCCGTTCTCATCACGTTTGTACCGCACCCGAAAGTTTTTTTTGCCCCGCAGGCGCATTTTTTCATCCATCCCGAGCGAATCCGCGAGCGAATGCTCAATTCGATTGGCTTAGACGAAGTCATTTATTTGCCATTTGGCGATATCTATCAAATGACGCCGCGGGCGTTTTTCGACGAAGTCATCTTATCGCTCGATCCGGTTGCCATCGTCTTGGGCGATAACTTTTCGTTTGGTTGTCGTAAATCGGGCAATATCGACGATTTGCGCCGGTTTTGTTGCGAATCCGATATTGCGCTCCACGCGCTCGGGCGCACGACATTCGATCATTGCCCCGTGAGCTCGACTCGAATTCGCGCGGCGATCCGCGAGGGCAATATCGCCATGGCGAACAAAATGCTCGGCGTGCCATATACGCTCTATGGATGCGTCGAACACGGGGCGCAGCGCGGGCGCACCTTGGGCTTCCCAACCGCCAATATCCACGTGCCCGACCAAGTTTTGCCAGCGACGGGCGTCTATGCGACGCGCGTCGCCACCGAATCCGACGACGATTGGCACGATGCCATGACGGCCGTCACGCATACGCCGTCATTTGGATGCGTCGATACAGTCATCGAATCGAATATCTTCGATTTCAATGGCGATTTGTACGATCGACGAATTCGCGTCGAATTTCATGAGTTTATTCGCCATGAAATGGTATTTGATTCGAAAGAATGTCTTATTCGCCAAATAGAATGCGATAAACAAGCGATTCGAGAAATTTTAGCGGCATTGGAAAAATAGCGCCGTGCGCACATTGTGCGAAATCGTATTCGATTCGAAAGAATGTCCTATTCGCCCAATAGAATGCGATAAAAAGTCAATTCGAGAGAATTTAGCGGCATTGGAAAAATAGCGCCTTGCTCACGATTTCGCCGTCGATGATGGGCATATTTACCGCGACAATTCTAGAAATCGGTCGCAACTCTTCGTTCTGTCTTGCGGCGATTTTGCCAACAATCCCATCGTTGCATCGACGACCCAATCGGGCAAACCTTCGACATGGCAATATGCGGGTGGCTCGGGGTGCTTTTCGACTTGAATATGTAAAAGTCGCTCGGGGTCTTCGTCGTGGAATGGCACGTGCCCCGTTATCCATTCATATAATGAGATGCCCAAGCTATACCAATCGCTCGCTTTTGTCGCCTTTTGGCCGAGAGCTTGCTCGGGCGAGCCATACATGGGCGTGCCATAGGCACAAAAGGCCGTTTGCGATGGGTGGGGAGTGCCGTCGATGAGCGCAAGCGAAAAATCGATAAATCGAATGTCGGGAGGATGGGATGGTGAAGAGAAATAGCGGCGCGAAATGAGGATATTCGACGGTTTGACATCTCGATGGACGATGCCAATGGCATGAAATGCATGCATCGAAGCGATGATTTGCGCCAATATCGGGCGCATGGCGTTCCACGACCAATCATCGGCGATGATTTCGTCGAGCCCAATTCCGTCGAAATACGTTTCGTATAAATATGCATGTCCTAAATCGTCGACGCCAAAAGCGTGTATTCGTGGCATGATATTCGGTAATTGTGCCAGATCGATGAATTTTGAGCATTCAAATTCGCGTTCAAATTGCCCATAGATATAGGCATTTTGCAAGGCTATGTCGTGCGAATATTTGACGACGAAGTGCGAACCATCGCGCCGCGATCGCGCAAACCAAACGTCGGCGATTCCCCCCGATACGAGCTTTTGGACGATTTCGACATTGCAAGGTTCTAAATCGCCATCGATACTGCGATATGCGTTGCCCAAAGCCATCGCCATTCCCCAATCCTTGCGTGTGCACAAAACCGTACTACAAAATGAGCCTGTGTTGGATGAGTTCTTCGCGTTTAATTCCAGCACCGCTTCGCACGATGCGCATGACGATGCCCGTTCCAGGCATAAAATAACGCGATTCGCGTCCTTCTTCGACCGATCCGAATATTTCAAAAACGCCTGTGTAAGCCCCCCCCGGGACGACGACGGGATCTTGGTGGTATTTTCTGACTTCGTAGCGCGAATATCGAGCCGTTCGGCTTCCAGCGACATCCCATTTTTGGCCGACATCGAGCGGGAAGATGAAGATAGGCGTCTGTCGCATGATATATCCGAGCAAATAGCCGATGTTATCGGCTTGATTTCGGCAATCTCGTTTGCAGATGAAGACCATGCGCGGCGTGACGAGCCAAGCAAAAGTCTCTGTTTCTGGGTCGGGTTGGCTCGAATCGACTGTCGTCTTTTCGAAGACGACGATCCAATAGCCATCGCGATGCATGACATCGGTTATCATATCGGTGACCGTTACCGTCGAGAGCGGCAAGGCAGATTCTTGATCGGTGGGCGATTTTGCCGCGTTTTTGCCCGTTTCGTGGTCGTTAAACGTGCTGCGTTCGCCTTTTTCGACGCGATATTTCCAGAAATTCCCGACTTCGATGGGCATTGGATAGTGTTCACTTCGCAACAAATCGCTCTTGAGATGCATTCCCGTTTCGAGGAAGACGCGCAAACTGCTATCGACGTCGATGGGCTGTGCAATGCGCCATCCTTGGGGCGTTTTGACGATTTTTGGAACGCGAATGACGAATTTTTTATCCGATTGCAAGAGCTCAATTCGCAGTTCATTGCCCCAGTGTTGCAAGACTTCGTCGGTTTCGGGGTCGGCGATTTTACCAGCCAAATTCCGCCCTTTCCCGAGTCGGAATTCGGCCAATCGTACCCTCGACGACAAGACGCTCACGGGTTCTTCGGCCGTCGATTTAGCTGCAAATAGCGTCCATAGCGATTCGCTCTTTGCCATATAACCGGCGGCGGTCTTTTCGGCTTCTTTGATCGGCATGTGAATGAGTTGCGATAGGGCTTCGGCTCGAATGAACATCGATTCATAGGCAGCCCGATCGCCATCGACGATGGCATGAAATAGCGTATAGCCCAAGTCTTCGGGGGCGATGTTGATCACTGCAGCGGCGGGCGCGACTTCTTCTTCGGCGCGTTCTTCGGGCGGGAGCTCGGTATAGACGAGTGGGCGCATTGGCGGATCATCGCCACTCATCTTTCGTTCGCAACTCATCGTCGACAAAGCGCAAGCGATGCTCAATGCGCCCCAAACGCCCAACGCGGCTATCCGCCTCATCGAGCCCAATTTCTCGCCATTTGATCGTGCCATAAACGCCGCCACGCCATTACTTGAGCAACTTCGTCTTTCCGTCGCGCGTCTCGAATCCATAGACCGATCCATCGCCGCGCCAAAAGACGTTCAAAGATTCGGGCAAAACGGGCTGCGCACAAGCGATCGATTTGGCTTGCTTGGGCAGGTGTTTCCATTTGCATACGACCGATAAAAAGCTCTCCGAATTTGCCGGCGCAATCCATAGCGTCGAAAGCCCGACGTAATAAATCGCACTCGGGCGCGGTTTTCCGCCCAATATCCATTGCGCACACGATACATCGCCTTGCCGATCCATAAACGGCGCCAAATCGCGTACAAACGAGCATTGCGGCACGTTCTGATATAATACCGATACGACGCCATCGCCCGTTGCCGCATATTGTTCAAATAACGGCGCTTCGATAAACGTCCGAAGCGAAGCAATATCGTCGGCACTTGGCAACGGGAATTCCAAATCGATCTCACCAGCTTCCATATTCATGCGAATCGGATACCGCATCTTTGCCGACTTAAACACGTATCGCGCATCGAGTATCGAGCAATCTGCGCTCTTTGCCTGATTACAGGCGAGTTGTTTTTCGGGGGGAGCGTCGAAGAGTTCGGTGATTTTGTCGTAGAACGAAGAGAATTCGGCGTCGCTACGCGCCACTTTATCGAACGATTCGATGGGCGACGCTTGTGCCTGGGCTTCATAGCCTGCCAAAGTCGTCGGCGCGTCGAGCGTTATCATGCCCGGAGTTCCACCGACTTCGAGAGCCAAACCCGCTGTTTTTAGGGCTTTTTCGAGCTTCGCGCCAATGGCGCCAGCCAAATCGATTCGATAAGCGCCATCGACGATGACGTTAAACGGTGCGCCATTGGCGCAATTCGACACCGATACGACGCGATACGCATGCCCGTCGCGCTCGAACGACAAGCGATACTGGGGCATCAATTCGGTTTCGCGACAGCCATATATCCCATTCGATGGCGCTTCGACTTTTGCGACTTCGTCGAGCAATGCCGTTAAATCGGCAACGCCCTCGGGCGAAAGCGCTTTCCCATCGACGCGCCATTGTTCGCTTCCATCGGTCGCATGTTTGAACAATTGCCACGTCAAATAACTGTTCTTTTGCGCCGCTCTAGGGTGCATGCGCACAAAAGAAACTTCTCGTCCTTTGACTTCTTTCCAAATATTATTATCGATATTCTGCGATTCAATCGAAGAATCTCCAGATTTTTCGGCATTATCTGTTTTTTGTGCAAGGCATCCCGACGACGAAATGGCAATGCCTATCGCAAAGATATAAAAAAGCAGATGCTCTTTGATATTCATGATCATCTCCTACATCGTCGATCATCTCTAGCACTTTGGGCTCGAAGCCCAAACTACTGCATTCCCCCGAAGACGGCGTCGACGACTTCGGCTAGCCCAGGTTCGTAGCTGACCGCTTGCGCCGCGCATAGCGTCAAAACCAATATCAATGGCCCATTGGGAACGATATCGATCGCACATTGTCGCGCAACGCCTTCTTCATTGCCGGCTAAAGTACTTCGATAAATCGACATTTTCGGGCATTTTTTCTTTTTTTCACACGGCAAAGCTCTTTCTTCGTGCGCAATTTCGTATTGCGTTGCATCGGTAATCGACAGCGATTCGGCAATCGACCCGATAATGGCTTGTGCATACGATTCCCCGCTCACGTCGCCAGGGACATTATCGATCAAATCGATCGTCAAAACAGCTGGTGCATGCGTGCGAACTTCGGTGGCGATGATCCGCTTCTGTGCGCTATCTTCGCTCACTTCCCACATAAACGGCAAGAGGAGTTGGCCGAGATTCTGCGAGTTATAGGGCTGATTGATCTTTATCTCGGTTTTCGCATTGCGCACCGTGTCGGCGTCAAGGCGCGTGCGTTCTTCGACCGCATCCGTGCGGGTGTTTGTATCTTTTCCATTTGCCACAAAATCGGGCAAAGTATCGGGCATGGCGATTTCCTGAGCTTGTGCCGATAAACATGCCCCCAGTCCTAGTCCAATGCCGCTCATCCAACCGATCGCTTGCAACGCCATCTTTTCGATATTCATATTCTTCAGCAAACCCATCTATATCTATCACACCAATCGAAATCACTTGCCCAACATACAAATCGCTTGGCGCAAAATGTACACAAGGCGCATCGTCGACTATCGCCGATATTGCGCCTTCTATGCTATAGTTTTTTGCATTCGATATTAAGATATTAAAACGTCATCGTCACGCTAGCGGCTGCCCCATTGCCCGAAAACCCTATCGACGGAACGACGGAGACTTGCGCCGTCGAATCGTCGGTCGAAAGCCTGTTGAGGTACATATCGGCGACGAATAGCCCGATACCCGAGAGCGCAACGGCCGCCCCCAATCCCAACAAAACGCCACCGCCGACGACGCGCCCGCTGTTGCGTTGATAGAGATAATCGCGTTTGGCGCCGTTAAACGAAACGTTATTGCGATATCCAGATCCGATCAAGCTCCCGCCCGTTATCATCAATACGACGCCTGCACCACTTGCGCCAACGGCGCCCCAAAACATGATCGATGGCTTCGTTTCGAGAGCAGTGCTCGCGACGGCCTGATTGGCCATCGGCTGTTGGGCTTGCGCATTGGGCACGAAAGGCGAATTGGGCGACTTTTGAGGGGCGTCGTCGGTCGGATTCACCTGCTCTTGTAGCGGAGCACGTTGCAATCCTACGGTGAGCGATACTTTAGACTTATCGCGCGAAAGCGTGATTTCGCGGGTTTCGGCGAGGTAGCCGTCGGCTAAGAACGACAACTTATGCGTGCCCGTATCGACGCTATGCGAACCGCTACAAGCCGTTTGTGCGACGCCATCGATGAGGAGCGTAGCCGATTCGGGCACGCATGTCAACATCACCTCGCCCGTCACGACACCGCATTGTGCATCGAGTTCGTCGATATAAGTCTTCACCGATTTCGCATTTTCGGGCGAAAGCAATGCATATTCCCGATACTTTTCGAGCGCATTGGAGCATTTGTTCAACATGTGATAACATCGCCCAATATTATACAAAATATCGGGATTTTTCTGAATTTCATACGCCTGTTCGAACGCTTTTATCGCCTCTTCGTATTTCGATGAATCTTGCGCCCCCTGTCTATAAGCCATGACGCCGTCCATCATCAACTTCGAAAACTGCTCCTCTTGTGCCGAGTTTTGTGCAAATGCCTCTGCCCCACTCAACAAAAGTCCAAGCGCCAACCCAATGCTTATCGTCGATTTTCGCATATCTTTTAACTCTCATACGCCAAAGGCGTTGCAAATCCTACAACGCCCAAGCTGTCAATCTACAAATCCATGACACCGATCGTGCGGCGATGCGCTGTGATGCAGCGCATCGCCGCGCACCTCAATGCGCCACGCACTTTGATTAGCACATTTCGCGCCAATCGATCGCTTTTATCAGTAGTACTTTCCACCACATTGCCCATTGATGATGCGCGGAGCGTCTTTCGAAACGAGGCTATCGCGCGAAAAACACGCCTTTTGCGCCTTGACGTAGTCATAAATCGTCTTTTTGATCACGGGGCCTTTATCGATGACCTTTGCGCGATCGAACATGCCCCCTAGCGCATCGCCACCTTTGAATAAGAAATCGCTGATGACGACTTTATACATGCGTTCAGGTTCCAGTGGTTTTCCATCGACGCGGATATCGGCGCACAAGCAGTTGTTTTCCCAAGCATCGATTTTGCCATCTTGCGTGAGATCTTCGGGATTCTTGCAATCGTTTTCGATCGTATACGTCATCCCCGAAACTTGCATGGCACCGTGTTCGAGCGAAGAGCTCACTTTGAGTATGCGAACCAAATCCGCCCCTGGGATTTCGATAAAATAGGCATAATTGTCGAATGGCATGAGCGAATTGAGGGTTTCGCGATATATATTGCCCTTTGGCAACTCAATGCGCAATCCCCCTGCATTCTGAACGGCGATTTCTGCCTCTGGATAATAGGCACGCATGGCATCGGTGACCATATCGCCCAAGGCGCATTCACCCGTATAAGAACGCATGATTTCTTCGGTCGTGCATCCCATCACTTCGCAGCGATCTTCGCTCATTTGTTGTTCATATTTTTCGACGATTTCACGCCCAAGCGCCGACGGCGTAATCTCCAAATCGCCCACTTTCATCTTCGTCAGCTCAGCGGGCTTCTCGCCACATGCCGCATCGATCGGCGCATGGCTCAAATAGTGCTTTTTCACCGATTCTCGATCGATATGTAGCCCATTTGCATCGCCATATAGCGTCATTTCGGTCAACTCTTGCCCGGCCGACAGCGTCTGAACGACCGTCAAATCGCCCTGATACGCAATAAAGCTCTTGTGCGAGTGCCCCGTTAATATGACGTCGATATGCGAGAGAATGTCGTCGGGCAATGCCAAAATTTCGCCGACTTCGCCATCAAAAGTCGCATTGATAACCGTTTCGCCGCGTTCGGGCAAAGGCACGGGCAATCCCGTAATATGCGCATTGACGATGACGAAGTCGGGCTTTTGTTCGACGATTTCGGGCACGATCTTGCGCAATGTCTCGGCAGGCGACGCGAACGTCAATCCTTCGACGTTCGCGGCTTTCGTCGCTATCGGCGTCTCTGTCGCCAACAAACCGACGACGGCGACGCGATACGGGCCTTTGTTAAAGATGACATAAGGCGACATGTTTTTTGGCGGCCAGTGTTCATCATTATCGGCGGTCTTCTCGACGTTTGCCGTCACCCACGGAAACTGGCTCCGTTCTAGCGCTTCGTAAAGCGCACCGCGAGCAATATCGGGGTATCGCGTGCCCGGGCCATAGTCGAATTCGTGATTGCCGAGCGATGCCACGTCGATTTTGAGCGCATTCATCACTTCGATCATTCCGAGCCCTTTGGCATCGTTAAACGGCATCGCACCCTGAAACATATCGCCGCCATCGACGACGATCGACAATCCATCGCCCCGTACAGCCTCGACAGCCGCCATAAATACAGGCAATCCACCGAGCGCAAAACCGCCCTTATCGGCCTCATAAATACTCGAATGGAAATCGCTCCACTGAACGAGCTTCACATTCGGATACGTCGTCACCGTCGACTCCACTGCCGATTCAACCGGCGCCTTTGTTCCACATCCCGCTGCAAGAACCGCCACCGCGGCCACCGTCACCAAATTCCATCGCTTCATGCCATCTTCCCTTCAACTCAAACCCGAACTATACAATAGCCCGTGAGGGGGCTTTTAACACGGCCGCAAACAAAAAGCAAAGCCCACACTCTGCCAAAAATGATTTTGCTTTTCAATATGTCATCGTTGTAATTTTACTTCGGGGAATGTTTTATCAATATAATCAAGCACATCGATTTCACCTCCAATACACATTGAAATTTCCTTCAATGAATCAGAAAACATCCTACATACTTCTCGTTGCTTGCTCAATGGTATATCGATCTCTTTTTCTATGATAAATTTGTTTCTACAAGCATTAAAAACAACGCTTTCGTCGTCATAATCTGCTTGTCTTGTAAAGGCTACATAGGAATACTTTGTCTTGCTCTTCTTGTCTTTTATATTTAGGTTGCATAAATAATCCAATAGCGTAAATAGTTCCATTTTCCAATGATGATATGTCCGAGTATCTGGGGCATATAAATGACAGTACATGCACAAACACCAATTCTGTGCAATTTGTTGTATTCTATCGGTGACTTTGTCTTGAAATTTGGCTTTATCAAAAGCCATTTCAAAAACAGAATACCTAGATTTAATATTTCTTATCTTAATACTAAACAATCTCGTCTCTCTACATTGTCATTTTGCATCACAAGCTCGCCCCCTCGGGCGGGCTTGCATTTATAGCACAACAAGCCCGCCATCGGGCGGGCTTCCATATCAACTATTCACACTTACTATCTTTGCAAATATTGCTCTTACAATCTCTATAGCTCATACACCATTCACCTTTATTGTACTTCTCACCGCACACTTTGTTTACTTCTTGTTTATTCAAATTAACACACGACAATGTGCCCTTGCAGGCGTCATCATTATAACAAATATCGCCTTTATCGCGAGGAACGACGCATACCTTTCCTCCCCTCGTGTTCAAAGACGGTCTGCCTGCGCTATCGTACTCTAGCGCATATTCACATGCACCAGATTTACATTCTTCATTCAATTCGCACTTTGCATTTAACTGCTGGACTTCCATACACAAATTATTACCAATTGCAGTCGTAAGATATTTGGCACAATAATACCCGTTGCCACACTCCGCCGTCGTCTGACACGTGCATGTTCTCGTGTTACCACTAGAAACGCATTGACCACTATTACACATTCCATTATTCGCACACATTATGCCCGGTTCACATCGATTCGATACGCAAAGGCCATTGCAACAGAACTTGCCATCTTGACACGTACTGCCGTAGTTAGTCAAATGACATTCACTACCTTGTATATTGCGCGGTATACATCTACCATCGCGGCATACGCGTTCAAATGAATCGCATCCCGTCAATTCGCAATCGCCCGTGCATTTTCCAGCTTTACAATAACCGCTCGCACAATCGTCGTTATATTTGCATTGGGCACCTTCTTTCAAATTGCCACTACTCGACGGCTTCGTCGCACACTTTTTCGACGAATTGCAATAACCGCTCTTGCAGTCTCCGTTCTTTTCGCAATTTCCGCCATCGGCGATACTACCGCCGCCCGACGGCTTCGCCGCACACTTTTTCGACGAATTGCAATAACCGCTCTTGCAGTCTTCGCTCTTTTCGCAATTTCCGCCATCGGCGATACTACCGCCGCCCGACGGCTTCATCGCACACTTTTTCGACGAATTGCAATAACCGCTCTTGCAGTCTCCGTTCTTTTCGCAATTTCCGCCATCGGCGACACTACCGCCGCTCGACGGCTTTGCAGCACACTTTTTCGAAGAGTCGCAATAGCCGCTCGCGCATTCTTCGCTCTTCTGGCAAGTTCCGCCATCGGCGATACTACCGCCGCCCGACGGCTTCGCCGCACACTTCTTCGAAGAGTCGCAATAGCCGCTCGCGCATTCTTCGCTCTTCTGGCAAGTTCCGCCATTGCCGATATTGCCATGATTCGACGCCTTATCGGCACAGACGAATGTTTTTCCATCGCAATAACCGCTCTTACATTCCAAGCTTCTCGAACACTTTTCGCCGTTTTGTTTCTTTTCGTCTACTGTCGGTGCAGCTGCGCATTTTTTCGTCGTCGTATCGCAAAGATTGCTCTTGCACTCTCGACTACTCGTACAACTCGCGCCATTTTCTTTTGTATTCGCAACGGCTGGTTTGTTGGCACATTGATGCTTTGCATTGTCGCAATAACCGCTCGCGCAATCGGAGTGATTCGAGCAGCTACTCTCGATCGGCTTATTGCCTCGATCGGCGCATACATAAGCCTCCCAATCGCAATAACCACTCTTGCATTCTTCATCGACGATGCACGAATGACCGTTTTCTTTATCCTTGCCGACGCAAATATTATCGACGCAAAGGTCACTTCTGCAGTCGGCATTATCGGTACATGCGCCGCCGATTTCGACGCCGACGCTATCCCAACTACACCCAACAAACCCTGCTGCGCACATGCACAATGCGATAAATAACGACTTTTTCATTGCCCTACTCCCTATTATTTCTACAAATATGATCTGAATTTGCTTTCCCAGATTTATTCGTCGTACGTGCCACAATAACCACCACTGAGACAGTAGTTCGAAGCACAATCCGAATCGTTTACGCACTTCTGTGGCTCAGCCGGCTTTGCCTTGCATTTCTTTATCTCGCTATCACAATACTCGCTCTCACATTGTACATCGCCAGTGCATATCTCCCCTTCCTTCAAATTCTTTGCTCGGCAAAAGCTTTCATAGCAGAGTCCACTCTTGCAGTCTTCATGTTTTTGACACCAATCCCCGATCGACGCTCCTTCGTCGTCCATACCGTCCATACATACCCCCATGACCATATGCTTACAGCCGCCAGGGTACATATCGTCAAACTCATCATCAAACTCATCATCAAACTCATCATCGAAACTGCTATCGTAGCACCCGACGAAGCTAGCCACTCCCATACACAACGCAAAAAACAATGCCTTTCTCATCGCCCTACTCCCATCCATCTACACACCACTCGCTCGATATTATCCATGGCATTCGCCATCGGCACGCGAAGCACCGATGGCGAATAAATGAACATCAAGCAAGGATTGTGCCAAAAACACAAAATCCAAATTTCGGCACGATTCCTACTCCATTTTCTTTGCCAGCCAAGTGCGGGTACTGAGTCCAATTTTGGCGCTTACATCCCGTCTTCCTCCTCCGACGACGCCTCTTTTGGCGTCTTCCGCAACAAGACGTCTTGATCGGTCGTTTCGATGCAAAGATCATCGCACTTCGATTTGACGGCATCGTTATCGGGGTATTGCTCGTGCATCTCGATCAAAACGCGCTTCGCGTATGAATCGTCGGGCTTGCGACGATAGAGCCAAGCATAAATCTCTACCGCATCTTCGATCCGCTGTAGCTTATAGTAACACACATCGGCATATTCGCGCAACGTATGCTCGGCAACCCCCAATAACAATCGCTCATCGCACGACGACAACACTTCATTCACGTTGCACGACGATTTCTCCATTCCGAGGTAATACGCCAATTCATCGCGCAACAAATCCAGTTGCTCTTCCCATTCATCGCGTTCGCGGCAAATCCGCTTGTAATGCTCGATAACGGCGAGTTTGTCGACGTAATCGTTCGTATCGAAGAGCTTGCGAAGTTCGCGTTTGGCATCGTCGATTCGATCCGATTCGATATACAAAGCGATGATCCGCAACATGTGTTGCGCCATCTGTTTCGAATTCGGTTCCAATATCGACGTCACCGATGTGAGCGCCTCGATCGCCTTGTCGATTTGCTGCGTATCGATATAGATCTGTGCCAAAAGTTGCAAAGCCGTTTCATTTTCGGGATTCTGTTCCAATATCCGCCGCATCGTATCGATGGCTTGTCCATTCTCGCCCAAATGTTCGTAGCGAATTTGTGCCAATCGTATTTCGTTGCGACGTCGTTCTTCGGCGATCGTCGATATTTCGACTTTTTTCTCCAAGACTTGCGCCAATTTCCGGTATTTGTGCAACGACTGATAAATGTTTTCGAGCGCATTGAGCGTTTGCTCGCCACGCGAAACGGCTTCGTCTAATGCCGACGCTTGCTCCAAATACTTCTGCGCCATTTCGTTATCGTGTTTATCATACAAATATATACACCCAATTTCTTGTAAAACGCGAGCTGGGCGTTTGGCTTCATCGATATCTTCGATCGATTTCAGTAAACAAGCGAGTAGGTCATTTGTGTTGCCGCGCAAGCGAGCATCGAGAATTTGCTCTTCGATAGGGGCATTGTCTACGCATTTGCATTCTTCCGATCGTGGTGCATCGAGTGTTGCAAGTGGTGCATCGAGTGTTGCAAGGCGTACCAAACCCGAAACATCGCCCGTTCCTGAATGCGTCCGATCGGCGCGTGGCGTAGCGGTATCGACGGCATCGCCCACGACAGAAAGCGATTTCGACGTCAATACGACTGCGGCCAATGCCGACAACATATTCCCACCTTGTCCTTTTTGATGTTCCAATTCGACGAGGCGTTGACGCGTTCGGATCTTGTCGTTCATCAAAGCCGCGTTCGCATTCGGATTGATTGGGCTACAGAGCTGCGCTTCGTGATAGAGCGCTTGCGAGACTTGGTGATTGCCCAATTTCTCGTGAACTTCGCTCGCCTCGAGCAATATGCTCTTGCGCGTTTGCAAATCGGCAGTCACCCGAGCCAATTTCTCGAGTACTGTTGCCAATTCAAACGATTGACCATTTTTTCGAAGATACTGCCGCAATTCCAATAATATCAAAGGATTATTTGGAGCTCGCCCGTTCACCCGCCGCAATAAATCGATGATTCGCTCAATGGGGACGTGTAAAGCCTCGTATTGACGCACGAGCGATAGCGTTTCATCGATCGAGTCTTTTGCTGGCAAGACGTCGATGAGTGCCAATCGATGCCCGATTTCTTCTTCTTTGAGCCCATATTTACGACATCTATCGATATCGGCCGATATGACGCGAGCGTCGTCGGGCCCAATTTGGCGAGCCATGATGAGTTGTTGATCGGCCTCGTGCGAAAGATGAAGGGCACATTCGTATATATTATATAGTGTCAGGCGAATGGCAATTTCATCGTCTTTGTTGATCGCCGGGTTTTCATTCAAATACGTCGTGCTCACTTGTACCATTTCATGATACGAATGCGCTTCTTCGAGTGCTTTGAGCAACTTCGATAATATGATTTTCGATGACGGTTCAAATCTGATATGTTGTTGCAAGACGATGCACTTAAACGCATGATTGCCCGTCATATCGTAGAGTTCTTCGAGCTTTTCGGCAATGCGCGTCAATTTCGACGCCATATATATACTCTTTTCTTTTTCTTCGATCGCGTCCTTGGCTTGCGTCTCAAAACATTTCGACTCCCATTCTTGAACGTAATAATCGAAACATTGTTGATAAGCATCGGCGGCATCTTCATACATTTTTGATCGTTCATAACACTGCGCCATGATTTCGAGGCTATCCATCTGGCGCGGATTGTCGACGAGTATGCGCTTGCAAACATTGATAACCGTTTGCATCGGTTCGTTGTGCTCGAGCATGATGTGAATCTGCACCAAACCGATTTGTGCAATTTCTTGCGGCGTTTGCGCACGTTTCATCATACTATGTAAAAATTGAATCGCCGCACCCGAGTGCTGGGCTCGATGACATGCCAATGCATACGCCGTGATTTCATTGCTATTGCCGTGCTTTTGTACGATCATCTTGAGCACGTCGAGCTTTTTCACCGCCATCGAATACATCGATAACTCTTGACTCAATATATTGACATATTCGAGACCATATCGAATCGTACTATGTGGCGAAAATGTATTATTATTTATCATGCGCTGTAACAATGCTAGTAGCATTGTATAATTGCATTCATAATAATATATATTCATCAATACATCGACGAGCACGGGTAAATCGTCATCTTCCGAGCTAATCGCCAATACTTCGAGCCGTATAATATCGCCCAATTCCGGCGCCCATAAATGCAACATATAGATAAACGGCGGGCGCATCACACTTGGCAAATGTTCGGTCACTTCGTCGAGCGCGAGTTTGGCGACTTCGGGCGCTATTTTTTCATGCACCAACACCGCACGATGTATCGCTTCGATCGTCGGGCATTGCGAATCGACTTCTTCGACGCTCAAACTCTTCTCGACGCTCACGCCAAATTCATCAAACGACTTCATCGACGAAGAAAGCGATATATCCCCATCATCGCCCGACGACAAAAGCCAATTCTCATCACCATGACTCGCTCGCATCCCATACGCACGAATCTGTTCCATAATCGACCAGCTCGTCTCGGTGCTCAATAACGCACCCATCTCCGACGACGGATCCGACGATATAAACGCCCAATCGTCGCTCTTCGATTCGAGTTCTTCGCCATTCCAGTCTTCTATGTCGTTGTCGAAATCGCTATAAAATCGCGTACATCGTACTTTGCGTTGACCAATATCCACGAGCGACGGTGCATTTGCCTCCACTTCGCCCGTGCAAATGTCATACGTCACCAAGAACCGATCTTTCTCGACTCGAAACGTCGTTTTTCCACCCGATACGACCGCATGAATAGACGTCTGTTGCGCCATATACGACGTAATTGCCGCCGCCACGTCGAACGATAAAGTCCCCTTTTGGCTATCGTGATGCAAATCGAGTGGCGAATTTTGCGCCGCAAGCGCCGAGCGCAATACGTCGATATAATCAAACGCCATATCGACTGGATCCCGACGCGGAAAACCTAGCGCATAGACGTGTTCGAGCTGAAATTCCGTTCGCCCACCGCGCGACGATTCATATCGCCATATCATCGACAATAACGTCGAATCGTTTTCGCAATAAATGTGCAAGCAAAATGCATCGCTTTCATACGGCTGCATCGCCATGCGCAAAACGACCGACGACGAAGCCAAATAATCCGAAAGCGATTCAAATATGTGATTGACAAGCCCCTGTGACAATACGACATCGAGCTTGCGCAACGTCGACTTCCCCGATCCCTCGGCTATCACGCATTCGCGACAATATATCTGATTCGATGCCGCAAAATCGCGTACGACTTGGCAACGCAACATCCCAATATGTTCGGTGCGAAACGGAAAATAAGGCGCGTATGCGTTCATGTATTATTCTTCCTAAAGTCATTCATCAAACGCCCGCCATGCGGGCGTTCTATCCCCCCCACCATTCATCAAACGCCCTTAGTTCACCACGCGATGCCCTTGCGTATCGTAAAACTCGGGCTCCGGCAAATCCATCCCTGCGATCTGCGACAATATCGTTGACCTATCCCCCACGAGAACGATCGTTGCTTCGTCGATCGTCGGAAACTCTCGCGCTATCGCATTGAACTTCGCCAAATCATACGTTTCCAGCTCGCGGGCAAAATCGTTGATCGCCGTCATCGGCTTATCGTTGACATAGAGCCCGGCGATCGTCGCCAATACGCCCGCTTGCGTCTCAAACGATTGCACCAACTCTGCTTTCCAAGTCTCTCGCGCTCGTGCAAACTCATCTTCGTCAAAATCGCCTTTTGGCAATCGCGACAATTCCGCCATAAATTCGCCTAGCGCAGCCCCGGTCACGCCGCTCTCGACCGACGACGTCGACACAAAAACGCCATCGTGTAACATCGACACGACGCCCGAACTCGCGCCATACGAATACCCCTTATCTTCTCGGATATTCTGCATCAAACGACTCGTAAACGACCCGCCAAACGGAATATTGACGAATTGCCAAGTCAACGTCTCCAACGACGTCGACGACACCGCCGGCTCATAAATGCGAATCACCGTCTGCGGCGCATTTGGCTTGTCGACGACGACCAAACGACGCTTCGCCTCTACCTTCTCAAACCCCAAATCGACGACCTTGGGCGCATCCTTCTCGCGGTCTAATTTCCCAAACTTGTCGTTCATCAATGCCACGAACTTCGAAGGCTCCATATCGCCTACGCCGACGATCGCCGCACGCGATGGATGGAACAAATCCGCATATCGCGCCTTGATATCTTCGACCGTCATTCGGCTCACCGTATCGACATATCCATCGACCGAACGCCCATACGGATTCTCCATTCCAAAATACGCCGTATCCGAAGCCAGCTTGGCAACGGCTGTCGGCGAATCCGCCCTCTGTTGCAGACGCATCACGACTATCTTCTGAAGCCGTTCAAACGATTCCTGCGTAAAATCGGGCTTCAACCACACATCCGACAATATATCGACCGCTGCGCCAAAATACTGCGTCAGCGATTCGATATAAATGCTACCCGTGTCTTGGGTCATCCCCGGCCCAAGCGTCGCACCTATCCGCTCCACCGCATCCGACAATTCCTGTGCACTCTTGCCATTTGCCCCCTCTTTGAGCATTGTTGCCGTAAACGACGATAATCCCGATTTATCTTTCGGATCCGCCGACCCGCCCGAATTAAATACAACTTTCATATTCATGAGCGGAATCATCGGATTGTGCACATAGAGCACGTCCATGCCATTGTCGAGCTTATATACCTCGGGCATCGCGTGCTGAAACAGCTTCGCTTTCGCTATCTGCGGCATCGCTACAACTGTTTCCCGATCCGTAGCTGCCGCCGTTTGGTTCTCCTGAGTCAACATCGTACTATAGCATCCATTAAAAGTGAGTGAAATCGCCGAAACTATCAATATTATATGGAGCTTTTTCCAGTTCATGGTGCATCTCCCGTCTTTGCTCCGCCAGCTTTTCCACTTTCTGCGCCGCTAGCTTTTCCACTTTCCGCGCCGCTAGCTTTCTCACTCTCTGCGCTAGCCTTCTCGTTCCCCTTCGGAACGACGATAAACGCGCAACGTCGCATCGGATCGCTCAAAATCTCACGCGCTACTGCCATCAATCCATCGACCGTCGCCGTCCGATACCGATTCAAATCCCCTTCGGGGAAGTCCGTCCTACCCGTATAAAATAGATGGCTATTAAAACTATCTGCCCGCGATCCAATCGATTGCAACTGCTTCACAAACTGCGTCTCGATGCCGTTTTTCGTCTGTTCGAACTCCGCCACCGTCACGCCATCTTTCAATATCGCATCGATCTCCTCGACGATTTCCTTCTCCAAAACATCGACCGAAACACCATCGACGGGCATTGCATCGATCAAAAACATCGACGCCGACCCCGACATCTGCGCACAAGAAACGCTCGAAGCCAGCTGCTTCTCATAGACCAACCGATTCACGAGCCGCGAATTCTGCCCCTTGCACAATATCGATGAAAATATATCGAGCTCCGCATCGCCAGGCGTCATAAACGCAGGCGAGTGCCAAACAAGCGTCAATCGCGGCGTCTGTACGTCGTCTTCGATCACGACGCGCGATTTCACGGGGTGCGTCATCTGCGGAACTTCGACCACTGGCGGCTTCGGCCGACTCTCGACCATCGAAAAATACTTTTCTACCCACGCGCGCGCCTTTTCTGGCTCAAAATCCCCCGCCACCACCAGCGTCACATTTGACGGCACATAATACGTCCTAAAAAACGACACGACGTCATCGACCGTCGCCGCCTTCAAATCCTCCACCGAACCGATCACCGAATGCGCATACGGATGCCCCACCGGATACATCGCCTCGGGCATTTCCAACCACAACTTCCCATACGGCTGATTCTCATACGACTGCCGCCGCTCATTCAAAACGACATCGCGCTGCTTGTCGAGCTTCTCTTGCGTCATCGCACGGTCCAAATGCGCAAATCGGTCCGCCTCGATATAAAGCACCATCTCGAGCATATTCTCCGGCGCTACCGTGTAATAATTCGTCACTTCCTCGCGCGTCGACGCATTATTCGATCCCCCCCCACTCTCCAACAATATGTCGATATCGGGCACGGCATCAGTCCCCATAAACATCAGGTGCTCAAACAAATGCGCAAAACCCGTCCGCCCCGCCTGCTCATCCTTCGAACCGACGTTAAACCACAAATTTGCCGTCACTATCGGCAGCGCATTATCCCGAATCAAATACACATTCAGTCCATTCTCGAGCACAAAATGTTCAAACGGAATATTCACGCTCTCTTGCTCCACGGGCATCTCCCTACACTCAACCATTTCGCCTACAACCAGCCCCAAAACAGAGCACGCCACCAGCACGCTCCGATAAATCCAACGCTTCATGCCAAACCTCTGCGCCAAAACGCGCTACTCATCCTTGCCTTTCAAATCTTTCAAAACTTCTTCTATCTCCAACCCCGTCTTCCCCAGCTTCTCCCGGCAACGCGCCAGCAACCCCGCCGCCTCGCTCGCCAACCCCAACATATCGTCCACATCACAACCATTCGATATCTTCGCCACGATATCTTCCACCCGCGCTATATCCTGCGCATACGTCGTCTTCTCCGCATTCGCACCCATCATCGCCTCCTTCTGCCGCCAACCGCCGCTAACATCCGAGCCACTCCAGCCCGCATCCGCGCCGATCTTTATTCATCACCACACTTTTTTGCAAGCAATATGTACCCGTTCACTTGTCACGCGCCTCTTGGTCGCCCTATCTCGCCCTGCGGGCTCAATACGGGCTCTGTGTCGCCCTATCTCGCCCTGCGGGCTCAATACGGGCTCTGTGTCGCCCTATCTCGCCCTGCGGGCTCAATACGGGCTCTGTGTCGCCCTATTTCGCTATCGCTCAATACGGGCTCTTGTCATCCCGGGGTTGCGCTACGCTTACCCCGGGCTGTATTCTGGCGCCCCTTCAGGGCGCTTATCTCCCCT
>SFMP01000097.1 GCA_004554395.1 Myxococcales bacterium | reverse complement strand
CTGTATGGTATTGAACAGATGAATATCGGCAGAAGAGAAGGAATGGAAAAAGGAATGGAAAAAGGGAAGGAAGAAGAAAAAAAATCAACCGCAATCAATCTTCTTGCTCTGAATATGGACATTCCTTTTATCGAAAAAGTGACGGGGCTTTCTCAAGTGGAGATATTAAAGCTGAAAGAGCACTAAGCTTATGCACTGCTAGCACCTTACAAAAATTTCACTATAGCACCTACCACACTCGTAGTAAGGGCACTAGAAAACACGCTCAACGATAACCATAGATCGGTGTTAGTCGATGACATACATTACTACAACTTGCATTTTACGATCCGTCGATACTTCGATAGCGACGATGGACGCCGACTCGCGAGTGCAAAAAAGCGGGCGTATGCGCGCAGTGAAACGAGCACATAGCACGCAAAACGCGGCGTATGCGCGCAGTGAAACGAGCACATAGCACGCGAAACGCGGCGTATGCGCGCAGTGAAACGAGCACATAGCCGCGACAAGTTGCGCGTATTGGCAACGCCAATAGCGCAACCGCGTAGGCGTATTGCCTGCAAGGCAATAGCCGTAGCCCTACCAAATGACATTGATGATTGGGAGGCCGGTTTGGCAAATGCTAGGCGCAGGCTCTAATGAGGAGCAGATAAATCGGCGACATTTGGCGTGGGTAGCGTGGGCGTTTGCTGCGCAGACGTGCGATAACCACGATTAAACGTTACTTTTTTGGGGGAATGTGCGAAAAGGGCGGGCGTTTGCGGCGGCGACGGTTGAGCGCTGGCTGCTTGTTTTCGTCATAAGGAGGTATGACAGCATGGAAATATCGGATATTGCATCGAAATTGACGGATCTTCGGGCGCGTTTTGACGAGTTGCGGAGGTATCTTTGACATTGACCACGCCAAAGAGGAGATAGAGCGCATCAATGCGGAGTCGCACGAGCCCGGTTTTTGGGATGACAGCGACAAGGCGCAGGCGAAGATGCGCGAGAAGGGGAATTACCAGACGATTGTGGAGACGCTGGCGGCGCAAGAGCGCAGGCTCGACGATGCCGAGGTGTTGATTGCGATGGGCAAGGAGGCCGACGATTTGTCTGTTGTGCAAGAAGCGTTGCCCGAGCTCAATGAGGCTGAGAAGGGAATTAAGCGCCTCGAAATGCGGCGCATGCTGAGCGGACCCAACGACAAAGGCAATGCTATCGTGTCGATTAACCCGGGCGCCGGCGGAACCGAGAGCAACGACTGGGCGTCGATGATTTTGCGCATGTTGTTGCGCTATTGCGAACGAAAAGGGTTTCACACCGAAATCGTCGATTTACAACCAGGCGAAGAGGCGGGCATTAAGAGTGCGACGTTTGAGGTTAGCGGCGATTATGCGTTTGGCTTGCTCAAGGCCGAGAGTGGCGTGCATCGGCTGGTGCGGATTTCGCCGTTCGACGCAAATGCGCGGCGGCATACGTCTTTTGCGAGCGTTTTTGTGTATCCGGAAATCGACGATTCGATTCAGATCGATATCAACGAAAACGATATACGAGTCGACGTTTATCGTTCGAGTGGCGCAGGCGGCCAGCACGTCAACAAGACGTCGTCGGCGATTCGCATCACGCATATTCCAACGGGGATCGTCGTCACGTGTCAAAACGAGCGATCGCAGCACAGCAACCGCGATATGGCGATGAAGATATTGCGAGCACGATTGTATGATAAGCAGTTGCGCGAGCAAGAGGCAAAGATGGATGCGATAAATGCGACAAAGCGTGCTATCGATTTTGGAAGCCAAATTCGGAGCTACGTTTTGCATCCGTATCAGATGGTCAAAGATCATCGAACGAATTACGAGACGTCGAACACCAGTGGCGTGCTCGATGGCGACCTCGACGATTTCATTACGACGTATCTGCTCTATTCCAATGGCGCGGGCGACCCGACGTTATTAAATGGTTAAACATCATTAAATTTGGCATATATATATGCCTGTATATACATATATAAAGGACACAAATATGAACGAAGAAACGAAATCTTTGCTTCCCCCGAGCAATGAAGAATACATTGCATCACAGAATGCGATTATCCAAACGCGCATTGAGAAGATGAATGCTTTCAAGTCCGAGGGCGTCGAAGTCTATGCGACGGGATACCAGCCCAATGCCCATGCCGCTGATCTCAAGCGCGAATACGAAGGCGAAACGCATGAATCGCTCGAAGAAAAGAACGTCGAAGTCAAACTCGGCGGCCGTATCATGGCCGTGCGCAACATGGGCAAATGCTCGTTTTGCGTGCTCAAAGATGGCACGGGTACGATTCAAGTTTTCGTCGCACGCGATAATATCGGCGTCGAAGATTATACGCGATTTAAAAAATTCGACATTGGCGATATCATTTACGTCGAGGGATCGTTGTTTATTACGAAGACGGGTGAATTGACAGTGCGTTGCACGACGTTGAAATTGCTCACCAAGAGCTTGCGACCGTTGCCCGAAAAGTTCCATGGCTTGACCGATACCGAGGCGCGTTATCGACAACGATATGTCGATCTCATCGTCAACGACGACGTGCGCGAAGTGTTTTATAAGCGATCGCTCATTTGCCAGAAGTTGCGCAATTTCATGGCCGATAATGGATTTATGGAAGTCGAAACGCCCGTGCTCCAGATCCAAGCAGGCGGGGCGGCGGCACGCCCGTTCAAGACGCATCATAATGCTCTCGATACCGATATGTATATGCGCATTGCGCCCGAGCTCCATCTCAAACGCCTCGTCGTCGGCGGCTTTGAACGCGTCTTTGAGCTCAACCGCTGCTTCCGCAATGAAGGTTGCGACCGTCGCCATAACCCAGAATTTACAACGATGGAATTCTATATGGCTTATGGCACTTATACGATTTTGATGGAACTCGTCGAAAAGATGGTTCAAACGCTGGCGATGGAAGTCTGCAAGACGACGACATTGCATTGGAATGGCAAGGATATCGAAGTCGGTGGCACGTGGCGTCGCCTCCGGATTCGCGAAGGTGTCGCCCAAGTCCTCGGCGTCGACGAAGCAAAACTCGCCGATCGCAGCTTCCTCGAAGACGTCGTTGCACACTTGCCGGAACCGATTCGCGGCGAAGAGCTCGCCAAAAAGAGCGACGGACACCTTTTGATGGAAATCTTCGAACAACGCGTCGAAGAGACGCTCGTCCAGCCGACGTTTGTCTATGAATACCCCGCCAGCGTTAGCCCGCTTTCGCGCCGAAACGACGTCGATAAAGATTTCGTCGACCGATTCGAAATCTTCGTCTGCGGTATCGAGCTCGGCAACGCCTTTAACGAGCTCAACGACCCACTCGACCAACGCCAACGCTTCCTCGACCAAGTCAAGAAAAAACTCGAGGGCGACGAAGAAGCAAATCCGATGGACGACGATTTCGTCCAAGCGCTCGAATACGGCTTGCCGCCCACGGCCGGTTGCGGCATCGGCATCGACCGACTCGTCATGCTCCTGACCGATTCCGATTCAATTCGCGACGTCATTTTGTTCCCAACTTTGCGTCCACAAGAGTAGAATCCACCATGTAGCGGCGATGCCCACAAGTGCGGGCTGTCGCCGCTTTTGGCGCACTGCGCACAACGATATATGATTAGATTTATATCCTTATATAGAGAGGCATGATGAGAGGGATTCCCGTAACATTGATGCTCGCCATACAAAAGCGATTCCCCGGTTCAAATCGCAAGTTTTTGCGATGGTTCCTCATCATCTTGCTCTTGCTGTCGCTTGCCTATGCCCTGCTCTTCCACTTTTTTATGTATTTGGAAGATCGCAGTTACTCGTTTATTACGGGGATATATTGGACGCTCGTCGTCTTGTCAACGCAGGGGTTTGGCGACATCGTCTTTACGTCTGACCCCGGCAAGATCTTTACAATCATCGTCAATTTGACGGGCATCGTTTTCATGCTCGTTTTATTGCCATTTGTCATCATTCAATTCGTCTATAATCCGATTATGACGGCGCAAAAAGAGGCAAATGCCCCGCGTTCGTTGCCCAATACGATGAAAGGCCACGTTTTATTGACGAATTATGGGCCGCTCGAAGAAGCATTTGTCGAGCGCCTCAAGAGCCGAAAAATTCCATACGCCATCATCGTCGAAGACGTCAACGAAGCCTATAAATTGACCGATATGGGCTTTCGCGTTGCCGTCGGGAATCTGCGCTCACCCCAAACTTATGAAGCCGTCCAAGTTCAACAAGCGGCTCTCGTCTGCGTCACGTCGCCCTCCGACCCGATTAATACAAATATCGTCTTCGTCGTGCGACAAGTGAGCGAAAACGTCCCCATCGTATCGCTTTCAAACGTCGAAGAATCGATCGATATACTCGAATTGGCCGGCAGTACCGAGGTCTTCGATATCGGCGATTTAATGGGCAAATCGCTCGCGCGATCGTCGTCGAACGAAGGCACGGGCGCTCATGTCATGGGCAAAATCGAAGACTTGCGCATCGTCGAGGCTCGCGCCTCGGGAACCGACCTCGTCGGGAAAACGCTCAGAGAAGCCGCCCTCGGCCAAAAGATGCAAGTCACCGTTATCGGCGTTTGGGAACGCGGTAGATTCGACTTAGCAGGCCCCGATACGAGAATTGCCGAAAACTCCATCCTCGTCATGGCGATGAGCGACGAACAACTCACGGCGTATAATTCGACGTTTTCGACGCCAGAATCGAAGGGCTATGGCGTTTTGATCTTGGGCGCGGGCAACGTCGGAATCGCGGCTGCACGATATTTGCGAGAAAAGGGTACGCCGTTTACGATCATCGATAAAGAAGAACCACCGCCGCGCGTCGCCAAAGAGTTTTCACAAAATATCGTCATCGGCGATGCCGCCGATTATGCTTTTCTCAAATCGACGATCTTTTTCGAAGCATCGGCTGTCCTCGTCACGACGCATAACGACGATATCAATATATATTTATCGCTCTATTTCCGAAAACTGCGCCCCGATATCCAACTACTCGCTCGCGCCAATAACGAATCAAACGTCGCATCGCTACATCGCGCAGGCGCCGACTTCGTCCTCTCGACGGCGACGACTGCCGCCACGCTACTCTTCAATCACCTAGCCCAAGGCCATATCTATACAATGGTCGAAGGCCTCTACGCGATTCAAATCAAAATCCCCGAAAAGATGGTCGGAAAATCCCTCGTCAATCTCCAATTCCGTGCTCTCACCGGGTGTTCGATTATTGCCATGCTCGTCGAAGGACGTTGCATCATCAATCCATCGCCGTTTGAACCTCTCCCCGATAAAGCCGAAATCATCATGGTGCTCACCCCCGATGCCGAGGCGAAATTTTTCAAATACTTTATGCCAAACGATGAAAAACAGAATCCTTCGATGGGTTGACGACGATTATCTATGAGGATACAGAAAGATGACAGAACGAGACTTTCAACAGCCGCCGGGCACGCGCTATCGTTTGTTGCAATCGATGTATCGCAACAAAACATCGATAATATGGCCGCTCATCGCCAGTTTTGCCGCCTCGTCGTTTTTCGTCACCGCCCTCGTCGTCGTCATTTTCCTATTCATCGCCATGGCTTACCAAGCCGCCACACAGCCCAGTGTCGAATCTTTGTCGTTTGCCCTCGCAGAATGGGTTCAAGCTTTCGGCCTCATTCTCGTCATGCACATCGTCTTGCAAGCGGCGACACGCGTTTTGTGGTGGCGTGAATCGGCACAGCAGCGTTCGGCTCGCACATTGCGCTCATGGCCCGCCGATTTATCGCGCGTCGTCATCATCGATGCCGTCTATGGCATATTTCGATTCGGGCTCTGGACGTGCCAAATCATCGCTTGGATCGGTTTATTTCGCGCCAGCGATCCGACGAAAAGCGCCCTCTACATCGCCCTATCGGCGACGTTGCTCCTAGTCCTTGCCATCGTCTATCGTTCGTGCCTCGCCGCGCAATGGTGCGGCACGGCGGCGACGCGCCGCGGCGCACTCGGCTTCTTGTCTTCGATAGCCAGCGGTATTGCCAACGTCAAACACCGTCCCTTCGAAGCAATTGTCTCTTTTATTTGCCCCAAGCTCGCTTTTTTCGCCTGCCTACTCTGCATGATTTGGGCATTCTATGCGCAAGCACACTT
The DNA here is from genome assembly GCA_004554395.1 of Myxococcales bacterium. Lineage (GTDB taxonomy): Bacteria > Myxococcota_A > Bradymonadia > UBA4248 > UBA4248 > UBA4248. The sequence goes on along the minus strand of SFMP01000097.1, from coordinate 4,878 downwards.
CGCTTGGATCGCCCTCGCCGCGCTCGGGCTCCTCATTTCCAATTGGATCGAGCCATTTCTATGGTTCCATCGCGTTCCATACGCCCCCACTACTTCCACATAACGATAACGCCGCTAGGCGGGCGTCAATCCCCTCCGCTATGTCTTTCCGCATTCCCCCACCACATCCACATCACGATAACGCCGCTAGGCGGGCATCAATCCCCATCCGCTATGTCTTTCCGCCCCTCCCAACAGGAGATACCAAATCCCCACGCCATTGGTGGAGACGGCGTTAGGGATTGAGATCAGAGACTACGGCGCTCATTCACTACCGAATCTTCTGCAAATGAAGCGTCGCAAAGAAAAGCCCACCAGCCATCGCCGTAAACAAGACGACGCCAATACATAGCGAAATCGTCTGAAACGTCGACACGATTCCAAATGCACAACCGACGAGCATCAAAGCTGCCAGTCCCAAACAAATCCCCAAGATGCTTAAATGATGATGCATAGACACTCCTAAAAAATTGCGGTAATACGATCCGCACGCATGTGGGCGTTTTACGCCTACATCGTTGTGACGTCAAATTTTTAGGGGTGATCATGCCAGAACTGGCGCTTGAATTCTTTACACTTTCCAATGGAATACGCGTCGTCCTACACCGACAACCTTCGGTGCATCGCGTCAGCATTATGCTCAACATCGGTGCAGGCTGCATCGATGAACGCGTTTGGGGCACGGCACACATGCTCGAACACCTCATGTTCCGAGGCACGCGAAAATACCCGAGTTTTGGGGCTATCAGCGAGGCTTTCGAGCAGGTCGGCGCAGACTTCAATGCGTTTACGGCGCGCGAAGTGACGAGCTTCGACATCAATCTACCGCGCGAATCGGTCGCCGACGCACTCATGCTCTTGGGCGATGTCATGATGCATGCCAAACTCACGGGTATCGTCGCCGAACGCGATATCATTCGCGAAGAAATACTCGCCGATTACGACGACGACAACGCCCTCATCAACGTCGACGACCTCATGACTTCGCTATTCTATGGCGATGCAGGACATCCGATTGCCGGCAATCCCCAAGATATCGAAAAAATCACGTCAAAAGACGTCAGAAGTTTCTACGAAGACCATTATGCCGCCGATAACATGCTCTTAGTGTGCACAGGGGCAATTCCACCAACGCGCGATTTACAACAAATGGCTGAATCGGCTCTCGGACAAATTGCACCGCATGCCAATCGCTCCAATCGCCGCCAAATGCCCGATATCTATAAAAATCCAGCCCCCGGTTCACCTGCTCTCCTACATATTAAAGACTACGACGGTGCCACGCAAAGCGACGTTTCACTCGGGTTTCTCTTCGACGGCCCACATTCCCCACAACTCCCCGCTCTCGAAATCCTCGTCCGAATCCTCGACGACGGCATGGCCTCGCGGCTCTCTCGAAAACTCGTCGAACAACTCGCACTCGTCTACGACATCGAAGCCTATCTCAGCACGGCTCTCGATACGACGCTACTCCAAATTCGCACATCGTGCCGCCATAAACGCGTCGCAAAGCTCCTCGAAGCCGTCTATGGCATCCTCGACGATATCGCTCAACATGGCGTCACCGACGAAGAACTCGCTCGCGTCCGAAAACGACTCATCTGGGAACACGAAGAACTCAGCGACGGCATCGCTCGACTCTCGCAATGGATCAGTTCTATGGCAACCCAAAACATGAGTTGCGATATCGATGCGCGATGCAAAAAATTATGCGGCGTTTCGTCGGAAGATGTGCAAAAAATGGCACAAAATGCCATCAAATCGCGCCCGCATATCGTCGCAATCGTCGGCGAAATCTCCGAAAAACGCGCCCAAGACCTCAAATCGACTATCGAGAATTCTATAAAACGAAAGATAAAACTCGAGCTCGATAAGTCCAAAAACGACTAATCCCGCCCAATGGGGCGGGATCTTTCAATACTTTCAAATTCCCCTTCCATACAACGCCCGAGGCGCGGGCGTTTCTAAACCCGCGCCATCTATGATTTACCACTGGCAATATGGAAGCGAACGAGCAACTAAATCACCGTCCCCGGCAACAACGTCGCTCCCTTCGGAATCACCGTTATCCCATCGCGAATGTAATAATTCTCGCCGTCGCTATTGAGATCGCAGGGCTGGCGACGAATAATCACCCCATCGCCGATGCGAACATTCTTGTCGATGATGCAATGTTCCATCGTCACATTGCGACCAATGCCCAACGGCACCAAATCGGCACTCGTCTCGTTCGGGTTGATCAATTTCGGATTCTCTTCATCATAATAATCCGCCCCCATCATGATGACTTCTTTCAAACTCGCACCGGGTCGGATAATACTCCGAACGCCGATGACAGAGTCTGAAATAATCGCTCCATGCAAGTCCGTACCCTCGGCAACGAGACTGTCGCGAATCGCCGAACGAATGATACGTGCCGGCGACAACGAACGCATGTGCGTAAACAACGGCTGCCCTGGGCAATAAAGCGGGAACGGCGGATTGACCTGCGTCGCCTGAATATTCGCCGTATAAAACGCCGAAATCGTCCCAATATCGGCCCAATATCCCTCGTGCAAATGCGTCGCAATTCGCACCTTGCCTATCAAACCGGGAATGATCTGGCTACCAAAGTCATTGTCGGTACCTTGCAAACACGACTTGAGCAATTCGCTATTGAACACGTAAATGCCCATACTCGCCAAATACCACCCATCGTCGGGATTCAAACCGACTTTGCGGCAAAGCGATTCGGGCGCACGGAATCGCTCGATGACCTCGGGATCCTTCGGCTTCTCGACGAACTCTTGCACCATCCCTTCTTCGTCGACGCGCAAAAGCCCCATCCGCGACGCATCTTCTCGATTGACCAAATAAACCGCCAACGTCAACCCAGCCTCTTTCGACCGATGACACGCCAGCATCTTCGAATAATCCATGCGATAAAGGTGGTCGCCCGACAATATGAGCGTCTCTTCACTCGCAAAATGCCGAATATGGTGTAGCGTCGCGCGCACCGCATCCGCCGTCCCCATAAACCATTCCTGCCCGCGTTCCGTCTGCTCTGCCGCCAATATCTCCACAAAACCATGCGAAAACGTATCGAACTTATACGCCTCCATGATATGGCGATGCAGACTCGCACTCAAAAACTGCGTCAAAACAAACACTCGGTTGATCCCCGAATTGATGCAATTCGAGAGCGTCACGTCGATTAAACGATACTTTCCAAACAACGGCACTGCAGGTTTCGCGCGCTCATGCGTCAATGGAAATAAACGGCTACCTCGCCCACCACCTAATACTACGGCTACAACGCGTTCCATGTTCTCCTCCTCGGTTGCGTGAAACAGCATCAAACATTCGTCTATTTACGCCCCTTTGAACCTCAAATTCAACCTTTTTCCGCGCTAAACCCTTATTTTACTTGACTTCGCGCTCACACATACCCCTAACAACCACATTACACCACACATTAATAACTACATTATACTACATCCGCCACTCATACCATCTTTAATACCTACATTATACCACATTATACTACTTCATATTTTTACGCCGCCTATTTCCCGTTGGTTAATACGGCGTCGGCTACGCCTATTTCGGCTTGCGCCTCAATACGGCTGCGCTATGGCGCCGCCTATTTCCCGTTGGTCAATACGGCGTCGGCTACGCCTATTTCGGCTAACGCCTCAATACGGCTACGCTATGGCGACGCCTATTTCCCGTTGGTCAATACGGCGTCGGCTAAGCCTATTTCGGCTTGCGCCTCAATACGGCTACGCTATGGCGACGCCTATTTCCCGTTGGTCAATACGGCGTCGGCTACGCCTATTTCGGCTTGCACCTCAATACGGCTACACTATGGCATGGAAATACCGCCTATCGCCAGCCGCTTGACCATGAATGGGCAAAGATGGATTGCCAAACACTTGCCACGACGTCGTCGCCTCATCGATCTTCATTCTGTTGTCGCTCGGATTATCATTCGCCATACTCATACACTTCCAAACGCATTAAACCTCAATCGTCATCGTTTTAGATTCGATCTCTGAGTTATCTCGAATCCAACCCCAAAACGACTTCATCCGTTCATCACTCTGCTCTCGCAATAATCGTGCATTGCTAGGCTTAAATCGATCGATTGCGACATCGATTTTCTTCCCGACGAATTCCTGTGGCGATGTCTTATGAAAAAATCGAACAACTGAATTCTCAGACACTAACACATTGAGGGCTTGCATGAAGCTCGGCTTTTCTAAGGCGATCGAATGTAAATACGCCAATCCTCCATAAGTATAAACAAGTCCAATATACACGAGAAATCCAGCTTCATTCACCGATACAATCGTCGCCTTGAGCAATACGATTCTATAATCCGATTTAGGTTCGGCTTCGCTGTGTTGCTCCGATAGTTCGCTACCCCTCTCAGAATCATCGGCAAGACCATTTTGAGATTCGCCATTTTCTATATCATTTGCTTTTTTAATTACCTCCTCAACTTCGGCATCGAGGTCGCTATTGTCGTCGTCTAAATACTTTGGTAAAAACAATTTCGGTAATTTTACATAGCGATTCAACGTATATCGAAATTGGAATAAATGATTACAACCGACAGCTGCATCCATTATAACCAACATGAAGAAATAAATAAGAAAACATAATTCAAGCACCAAAAACGATGCTGATAAGCTAAGAATTAAAGCGAACAAATAGGATAAAACCTTTGATATGGGTAAGTACGAGAAAACAAGTATATTAACTGGAAACGTACAACAGATAAGACCAACATAAATTATTAAACGTAAACATATAGATTTTCCGATGAACTCATCGTATGTTCTTATCGTACCACCT
>SFMP01000096.1 GCA_004554395.1 Myxococcales bacterium | reverse complement strand
CGTAGGCGTATGCGCGCAACGCAGTGAGCACATAGCCGTAGCCAAAGCCCGTATTGCCCAACGGGCAATAGGGCGTCAAAAGAGCCCGTATTGAGCGCAACGCGCGAAATAGGGCGGCCAGAGCCTGTATTGAGCGCAACGCGCGAAATAGGGCGACCCGAGGCGGTGCAGATATGTGTCGTTAGTGCGTCTGTGCGCGTTTTTCGTCGATGACTTCGTCGTAGTGCGTTTCGAGGACGCGGATGCGTTCTTGTAGGTCGTATTCGGTGGAGATTTTGTGTCGGGCGGCGATGCCCATGTTGCGTCGTAGTTCGTCGTTTTCGAGGAGTTGGATGATTTTTTGTGCGATTTGGTCGGGAGAGCGTTCGTCGACGAGGAAGCCCGTTTTGCCGTCGTCGATGATGCTTGGGATGCCGCCGTGTCGCGTGCCGATGACGGGGACGAAGCGGGCGCCGGCTTCTTTTGCGACGAGGATGCCGCTTTCGCGGTCGCCGTTTCGTGCGATGACGCTGGGGCAGAGGAGGATGTCGCTTTGCGTGATGCGTTCGAAGAGGGCGTCTTGTGGGATGGCGCCGAGGAATGAGACGTTGTTGGAGAGGTCGTTGCGTTCGACGTAACGGCGGCAGAGTGGGAGGAGTGGGCCGTCGCCGACGAGGGAGAGATGGAGGTCGAAAGTGCGGCCGTTTTGTGCATAATATTCGCGGACATTGGCGAATGCTTGCAGAGTATCGATGAAACCTTTCTTTTCGACGAATCTTCCGCATTGGATGAGATTTTTGCCCGTTCGCGGAGGTGCGGCGTCGAGTGCGGGGATTTTGACGCCGAGGCACCACGTTTTGACTTTTTCGGGGGGCGCGCCGAGTTCGACGAGGAGGTCGTGGAGCTCGTCGCTGGCGGCTAAGAAGCGGTCGATGCGATTGAGCATCCATCGGCTGAGGTACCAATAGCGCCAGAATTGCGGGTGGAAGCGGCGGGCGGTCATGAGAAGGGGGACGTCGTAGCCGTGGAAAGTGGTGACGAGTGGCAGGTTGGTAGCGTTTGCGAATTGCATCGTATAGAGGCTGCCGGGGCCGAAATGCGCGGCGATGAGGTCGTAGTTGCCGCGTTTGAGTTGATATTGGCGGAATGGGCTGTAGAGGAAGATTCGGTAGAAGTGCTTCTCGATGGATCCGATGAGGGATTTGTCGAATTCGAAGACGCGATCGTAGGGGAAGCGGTCGGCGTTCATGCGGTTGATGGTGTAGACGTCGGCAATGTAGCGTTCGTGGTGCGTGACTTCGTCGTAGACGAAAGTTTGGGAATAGGGGCAGAAGTTCGTAGAAAATAAGGCTACTTTTCGTTTTTCAGACATAATAATCGTTGTTCAAGAGGTCATTTTAGTCGTCGACGATGTGCCATGTGGGGCATGGGGATGGCGCTCGAAGAACGCGGCCCGGAGCGGTCCAGAACTGGCGGTGATGTTGCGTCGCGGTTTTGTCGAACGGAATGCGTCGCTTTCGTGGTGGATACCAGAAGTAGAAAAAAAATGCGACCTTTAGGAGAAAAATTGCGTTTTTGGGGAATAATCACAGGTGGGGTAGGTGCTAACGATAATTGCCGCATTGAAGTTGTATCGAAGGTTGGGTCGCCTGTGTGGGGGAATGTGCGATAATGGCGAGTGTGTTTTGGGTTTGAAGAAAGGGAAGGCGTCAAAACTTGTACAATTATGGGATGTGTAGTACAAGACGGCGATATTTTGGCTTTTTGCGACCTAGAGCAAAGGGTCGATAGATCGTCGAAGTTTTAGGTGCGTCATGGATGCGGTTGCGACTGTAGCTGGGGCGCTTATATATGGTTCGTGTGTACGAATAGGGGATTAGCATGAGCGAAGAGATCAGGAATGAAGAAGGATTGAACCCTGAGAATGCCGAGGAGGCATCGACGACGGTTGAGGCCGCCGGTGTGGAAACGTCCGACTCATCCGAATCGGTAGAGTCATCGACGGCGGTAGAACCCGACGCGGTAGAGACATCGGACGACGTCGAAGCAGAAGAGAGCGACGAATCGGAATCGTCGTTGGATTCTGCCGAGGAAACGGCGCAAGTCGCAGACGAACCGCAGGCGTCGACGACGGAGCAAGTCGATTTATCGTCGATGGATTGGACGGAACGCGTCGATTATTATCGTGGTTTGGGCACGATCGACGGTTATGTCGAGGCTCTTCGCATCGTCGATTTCCACAACCCTGGCGATATTCAGTTGGCAGAGGTATGGGGCGAGATATTGAACGGCGATGGCGAAGTCGCCCGCGAGTTGTATGAGCGGTTGTCGCGCTTGGTGACGAGCTCGCCCGACGTCTGGAGTGGCATCATGGAGGCGCACAAGGTGGCGCTTGAGAATGCTTCTGAGGCGGGTAGTTTGGCGATATCGGAGACGATGGGCTGGATAGCGTGTTTCCGAACGCAGGAGATCGAAGAAGGCAAGGAACGCTTGAGCCATTTCGAATCGACGAAGAATGCGCAGATCGTGGAAGATTTGGCACTCGTTGCGACGGGGAATTGGCGCAAAGTGGAGCAGACGATCGAGGCGCAAGTTCGGGAAACGGAGTCGGACGAGACGGCGGTTGCGGTCGAAGTTGCGCATCGCGTTGCCGATTATGCATTGAGCGCTAAGGCACTCGATCGCGCCGTCGAAATGATGCGCAAGACGAGCCGTAAGGTAGCCGATAACGTGGGTTTGAAATGGCGTTTGGCGATTTTGAGCCGCGATCAGCAGAAATGGAATCAATACGTCGATGTTTTGTCGAAAGAGCTCGTCAATGCGGTCGATAAAGTCGAAGAAAAAGTCGACATTTATCAGGAAATGATACGCGTTTATCGCGATGAGACGAAGCAAGAGTCGATGGTCCTCAAGATGTATGAGGCGCTTTTGGCGGTTGCGCCGGGGAATAGAGCTGCGCTCGAGAGCTTGGTCGAGATTTACGAGAAGATGCGCCGCTGGCCTGAGCTCGTCAAATTGCTCGATACGCAAGCCGAAAACGGCAACGACGAGAAGAAAGTCGACTTTTATTATCGCATCGCGATGATTTATCTCGAAAAGATGAATCGCAAAGTCGATGCGGTGAAATACTTCGAGAACGTGTTGTCGGTTGAGCCTTTGCACGAGGCGTCGATCGAGGCGTTGAAAGTTTTGTATCCGGAGCGTCGAGATTGGGAAAAATTGCTCGACATTCATCGTCGGGAATTGCAGCGGATGGATTCGTTGCCCGATCAAATCGAATTGCTCAGAGAAATGGCCGATATTGCGAAGACGAAGATGCGCAATAATGGCGCGGCGATCGACGTTTGGAAAGACGTCTTGGAACGCGATCCGAACAATGCCGAAGCGATTTCGTCGTTGGAATCGCTCTACGAGAGCGAAAAGCGTTGGAGCGATTTGGCGGGCATTATGGAACATCGCATCGCCTTGACCGAAGATGCAGACGAGCAGTTCCAAGCGCTCCAGAAATTGGGTGCGTTGTATAGCGATAAGGCGAATGACAACGTCGATGCGATTGCGACGTGGCGTCGCGTTTTGGCGATCGATCCGACATACGCCAAGGGTATCGATGCACTGCGCAAGTTGCTCATCGAAGAGCGCGATTGGGCATCGCTTGAGGCGTATTATGCCGAAAACGACAATTTGCCCGAAGTCGTCAAATTGTTCGAACAATTGTCGAAGACGCTTAAAGACGACGAAGATAAGAAATCGGTGTTGTTGAGAGCGGCTCACGTCTATGCCAATTCGTTGGGCGATAGCGATCGCGCGATGACGACGTTGGAGAAGATTTTGACGATCGATGCGAACGATGCCGTCGCGGCCAAAGAACTCGTGAGCTACTATGAGAATCGCTCGAAATACGAAGATTTGGCTAAGATGTTGGAGATTCTCTATAATAGTAGCGAAGACATCGAAGAGCGTTCGGCTTATGGTTTGCGTTTAGCAAAATTATTCGAGACGAAGTTGGCGAATGACGATCAAGCTTATGCTTGGTATATGAAAGTCGTGAGCGACAACATTCGCTATGAACAGGCATACGATGGATTGGTTCGCAGCTCGGGCAAGACGGGGAATGCCGAAAAGGTCGTCGCATTGTTCCGCAGTGAACTCGATAAGACAGACGACGTGGCGTTTAAGCGCGAACTCAATTATCGCATTGGTTGTTTGTGCTTGGAATACCTCGATAAAGCGGCCGAGGCGCAGAAGATATTTGAATCGTTGCTCGCCGATGATCCCGAAGATATCCGAGCGCTCGGTGCCTTGGAGAGCATTTTGGAACGCGAGGGCAGATTTAACGAGTTGCTCGAAGTCAACGAGCGTCGCATGAAACTCGCCAAATCGCCCGCCGAGCTCGCCGAAACGCTTTTGAGCGGAGCGCGTATCCACGAGAATCACTTGAACGACAAGGCGGGTGCCATTGAGTCGTATGAGCGCGTCTGCGAGCTGTTGCCCGAAGATGGTCGTCCACTCGTCGAATTGCATCGCTTGTATGCCGAGACGGAATCGTACGAAGATTTGGCTCGCGTGATCGAGAAACAGCTCGAATTATTGGGCGTTGGCAATGCGTTTACGGAGTCGCGCGAAGAAACCGAGCAGAACGAAGAAGGCATGGTAGGCATCGTCTATGGTGCCAAATTGGTGCGCGAAGACGACGTCGCCTTGTGGGTTGATCGTAGCGTTTCGGGGATCGACCCAGAAGAAGCGATAGCGCTTTGGTTTGAGTTGGGCGAAGTCTATCGCTTGCATTTGTCGGAATACGACGCAAGCGTCGACTGCTACGATAATATATTGTTGATCGATATTGCGCACGAGGGTGCGATAGCTGGGCTTGAGGCGTTGCTCGAAGCAGAAGTTCGCGTCGATACAGTGGCGCGTGCTTTGTCGAAAGTTTATGCGACGCAAGAGAAATATCCCGAATTAAAATCGGTATTGGTCCGCTTGGGCGATGTTTTGCCCAATGTTGCCGATAAATTGAGCTATTACGTTTGCGCATCGCAGATTTGTAGCGAATATTTGGAAGATGGCTCAGGGGCAATCGATTGCTTGGCAAGGGCGATGATGAGTGCTCCGGCGAGCGAAATCGTCAAGCAAGTGTTGATGGATTTGGCACAGCGCTATGAGGCATGGCAAAAAGTCATCGAAATCTTCGAAGGCGTAGCCAAATCGATATCGCGCGAAGAGAACCCCGAATTGTTGACGCAGTATGCGCTCGAATTGAGTAGCCTTTGGGAGACGCAGCTCGATAACCGCGACAAGGCCATCGAATATGGTCGCCTCGGGCTCGAAGTGGGTGGTGCGGATCAGGAGGTGTTGAATTACCTCAAAGAGACGTTTATTCGCTTGGAATCGTGGGAAGACGTGATTGGCGTTTTGCATGCGGAAGCGAAATTGACCGAAGACGACGAAGTTTTACTCGGGATCAACATGCAAATTGCATCGATCCAAGAGGCGTCGTTGGGCGATAATGCAGGCGCCATCGATACGATGCTCGAAGTTCTCGAGAAGCACCCCGAGAATACCGATGCGATGGAATCGCTCGATCGTCTCTATGTGGCGTGTGAACGCTGGGAAGAGGCGGTAGCCAATTGCGAACGTCGATTGGAACTCGTCGAGGATCAAGCGGCGCGCGATGAAATCGAATGCCACATGGCATCGATATTGAGCGAGCATTTGAACGAGTCGGATCGCGCATTTGAGATTTATAGCAATATCTTGGCGCATGATCCGTCGCACGAAATGGCGATAAGCGGTTTAGAAGTGATGCTCGAGAAAGGCGAGGGTGCGATTGTCGAGCAGATAGCCGAGATATTGTTGCCGATTTACGATGCGAACGATGCGTGGCAACGTCGTTGCTGGACCGATGAGCAGCTTTTGCGGGTCATCGTCGAGCCCGAGCGTCGCCGCGACATTTTGCACGAAGAGGCGATGCTCTATGAGCAACGCGGCGAAGAGCACGAAAAAGCTTATGAAGCTTATGCCCGTAGCTTGAAAGAAGACTTGCGTAGCCAAGAGACGATCGAACAGTTGTTTAATTATGCCGATGTATTGGGCAAATGGGACGAACTCGTCGGCGTGATGAACGAGGCGACAGTCGACGCCGATGACGTCGAAGCGGCAAAGAACATCAAGTGCATGGTGGCGTCGATTTATCGCGAACACTTGGAAAACCTCGATGCCGCGATAGCGACGTATGTCGAGATTCGCGAAAAAGACCCCGAAGATCTCGAGATTTTGAACGCGCTCGAAGAGTTGTATCGCGAGAAAGAGGCGTGGACAGAGCTCGCCGAAGTTTTGACGGCCAAATCGAAACTCGTCGAAATGCCCGAGGAGCGCAAAGCATTGCTCTTCCAAGCGGCTTCGATTCACGAAGAGATCTTGGGCGATGTCGATGCAGCGATAGCCATTCATGCCGATATTTTGGCCGATGAAGCAGGCGAGCCGACGGCATTGGATTGTTTGGAACGGTTGTATTTGGGGAAAGAAGATTGGGCCGAATTGCTCAACGTCTATACGGCGAAGCTCGAGAACGTCGAAGACGATGCGTCGCGCGTCGATTTGCTCTTCAAGATGGGCGTTTTGCAAGAGACGAAGCTCGAAGACAACGTCGGAGCTATTGAGACGTATCAGCGCATTCTCGATATCGAGGCGACGAATGCAGAGGCCCTCGAGGCGCTCGATCGACTCTATTTGGCGACGAATGACATGACGAATTTGCTCGACATCTTAGAGCGCCGCGAGGCGATCGAAACAGATGAAGAAGCGCGCGTCGTGTTCAAATTCCGCCAGGCCGAGTGCTGGTATCGCAATATGGACGATTGCTCGCGAGCCATCGAAGTCTACAAAGATGTGTTGGAAATGGCACCGGACCATGCTCAGAGCATTGCTTCGTTAGAAGAGATCGTTGCTTTGGGTGGTGAAGTTGCCGTCGAAGCGGCAAAAGTCCTCGTTCCCGTCTACCACAACTTGGCTCGTTGGGAAGAGCTCGTCAAAGTCTACGAAGTTCTCGTGACGGGTTGCGACGACAACGAAGAGGCGATCAATCTGTTGGGAACGATCGGCATCGTCGAAGAAGAAATGCTCGAGAACCCGAAAGCATCGCTCGATGCCTGGTTTAGAGCTTTGTCGCGCGATGTGGCGCGTGACGAGTCGTGGCAGAAAGTCGAATCGTTGGCAGAGCTTTGCGATTGCTGGTCTGATCTCGTCGCGAAATTGAACGATCTCATCGCCGATTTGGGCAGTGATTCGATGTCGGCGATCATCGTCGCCAAACACGAAGCACTCGTCTATGAAGAAAAACTCGGGGCACCCGATAAGGCTATCGAAGCGTATCGCAAGATATTGGAATTGGATTCCAACGATGTCGACGCCATTCGTGGACTCGATCGCCTCTACGAGGTGACCGAACAGTGGCAAGAATTGGCAGAAATCTTGCGCACCGAAATCGATATGGCCGAAACCGACGAGGAGCGCTTGGGAAGCTACTATCGCATGGGTGCGGTCCAAGAAATGTATTTGGGCAACTACGACGAAGCGATAGCGAGTTACAACGAGATGCACATGATCGTGCCGGGGCAACCCGAGGCGATCGAATCGCTGTATCGCATGTTTACGGCGGGTCATGGATGTGCACAAATCGCCGAGATTCTCGAGGCGTATTATCGCGATAACGAAGCTTGGGAAGAGCTCGTCAACCTCGATTTGCAATTCGTCGATCACATCGAAGATCACAACGATCGCTACGATAAATTCATCGAAATTGCCGACGTCTATCTCAACCAGCTCAGCCTCATCGCCGAGGGATTGGCGATATATGGTCGTGCCCTTTGCGAACGTCCGGGCGACGAACTCTGCTTGTCGAAGATCGACGAATTGAGCGAAATCATCCAAGATTGGACGCATAACGCCGAATACTACAGCAATGCGATTGCGGCTTGCGACGACGATTTGATCAAGCAAGACCTTACGCTTCGCATGGCGCAGACCTACGATCACCATTTGGAAGACTACGAGAATGCCGAAAAATGCTACTTAGGCGTGCTCGGATTCGACGCGGAACATTTGGAGAGCTTGGAAGCCCTCGATCGCATTTATTTGGCTCAAGAGCGTTGGACCGATTTGGTGGCGATCATTCGCCGCGAAATCCCGGTCGTCGATTCCGACGATCAACGCATCATGCTCTATATGCGTTTGGGCGCCGTTCTCAACGATAGTTTGGGCGATGGCGATGCGGCAATTGCTGCCTACGACGAAATTCTCAACCTCGATCCGGGGTATTGGGATGCGTTGTTGTCGCTAGAGGCAATTTACCAAGCTCGCGAAGATTGGCAATCGCTCGACGAAGTCTACGATAAAGAGGCGGCGGCGAGCCAAGACGATCAACAGCGCGTGGAGCTCTGGGGCAAACGTGCACAACTCAATAGCGAGATATTGGGCAAGACCGACGATGCCATCGATTTGTGGTATCAGGTACTCGACGTCTTGGGCGACAATTTGATTGCACTCCAAAACCTCGAAGTCTTGTTTGAACGTTGTGAACGCTGGACCGACGTCGCCGAAGTCGTCGAGCGACAAGTTCCGCTCGCCGCCGAAGATGTCGACTTGCACTTGGAAACGTATCGCAAACTCGGTCGCATTTATCGCGATAAACTCGAAGATAACGAGCGGTCGCTCGATTACTGGCGCAATGCGCACGACGTCGTTCCGACCGATCTCGAGACATTGCGTGCCATCGAAGCACTCGACGAAGTCCTCGACAATCCCGATGATTTGGCGGAGATCTTGCGGGAAATCCTCCAAAGCAATCAACTCAATCTCGAAGATCAGCTCGCTTGCGCCGTGAAATTGGCGGGCGTGCTCGATAACTTGGGGCGCGTCGACGATACGATCAACATTTGGCTCTATGTCGTTCAGCTCGATGCGACGCATGCTCAGGCGCTCAACGAATTGGAACGCTTGTATGAAAGCGAAGGTCGCTGGGAAGACGTCGTCAATACGCTTCATGCGAAGATCGATAATGCCGACGATCTCGAGACGAAAGTCGCGCTCTACAAGCAAATTGCGGGGATCTGGGAGCTCCAAGTTGCCGATATCGACCAGGCGGCGGCGGCGTATCAAGCGATTCTCGATCTCGACGCATCGCGTCACGACGTCTTTGCCACGCTCGAAGAGCTCTATACGAATCACGAACGCTGGCAAGAGTTGCTCAGCGCTTATGTTGAACGCGCCGATATCGTCGACGATGCAGCGTTGCGCTTGAGCTTGCTCGAACGCGGTGCGAAGATCGCCGAAGAAAAACTCCAACAGCCGCAAATGGCGTTTGTCGTGCTCCAATCGGCGATTGCCGAAAACTGGAAAAACGCCGACTTTATGGCGGAATTGCAACGACTCGCCGAAGCGACGGGATCGTGGGGCGAACTCGTCGGACAGTTCGAAGGCATGATCGCCCAAGCGACATCGCCTGCCGACGTCTTGGCATTGCACAATATCGTCGCTCGCTGGTACTTCCACCACCTCAACGATAACGAGGCGTCGTGGAATCACTTCGCCTTTGTCCTCGATCAAGATCCGAAGAACCTCGATGCCTTGGCCGCCATGACCGAGATCTATTGGAGACTCGGAAACTGGGATGAACTCGTCAATATCTTGTCGAAACGCCTCGAGTTGACGACGGTTACCGACGATCGCGTCTCGCTCTATATGGAATTGGGCAAGGTCTTCGAAGAGAAGATCGGCGACGTCGGTCAGGCGATCGAATGCTATATTCAGGCGTTTAAGCTCTCGGAAGATCGCCTCGACGTCATGAAAGAGTTGGCGCGTATCTACGAGATGGCAGAGCAATGGAGCGAACTCATCGACATTCTCGAACGCGAGATGGCAGTCCTCGACGACGTCGAGGAGAAGATCGCCGTTCGGTTTAGAATTGGTACGATTTGGGAGAACATGCTCCAGAATAACGAGAAGGCCGCGGCTTCGTATGCCGAGGTCGTCGCGATGGATGAGACGCATGCCGAAGCACTCGTCGCTTTGGAACGCCTCGATATCGCGCTCGAACGCTGGACCGATTTGCTCAAAGTCTACGAATATCAGCTCGCCGCATTCCAAGAGCCCGAACAACACGTCTCGATCTATACGAAGGTTTCGCAGGTCTACGAACACCACCTCAACGACATCGAAAATGCGATCGCCAGTATGACGCAAGTCATGCTCATCGATCCGTCGTATGCTCCGGCATTCGTCGAATTGGAACGCATGTATAAGATCGTCGAACGCTGGCAAGACTTCATCGATATCGTCAATTCGCATATCGGCATTTTGTCGAATCCAGCCGATCACGTCGAATTGTATCGCGATTTGGGCGTCGTCTATCGCGACAAGCTCCAAGATGCGTATCATGCGATTGAATCGTTCCAAGCAATTATCGGAATCGTTCCGAGCGATGTGGCTGCGCTCTATGCTTTGGCCGATCTCTATGAGCATTGCGAAGACTACATTAGCGCGATCGACTACTTGGGACGCGTCATCGATTGCATTTCCGATATGCAAGAGGCGGTTGCGGTTCACTTCCGCATCGGTACGATCTACGACAAAAACTTGGAAGACGATCAGAATGCCGAAGAGCGCTACAAAATCTGCCTCGATATCGATGCGTCTTATATGCCAGCTATCGATGCACTCGCGGCGATGTATCAACGCCATGAAGATTGGAACAGCCTCATTCGCATTTTGAAGCAGAAAGTCGAATTTACGCGCGAACTCGATGCAAAAGCGCAAATCAATTGCATGCTAGGCGATGTTTCGTTGCATAAAATTGACGATTCACTCAATGCTTATGCGTACTACAACGAAGCGTTGACGCTTCAACCGGGTTGTGTTGCCGCCGCTTGGCCTTTGGCCGAGAAATACCTCGAAGAAAAGGCTTATGCGCGAGCTCTCGTTCTCTACGAAATCGTCATCAATGGCGTGGCGTTTACCGAAGATGCAGCTCAGCTCTATGTCCTCAATTACAAAGCGGGTTACTGCTGCCAGAATTTGATGCAGCACGAAAAAGCACTCGAATTCTACCGTGCATCGTATGAGCTCAACCAAGAATTCTCGCCGACGCTCATGGGCATGGGCGAAGAATTGCTCGAAGCGAAAGACTACGAACGTGCCTACAACATGTTCCAAGTCTTGCTCGAGAAATTCGCCGACGATTTGCAACCCGCCGATCACATCCAAATCTACTACAACTGCGCCGTGGCGAAGAAAGCGTTGGGCGAACTGGGGCTCGCGCGCCAGCTCCTAGAACGCATCCTCGAAGCCGATGGATCGCAGACGAAGTCGCTCGAACTCATCATCGAAGTTTGCGACGAAATGGAAGATTGGGAAGCGCTCGTCTACTACATGAATATCCTCGTCGAACGCATCGAAGATAAGAACTTGAAATTTGCCAAGTTGATGGAAATTGCCAAGATTTACAGCGAGAAAATTGGCGATCCAGAACGTCAAATCGAAACGTATTATCGTGCGCTCGAAGTACTCCCGAATTCTCGCATCGTCCTCAACGAATTGCTCGCCATTTACCACGCGACAGCGCAATGGGAAAACGCGATCTCGATTATGGAGAAATTGTGCGAGAATGAAGAAAACGACGAGAAGGTGGCGGAATTCTACTATGCGATTGCCGTTATCTATCGCGACGAGCTCCAAGACGACGTCAAAGCGGTCGAATACTTCAACAAGACGCTCGATTTGAACGTGAGCAAATTGCGCGCCTTCGAGTCGATCGACAAGATCTTGACGGCTTCGCGCGATTGGGAAACGCTCGAGAGCAACTACAAGGCGATGATTCAACGCGTCAAAGGCGAAGACCCCGACGCCTTCCGCGATACGTTGAAATTGTTGTGGTACGGCTTGGGCGAAATCTATCGCTCGCGTCTCAATGAATGGGATAACGCCATTGCAGCGTTCCAGCAAGCGAGCCTCATCGATCCGAACGATGAGAAATTGCACAATATCTTGGCTGAACTCTACATCCGCATGCCCGATCATACCGACGAAGCGATCGAAGAAACGCGCACGCTCATTCGCCTCCAAGGCAACAATATGAACCGTGAGCAAGAGCTCAAATTCTATCGACAGCTCTATTTCTTGTACTATCGCTCCGAACAGTACGACAAAGCATGGTGTATTACCGATATCACGTGCGCAAAACAGCTCGCTCGCGAAGACGAAGTTGCACATCACGAAAGTGGTTTGGGCGATTTCCTCTACAATACCGATGTCCAGCGCCTAACGGCAGAAGATTGCACGAATCTCCTCACGCACCCGACGATTCGCGGTTCGGAGCTGACGCGCTTCTTCATGCAGTGCCGCAAATTCCTCTCCGAGGCGTTTGCCCATAGAAAGGATCAAGATGCTGGTATCGAAAAGCGTAGCAAGAAACGCGACATCGTACAGACGATGGCGGAAACGCCGTTCGTTCGCGATTATAGCCGTATCGCTTGGATGCTCGGCGTGATGCCGGCGCCCGAAGTCTACGTCAGCCCAGTTCTCGATCACGGTATGCGCATCGCTAACGTCAACTACAACGCGTTTATCGTGGCGCAACGCATGCTCTCTGGCATGGATACGCACGCTTTGAGATTTATCCTCGCGCGTAACCTCCACATGTTCCAATCGTACTTCATGTCGGGATTCGGTTGGCGTTCGGCCGATTTGAAAGCGGTTCTCGAGGCTTCGATTTGCTTCTTCCGAGGCGTCAGACAAGTCAATAATGGTCTTGGAATGGCCATTATCAACACGTTTACGCGATTGGATGTGGCATCGAGACAACAAATCGAGCAGTCGTTGCGTCAGATCGAGATCAATAAGCAACCGATTAACACGTCGTTGTGGCTCAAGGGCGTCGACTTTACGTGTGACCGCGTCGGTTTGCTCATGAGCGGCGACTTCGAAATGGCTTGTGCCTGCATCCGCGAAAGCGATAAGGCCATCGGCGTTTCGAAACTCACGAACGACGAACGCATCGAAGAACTCACGCGCTTTGCATTGAGCGATGAGTACTTCCAATTGCGAGTCAATCTCGGATTGAATTGCTTCTAGTCGATGTGCCATAGGCACCAAAAATGCACGGCGTATGCGCACAAGGGCGAAAGCCCGAGCACATAGCCGTGCAAAGTGCCCGTATTGAGCCCAAAGGGCGAAATAGGGCACCAAAAGCCCGTATTGCCGCAGGCAATAGGGCGTTAAAAAAACGCCAAAACTCGCCAAAGCATTGAACCATGAACAAGGCAGCGGCATGTCGTTTTTGAACGACTGATGCATATCAAAACCGAAACACAAGATTTCTATATTGATCTGGTTTTTAATCATTTTATATTAAAATGTTTTGTTCTGATTGATTTAAAAACGGGGGTACTTAAGCACAAAGACATTGGCCAAATGTATATGTGTGTTAGAATATTTCATGACACTAGGAAGGCGGATGACGACAACCCGACGGTTGGCATTGTCAAATACAAACTCGTGTTGCCTGTCGAAGATGAACTTTCGGAAGAATTCACGCATAGAAACGCATTTTGCGTCGGATTTGCGCCGGGCGATGATGGTGAGAGAAAAAGAAAAAGCGTTGTGTGCTCTTGACGACGTGGAGATCGTGTTTGAATTGACCATGCAATGCCTCCAATTGGACGAATTGGGATTGCAAAACGACAACGAAACTTCGCAAGAAAAATGCGCAACATAAAGGAGACTATTATGTCGAAAAAATATGTCATCGTCGGTGGAGTAGCTGGTGGAGCGAGTGCGGCGACGCGTCTACGTCGTCTCGAAGAGGATGCCGAAATCGTGTTAATCGAGCGTTCGCCGTACGTCTCGTTTGCGAATTGCGGCTTGCCCTATTACTTGGGGGGCGCGATTGAGAACCGATCGCAGCTGTTGGTGCAGACGCCGCAGTCGATGCAGACGCGGTTTCGCATCGACGTTCGCGTCGAGAGTGAGGTCGTAAGCGTCGATGCGGCACGACACGTCGTGCGCATTCGCCACGATGGCAAAGAATACGAAGAATCGTTCGATAAGTTGTTATTGTCGCCAGGGGCTCGCCCCGTGCGTCCGACAATTGCTGGGATCGACGATAAACGCGTTCTGACGCTGCGCAATTTGGACGACGTCGACGCCATTCGCCATGCGATGAAATCGCAATTGCGCGGAGATAAGGTCATCGTCGTCGGCGGTGGGTTTATCGGCGTAGAAATCGCCGAGAACCTCAAAAAAGCGGGCCTGGATGTGATGTTGATCGAGGCGGCACGCCAAGTTTTGGCGCCTTTCGACGAAGATATAGCGTCGTTTGCCGAATTTGCGCTTCTCGAACGCGGCGTGAAGTTGCAGCTCGGGTCGGGTGTGAAGGGATTTGAGCCGATTTGCGATGACCATGGCGAGCAGGTCGGGATCCGGACGCGTTTAATGGATTGCCGATATGTCGATTCGGATTTCGTCGTGTTGGCGATAGGCGTTGCGCCCGATACGGCATTCTTAAAAGATAGTGGTGTGGCGCTCGACGAACGCGGTTATATCGTCGTCGACGACGAGCTCCGCACGAGTGCACCGGATGTTTATGCCGTCGGGGATGCGATTCGCTTGTTCCGACAAGGCGATAAAAAGCCCATGTCGCTAGCTTTGGCAGGGCCTGCCAATCATCAAGGGCGCACCGTTGCCGGCAATATGACGGGGAAACACACAAAACAGCGCGGTTTTATCGGGTCATCGATAGTCAAAGTCTTCGACACCGTGCTCGCTGCGACAGGGTTGAACGAAAAGACGCTCACTGCCGAATCGCGCGATTATGACGTCGTCATTGCGCATCCACTTTCGCATGCGGGGTATTACCCCGGGGCTCAGCAAATGGTGCTCAAACTCATCTTTGGCAAAGATGGCAAAGTGTTGGGTGCGCAAGCCGCCGGCGGTGAAGGCGTCGATAAACGCATCGACGTCGTCGCAACGGCCATCTCGATGGGGGCAACGGTTTCGGATTTGACCGATCTAGAATTGTGCTATGCACCGCCATTTAACGCGGCTAAAGACCCCGTCAATATGGTGGGATATATGGCCGAAAACGTGCTCGACGGTTTGTCGACGCCGATTCGCCAGAATGCTTGGCGTCATGCCGTCCGCGATGGCGCACTATTGCTCGACGTGCGCACGCCAGGCGAATTTGCCAACGGTCACCTCGAGGGCGCAACGAATATGCCACTCGATTCGCTTCGTGCACACTTGTCTAGCCTCGATAAAACTCGCCCCATCGTCGTCTATTGTCAAGTCGGTTTGCGCGGATACCTCGCCGAGCGCATTCTCAAACAAGCCGGTTGCACCGTTTCCAACCTCATCGGCGGTTACCGCCTCGCCGCAGTTATCGACCGCGTCCAAGCTAGCCTCGATGTTTCGGGGGCGCGAAAAATAGATGAATAGAATCCCGCGAGATTGAGTTATAGGGGACTGTGGGCACCGATGGCTCATGGGACTCTATGAAGTCATGAGTTTCCTATCCCCATTGATGGGGATAGGACGAATGGAGCAGATTAACGTTCAGTGTGACTCTCGCTTGGCTCTAGCGTAATCGAATGAGGCGTGATCGTCAAAACCATGCACTGTCGGTCGACAAGCGTGACTTGTTTTGAAATGTAAAATGTTATTGTGGTTTTATCGCTTTTTTTCTCAAATACAGGCATATAATTATTGAATTCAAATGTATCTGGGAGGAGCGAAGATCCTTCAACATTCCACATCTTTTTCGATTTTATTACTGTTGCAACCTGTGCGATATCATCGATCGAGACGAGTCGTTCTTGCGCATCTATATCCGCATAGTGGTCAACGCGAGCGAGCAAGCAATCAAACAAAGGACGTGCGGCTTCGAAATCTTCAGCGGCAACGACTCTACGATTGGCCATATCAACGAGAAAAGTCACGTATTCGGGTTCTTCGTCAAGAATAGACAAATCGGGATCGCGTTTAGGTCGAAAAGTCAGTATAAACCAAT
>SFMP01000095.1 GCA_004554395.1 Myxococcales bacterium | reverse complement strand
CTAGCGATTCCCAAAGTATGATGGGAGCGCAAAATCCGCGTGCATCGGCGCATCAAATGCCGGGCGCACGCCAAATGTCACCAGCACTGCAAAACCCTAGCGATTCCCAGCTTCCCAGAGCTCAAGCCCCCAATGCGATGGGGCAAAATATGCAGCGTCCACGTGCACCGCATACGGTCCAAGCCCCCGAGCCCTTTGCCTGCAAGCCGTCGCAATCGCAGATTCGCCCGCAAGCCGTCTATTTTACGCCAGGTGGCGAGTGCGACGAATCGATTGTCGTGCCAACGCCGCGGCATCAGTCGATGTCGACGGCCCCCGTCGGCCTCAAAGGCGCACACACCAACGCAAAATATGACGATGACGCCAACGAAGCAATGCTTAGCCGCCCGCGCAGTTCTCTAACAGGAAAACCCGTCAGCGCCGCGCAATCCCTCATGTCGAAGCCGCCACTCGTCGTCTTCCTCGAGTTCGCCCAGCCCCTTCTCAAAAACCAGCCACGCGAAGTCGAAGCAATGCTCACGATTTCTTCTATCGTCTGGAATGCCGCAAACTTCGGCGCCCAAGGCGTCACCGAGCTGCTCAACAGCCTCAGAGATCGCCCAAATCACCTCAAACTCGCCAATCTCATGCTCACGCGCAAAGAAAAATACTTCGCCGATTACTATTGGAAAATCGAAAATTTGCGCATCGAAATTCTCGACGGCGACAAATTCAAATGCGATTTCGACTGCGTCGGTGAGTAGTTTGCCCGGCTATGTGCTCGCCGCTGTCGCGGCTTGCGCGCATACGCCGTGCCGAATTGCGCCCTATTGCCCGTTGGGCAATACGGGCTTTTGTCGCGCTATTGTCCCCCTGTGGGGGGCAATACGCGCTCCAGCCCGGCTATGTGCTCGCCGCTGTCGCGGCTTGCGCGCATACGCCGTGCCGAATTGCGCCCTATTGCCCGTTGGGCAATACGGGCTTTTGTCGCCCTATTGCCCGTTGGGCAATACGGGCTTTTGTCGCCGTATTGCCCGTTGGGCAATACGGGCTATTATCGCGTTGCAGGGCAACGCGATAATAGCGACTCCGAACGTCGAATCAACGGCTCGATTTCGGTCAATACACGCGTTTGATCGAAGGCATCGTAGCCACCGGCAATGTCGTAGGCTAGCGCACCGAGTTGCGGATTCGTCGAATGATAGATGATCGCGAGTGTGCGGTGCGATGGCTTCGTGCGCAAGCCCTGCGGAAAGCTCTTGGCAAAATCTCGTTCGAAGTTGCGATAACAATCGTCGAAATGGCTCTTAACCGACTCGGGGAGCCCATAATCGGGGTGCGAATCGTACCACGCCCATAGAATGATGGGGGGAATGGGGCGAAATTGAACGGCAAAATGCGCAATGCGCCAGCGCAACAAATCTCGGCAGGCTTCGTCGCAAAAGTCCCTATCGATGGGATTGGGAGCGGCCGTCGAAAGCTGTATGTTGTGTGATAATATCCACGACATGCACGCAAATTGCTTCGCCGCTCGAACGAATGCCGTGCGCATCGAATAGCATTGGCGCAAACGCAAAACTTCTCTGCGGCAAGGTTCCAGATCGCGCGGCGACATGTTGCGGCGCGGCCCATCGATCAGAACCCGACGCTCTAGCCCCCAAAAGTATCGAAATAACAAGTCGTCGCCAATGACTGCATCGGTGCGATCGGAACAGAGCCATGGCAAATAGCCGTTTTCTAAATCGATCTCTTGCACTTCGTCGCTATAGAATAGCCCTCCCGAGATATCGAGGCCGCCTATCGACGCCGTTTGGCTCGTTTCGACCCACGTATCGACGACGGGCACGAGGATATCGCGCGGATCGCGAGCGTCGTTCGTCGCAACCGATTCGACGGCCAGATCGTGGCGCTGTCGGATATCGTCGTCGCCTTGCGCGGCATCGCGTTGGCGTTTGCGATAAATCGCAACGGCCATTTCTGCAATGCCCGCGATGATGGGGAGGTATTCGGTGATCATGGCTTTAGAGACTTTTGCATGAGAATGCGCTTTTGGGAGATCTGTATCGCATCGGTGCCCGTGAGCGCAAGCGTAGATGGGGCTAGAGGCGGGCAATTTGTGGCGGCGAATCGTAGAAAAAGGCAATACACCTAGGGAAGAATTCGTTATATAGCGCTGTTCTGCGGGCCTTGGTTGCGCATAGCCATGGCCCTTGGTTGCATTCTATATCGTTTTTATGCGTATGGGTTGTTTTTTCGGCAAACATGGCGCTTCGGCGCTTGTTCTCGATATGTGAGATTATGAGCGAACAAGACGAATTATTGAAAGAAGAAAAAACGGCGTCGGGGCTCGAGCAGGATTTGCTTTCGCCCGAACCCCAAAAACGCGAGAGCTTTTTGACGCGGTGGCTTTTGAATGAAAAGTTTATCATGATCACCATTTGTATAAATGCGGTCATCATATTTTGGCAAGAGAGCGCGGGGGCAACGCCCGTGCTCGATGTATTCGACGCCTTGTGCACGTTGATATTCGTCGGCGAAATGATTGCCAAACAGCGAAAATTTGGATTTGTCAATTATTGGAAAAATGGGCCTAACTGTTTCGACGGCTTGATCATATTATTATCGTTGCCGTCGCTTGCAATGTATATATTGCCCGGTCTTTTCCCGAATTTGTCGTTCTTGCTCGTGCTACGAATGTTTCGCATCTTCCGATTCTTTAGGCTCGTGCGGCTATTTCCCGGTATCGATGTCATATTCCGAAACTTTTTCCTCGCACTTCGCCAGTCATACGGCATTATGTTGTCGTATTTCGTCATCGTATTGGCGTTTGCATTGATAAGCTGTTGTATGTTTTCGTCCGCCTCGCCCGAGTTTTTTGGCACGCCGTGGACGTCGATTTATACAATATTCCGATTGTTTACGATCGAAGGATGGTATGAAATTCCCGATGCCGTCGCCGAGGGATTGTCGATTCCGATTGCCGCCTCGCTCGTGCGCATCTACTTCTCGCTATTGCTCATCGCCGGCGGCATCATCGGCATGTCGTTGATCAACTCGATCTTCGTCGATGCCATGGTGAGCGATAACAACGACGACGTCAAATCTCAGCTTTCGGAAATGGAGGCAAAGATCGACGAGCTCACGAAGTTATTGACAGAAAAAAAACTTGTGTGATATATTGAAATATATTGAAATTTAAATATATGGAGAACGTTAAAATATGAAACGCGTATTATTGTGGATCGGCGCTAGCCAGCTGGGAATGGCCATTGTACGACGAATTGGCGCTTCGATGAAAATCGTCGTGGGCGATGTGCGGCTAAAGCGAGCACAAAGCGTTGCCAAAGAACTCGCCCAGGCGGGCTTCGATATCGTGGCAACACATGTCGATATATCGTCGAAAAAGTCGATCGTGCGCATTATCGATTATGCCCAAACCGAAGGATCGATATATATGCTCGTCGATACGGCAAATGTATCGCCCAATGAAGCATCGTATGAAAAGATATTGGCAACCAATTTGTATGGAACGGCGGCATTATTAGAAGAAGTCGGCAAAGTGATTGCCCCAGGCGGATGCGGACTCACCGTTTCGAATGCGATGGGGCATCGATTGCCAGCTACGTCGCCAAGCAACGATCGATGGTTGATGATGGCGCCTTGCGATGAATTGCTCAAGTTGACGTTTGTTCAACCCAGCGACGAACCCGATTCGGCATTTGCTTACGCGCTCGCCAGCTATGCAAAGACAAAACGCGTGCAGGCCGAAGCCGTGAAATGGGGCGCACGCGGGGCGCGTATCAATGCCATTTCGACCGATCTCATCGCCACGCCGTCGACGATCGATTTGACGAAACGATCCGATGGCTATTTGTATCGAGACGTGGTCGCGCAATGCCCCCTGGGACGCCCCGGGCTCGTCGACGAAGTCGCCAATTTGGCGCAATTCGCCATGTCGTCGCAGGCGGAGTTTATCACTGGGTCGGATTTTGTCGTCGATGGCGGATCGACGGCTGCGCATTATTGCGGTGGCTTGCGTCGCCATTACAGCGAGCATGTAAAACTATATTTGATGAGCAGCCCAATCGGGACATATCGCGTCGAAGGCGTCGATTATTTAGGCCTTAACCCAAAAAATGGGCTCATCGATGAATTGCACAAAGATTGGCCGAAACTGGCGCGCTGCTTGTTTATCGCCGCCGACCCCGACGCTCACGAACAAAACGTCGCCACGGCTAAAGACTTCGCACAACGACTCGCCGAAAACGGCCTCGCCGTCGATCGATTCGACGTCTGCGACGCCGAAGACCCAACCGATCCGATTCGTCGATTGACGGACTACGACTTTTTACTCTTTGGCGGCGGACACGTGCCGACGCAAAACGCGTTCTTCCGCAACATCGGGTTGTTCGAACGAATCCGAGATTATCGGGGCATTGCCATGGGCATTAGCGCCGGCACGATGAATTGTGCCGAGACGGTCTATGCGCAGCCCGAACTCGATGGCGAAGCGACCGACCCCGATTACGAACGATTTATCGAGGGGCTCGGATTGACCGAAGTTCAAATCTTGCCGCATTACCAAGCGGTGAAAGACGATGTCGTCGATGGATTGCGGCTTTTCGAAGATATTACTTTTGCCGATAGCGTTGGCCACGCCTTCGTCGCCATCCCCGATGGAAGCTTTGTATTGCAACGCGATGGCTTGCCCGTGCTCCACGGGGTTGGCTACCTCGTCTTCGAAGGGCAGATGGCGCGCATCTGCGAAGATGGCGCGACTCTGCCCCTCGAGTGACTAGAGTGACGATGGTGGCTTGCGCTAGGCCTCTTTAATTGTTGGCCTGCTCGGGGATACCCGGCACGACGATGGCGACATCTTGGGTGTCGAATAAGAGGCCAGTCGTTGGGTTATAGACGTCGATATGGGCGGTGAAAACTTGCGTCTCGGTGCCTGGTTTATAGCAATTGTTGTTAGATGCATAGACTTGGAATTTGAGTTGTGCACCGGCGCGCGTGGCACTCGACGTGCCCGTGGCAAAGTTCCTGAAACCGTCGTTATAGCTCCCAGACTTGATCTTCGCTGGTGTGGCTATGGGATTGCAACTCTTTTCGGGCTCTTGCGGCGGCGCGACGTATTGAGTCGCTACGATCTTGTCGATAAAGCACGATGTATTTTTGCCATTGCCGATCGCTTCGCCGCGGATCTTCGTCGATACATCGTAGGTGCCGTATTTGACGAGGGCGTCGACGCCCTGGGTTACATAGGTATTTACATTGTCGTGTGAGCCTGTGTATACCAAGATACATCGATTCTTTTCGCCGTTGACGACTACTGGATTAGAAGAACTCCCCAAACAACACTTATTTTCTCCACAAATCCAATTATTTTGGTTGTTCCTAAAGGCGCACACAGGGACGACTGCGTTTGACTCGCGCGACCATACGGTCATTTGTCGATAATTGTCGCCCCAGCTATAACCTACGTTTAAACTGATAACCCGTGTACCAGTCGATTTAAACTTTGGAACGATGTGTTCTGTGTAGTGTGGCGTTTCAATATAGCCGTCTTTATATGCAAGAGAATTATTAACAGATGTATTGTATGAAGAGTATCTGTCGTGTGAGTATATATCTGTGGCGTGTATAATGACAGGGAGCGTATCCTTCCTGAATCCAGCAGCTCCCCATCGATCAGTACCAATGACAGGAAGCGACAAGCTTGTCCATGTGGACGAAGATGTACTGGAACGCCATTTGACGCCTTCGCGAGTCATGAGTTGATATAGGGCTTCTGTACCACTTTCAGGATCGTCACCACCACCAGAAGCACTAAAGTGCTTATGATTTATGTATTGGTTTACTGTATTCTCATCTGTTGATATTTGACCTGCGACTACAATTGGCCTGTCGCCCGAGCTTCCGCAACTCCATGAGTCGTGTTGACATGCAGCAATTGGGAAGTCGTCGAACATAGCTAGGCTAAAACCACTATCTGTAACGTTCTTTCGAATGCTCGTAATCATTTTCTTAATATTACTTTTAACGTTGTCGATTG
>SFMP01000094.1 GCA_004554395.1 Myxococcales bacterium | reverse complement strand
CCCGTATTGAGCGCAAGCGAAATAGGGCGACCCAGAGCCCGTATTGAGCGCAAGCGAAATAGGGCGACCCAAGAGCCCGTATTGAGCGAAAGCGAAATAGGGCGCCCCCCAAAGTTCCCAAAACTCGAAAATGTGCCATGATGCGCGACTTGATGTATAAGCAACGCGACGTTTGCTTTATGCCCTTTGTGCTAGGAGAGACGGGAATGAAGTGGTTGTTTTTGGGCGTTGCGCTCATCGCAAGTGGATGTGCGGCCCAAAGCGGAAATTTGAGTGCGCGAGATGTCGTCGCTTTGCAAGGTCGCATCGACGATTTAGAGGCGCAGTCTATACGCCAGAAGACGAAAGTGGCGGCGTTAGAGAAGCAAGTGACGCAGTTGGAAGACCGCGTTTCGATGTTGACGCGGCGCACGTCGATCGATGCGCGAGAAGTCGTCAAGATAGAGCCCGACAATGGCGTTTCTTCGCATTTTGAGCGCGTCGTGCCCGACGACGATGACGTCTATCAAGAAATCATCATTTCGGAAGAGAAGAAACGGTCGTATTTTGGCAATTCACGGAGCAGAACGTCGGGGGCTGGGGCGTCGGGCAAGATGCAACCGTATGAAAACGTCGTGACCAATGACCGATTGCCGTCGAAATCGTCGGGGGCTGGCGCGGCGGGAGCGGCGGGTTCGTCGGCTGGGGCTGTGGCGGCAGGTTCGTCGGCTGGGGCGGCTGGCGCTGTTCAATCGCCGATGCTGTTTTACCAAGAGGGCATCGACTTGTATCGGCAGGGGAATTACGACGAGGCGCAAGCGAAATTTGAGAAATTTTTGGCGGCGCATCCCGACGAATCGTATATCGATAATGCGCTCTATTGGATTGGAGAGTGTTATTATGGCAAGGGGCTTTACCACGAGGCGGCTGGATATTTTCACAAGATCGTGCAGGAATACCCCAATGCGAATAAAGTGCCCGATGCGTTGCTCAAAGTGTCGCTGACGTATCAGCGGCTTGGCAAGACCGATTCTGCGCGCGATATGTTGCGATATTTGATGAATGCCTACCCCGGGACAGAGGCGGCGCGCATTGGCAAAGAAAAATATGAAGCGATGCGGTTGGCGAATCCCTGACCGGCGTGTGCGATATTTCAAGGTATAATCAGGGTATAATTTAGACGTATATGGCGTATACGACGTATATGACGTTTAACTTTTAAGCGGAGCGAAAAATGATCCGAAGCTATCGAACGACAGTGCTTTTTTTGGCGGCTCTCGTTGCCATTCCCACGACGGCGTTTGCGCAAGCGGGCGCGGAGCCAGCCGAAGGCGCCTCAGGCAGTGTGATGCAATCCGACAGAATTGCTCGCGTACAAGGCCAAAATACATCGCTTGTGCGCAAGATCGAGACGCCCAAGCCACAACAAGCGCAGACGCGAACGCACAAAGTCGTCGATGGCGATACGCTTTGGCAATTGAGCAGCGAGTACCTTTCGGATCCGTTTATGTGGCCGGCGTTGTGGTCGTATAATCCGCAGGTGACGAACCCGCATTGGATATATCCGGGTGACACGATATATTTGGAACCGCATGCCGATGCGGCGGCGTTGACGACGGCTCCGGTCGATGCACAGCAGAAGAAGACGGAATTCGTGACGACGAAGTCGGCGGGATCGGGATCGTTCTTCGTGCCGGGATTTTACCTCGATAAACTCCCCGATACGGTGGGGCATATTCTCTATTCCGACCAAGAAAAGCACATGATCGCGCCGGGCGACGAAGTCCAGGTCGACTGGGTCGACATCGAGATGCGCAAAAAAGTCAAGAATGGTCAGAAATTTACGGTCTTTTCGCAATCCAAACCCGTCATCAACGAAGATGGCGACGAGATGGCGGTGAAACTCATTCGCCAAGGGACGATCGAGATCATCGATGCGCACGACGATACGTTATCGACGGCTCGTGTCACCCAAGCATCGCGCGAAATCGAACGCGGAATGATCATCATTCCGAACGAAGACCTCACGTTTTCGGTCTTCAACACGCCAAATACGAAGAGCCAAGAGGGGCGCGTCATCGATACGATCGACATCATCACGCAGTTGGCAACCGAGCAATTCGTCATCATCAATCGCGGGCGCGAAGATGGCGTCGAGCCGGGGAATCGATGGGTCGTCTTCGAACAACGCGAGGGCTTGAGTTTGCTCGAACGCGGCAAAAATACGCAGACGCAATATGCCCAAGAGGAAGATAAAAACGATTTGCGAAACGGACGAATCCATCGCGAAGACGAGCAAAGTTGGGTTTTGGGGCGCGAAGTCGAGATGCATATCTTCCCAGAACGCGACGATCTCGACGAATACTATGGCGATCGCGACTATACGACAGCCGATTTGCCGCTTCGAAAGATTGGCGAAATACTCGTCGTCGATTCGCGCGAGAAGTTTTGCACGGGGATTATCATCGGGAGCACGCGAGAGGTCGGAATCGATACGCGCGTCGTGATGATCAAAGGTTATTGATTCTCTTGAATTTTATCGAAGATCGATAAAGTCATTCTGCATGCATAAAGCCATTGACGAGTTTATGTGCTTGTGCAAAAAGGCGCGCGCTCATGCGCTAGGCATGAGTTTCACGTTTTCATCACATTGTTTGGAGTGATCGATGATCGAAGATAATTACGAAGAAGAGGAACGCGAGGAAGGCGGCGATCGCGATGAACGCGACGACGGTTATGGCGACGATGAGTCGTATGAAGCGTCGAACGATAGCGATATCATGGAGTGGTGTCCGAATTGTGGCGATGTCAAGCCGCATATTCAGGTGGGCGAAGGGGGCGTGAAGGTCAAATGCCTCGAATGCAATCTCGAGCATCTTCGCGACGATGCCCAAGACGATGGCCTTGAAGACGACGTGCCACAAGAAGAAGATTTATCGACCGAAGAAGCGCGTCATGCCGCCTGGCTCCGCCACACGAACATCGATGAATCCGAGATGATACCCTACTCCATCCGCATTAAACCCGTCGTCGGCGATGTCATCAAACATTCGAAATTCGGCATCGGCGTCGTCGTCAAATTGAGCGATTCCACGCGAGCCGAGGTCTTGTTCGAAGACGAGATACGACGACTCGTTTGCGGGAAATAATCGCGCCGAGGGAAGGCCAGAGCCCCCAAATCGGGCACACGGGTGTGTGAAGTGAATCGGCAAAAGCAAAGCGCCGAGGGAACGCTGGCGACAAAGTTGTGCGATTGAATCGCGCAAAGTAAAGCGTTTCTTGACGGTTTTTGTATGTCGTGCCATAAAAGTCTAAAGCGAAGTCGCTTTTTTTGAGGAGATCGATGGCAGACATGCATAAAGATAGACGAACGAGACGATGGATCACGACGATGTCATGCGTTATCGGGTGTGGACTCGTCGCTTGTTCTGCAAAAGATCCCTGTCTCAGTGACGATCCGCGCGATGTCGTCAAGCAGTATTTGCAGATGCTCGATGCACAAAACGAAGCAAAGGCATTGGGTTGCCTGACCGACGAAGCGCAGAACGCCCTGGCGCAGCGCGCCGAAGCGTTCAATGCCGTGCATGCAGACGGCAAACGCGAACCGAGCGAAATGTTGCGCGCAGGGCATGTCATTGCCTCGACGCGAGAATATAAGAAATTCGAAGTTCAAAGCGAAGACGAATCGAGGGCAATCGTCGATATCGTCATGCAAGACGGGGCGAAGATCCCCGTTTCGTTGCGCCGAGAATCGGCGCGCTGGGCTGTTGAGCTCGATATCACTCGCATTCAAACGCCCAGTGAAAACAGCGCTACGCCTACAGGCGTCGAGCAAACACAGACGGATAAAGAGTAATGGATCAGAATTTTCGAGTGGGAGAAGTCTTTGCAGATCGTTTCGAAATCGAAGCGGTGATGGCCGAAACGGCGCTTGGAACGCTAGCGCTTGTCAAAGATTCGTCGTGTGGAGAACAACGGCTCGTCGAATTTCTCGCCATTGAATGCGACGACGCGCGTTGCGATGAAATCCGCCACATTGCCTCGGATGTGCGCACGATTCAGCACAAGAGCATTGCTGGCCTCAAAGATTTCGAAGTCGTCGAAGGCGTGAGTTGCGTCGAGATGGAACCCGTCGTCGGCGAAACGCTCGACAATCACTTGGCTGTGCGCCGCGGACGCGGTCAGATATTGGGGCTCAAAGTCGCCTATAGCTTTTTGGCGCATATTTGCCTCGGCCTCGAGCTCTTGCACAAAAAGGGCTATTTCTATGGATCACTCCGCCCCACCTCGATATTTGTCACCAATCAAGGTCGTATTCGCGTGGCGAATTTTCTCTGCGCATGGATTGCAGAGCATTGCTTAGCGAGCGAGGTCAAAACCCGATATTTGAATTCGCCTTTTGTCGCGCCCGAAGTTCGGGCGGGAGGCGAGCCAACGGCGCCATCCGATGTCTATTCGTTGGCCGTGCTCATGGCTGAATTGCTCAGCAGTATGGCGATTGCCGATTTCACCGATGGCCCAGTCGAGGCGTTTATCGCGCGCATTCCGGGCGTTTCGTCGTCGGTGCGCGAAGCGCTCATTCGAGGCACGCAAGACGACCCGAGCGCGCGATTTGCGACGATAGCGGAGTTCAAAGATACGCTCAAAACGGCTGTCGATGCGCCTGCCGATAACGATTTGTCGTCGATCGTCGTCGGGGTCAACGATTTGCGAGCTCTCTTGCCAAGTGGCGATTTTGCCGTCGTCGATCCGAGCATGGCGGCGCCGCGCAAGCCCGATCTCTTCGACAAATGTTCGAGCGGTGCACGACCGCGAGCCGTCCGTCAAGACGTCTGGATCTTCGTTCGCGATGGCGTCGATTACGGTCCGTTCGATCATGCCGCCATCATGAAGCGATTCTACGACGACGAAATCAACGAATCAACGGGGATGTTCAACACCCAGACGAAGAAACACCAAAACTTGGGCTCGATCGACGAGTTTAAAAAGGAGATCGAAGAATACCTCCCAACGCGCGACCACAATCGCAGAGTGAAAGCCGAACAAGAGTTGCAAAAACAAAAACGCGTCAAAGCGGCGGGCGTCAGTGGCGCCGTCATCGTTTTGGGTGTCATTGCTGCCTTTGCATGCGTTCCGTTCATCATCTTGTTGCTATTGCCCGAACCGAAGCCCCTCGACGTCGCCGGCGCGTTTGCCCCATTCGAAAAGACGTTCGAAGCTCCGAAGATCGAAGAAGTTTCGCTCAATATGGACGATAGCAAAGCAAAAGCACTCTTCGATCCAAAGGCGACAGAAGCCGAGCGCGAGGCCGCACTCGCCGCTTGGGAAGCCGAACATCGCAAAAAATTCGCCGGCAAACGCAAACGACCTGGTGGCGCTGGCGCCAACAATCCATTTGGCGAAGAAATCGATACGTTCGTCTTCACTGGGCAAGATGGCGAAGAGCTTGAACCGCTCTCGGATTGGGAAATCGAAGAAGAAGTCATGAGCCCGCGCGTCTATCGAAAACAAGCCGATTGCTTTGCCAAATACGCGGGCGGCCGTGGCGTATCGGGAAAGATCGACTTCGTCATCAACCAAACCGGTACGACGCGTAGTTTCTCGTCGTCGATCCCCGGCGAGCTCGGTGCGTGTTTGATTTCATCGCTCTCTTCGATTAAATTCCGCCCGTTTGGCGGCACGGTTAAACGCGTTTCGCTACCCGTTTCGTATGGTCGTTAGTTCGACGCGTTCTAGTCGTTAGTTCGACGCGTTCTATACGAATCGTCGACATATCTTTTGTATTGAGCCCCCAAGCGCGCTTTTGCTCGCCTTTGGGGGTTGTTTTTGGCTACGCACGAGTTCCTATGGATTCTTCGACCGACGAACAACTCGTCTTAAAGATAAAAGACGGCGATAAAGCCGCTTTTGAGCAGATCTATTGGCGATATAAAGACCGCATCATCGGTATCGTCTATGGAATCGTGCGCAATCGCGAAGATGCCTACGAACTCGCTCAAGAAGTCTTCGTGCGCATTTATCAGCACATCGACAAATACCAACCGGGGACGAATTTTTCGACTTGGGCATTTCGCATCGCCAACAACTTGGCTATCGACAAATATCGACGAAAGCGTACGGCTGCCGAAACCGAATTCGACAACGATTTTCAAGCGAATTACGCCAGTGGCGATGGCATGATAACGCCGCCGATTGGGCTCAATCCCGAACGCGCTTGCGAATGCGCCGAGTTGCGCGAAAAAATTGCGGCGGCACTCGATACGCTCTCGGAAAAACAACGCGCCGCCCTCACGCTCTGCGATATCGATGGGCTTTCGTACAAAGAAATCGCCGATATTCTCAATATCCAAATTGGCACCGTCATGAGCCGGCTTCACTACGCTCGCATCAATTTACAAGCCGCTCTCCGGTACTATCTCGAAAACAAAGACATCAAATCGAAAAAGTAAAAATAAGGACGGCTACAGCCTATGAATGGTTTTCTCATCATCGACAAGCCATACGGGCTGTCGTCATACGACGTGTTGCGTCGGCTCAACAAAAAATTTTCGCTCAAGCGTCGCAGCATTAAATTTGGGCACGGTGGAACACTCGATCCGCTGGCAACGGGCGTTCTCGTCGTCGCCCTCGGTCGCGCGACGCGTATGTTGCAGTTTTTTTTGAGCGATACGAAATCGTATCGCGCGACGATTTGCATCGGTGCGCAGACGACGACCGACGACGCCGAAGGCGATATCATCAGAACTGCGCCTTATGAACACATCGATATCGAAGCTATACGCTCGGCGCTCGCCGATTTTCGCGGTAAAATTTGGCAAACGCCCCCCGATTATTCTGCCGTTCACGTCGACGGTGCTCGCGCCTACGAAGTCATGCGAAATGGTGGCCACGTCGAAATCGATCCCAAACTCGTCGAAATCTACGATATCGACGTCGTTTCGTATCGCACACGCCCCGGGCAAATGCCCGAACTCGTCGTCGATATCACTTGCTCGGGAGGCACCTATATCCGATCGATAGCGCGCGATTTGGGCAAAAAACTCCACTCCGCCGCCTCGCTCCGATCTCTCGTTCGCACGCGTTCATGCGATATCTCCATCGATCGAGCCAAATCTCTCGATCAAATCTGCGCTTGCGACGATATCGAATCGATGCTCATCGAACCGTGCGAAATCTTTCGTTCGACGCCGTGTCTCATCGTCACCCCAGACGATATCGATCGATTATTCAAAGGAAAACACGTCCATTTCCCATTCCCCCCGCGAACTGCCGATGTCGAACTCTACCGCGTTCAAATGGAAGATCCAGGCACGATCTACGCCTTCGTCAAACTCTCCCAAAAAATGGAAATCACGCGCATGAGCCCAGACGGGGGTTAATGCCATTGTCGGCGCCCATTCCCCCCAGCGGACAGCCGACGTCGGATCTACGCCTGCATGAGCCCCGATGGGCGTTTAATGCCATCGTCGGCGCCCAATTACCCAACCATACGCCCAAAGGCGATGGCGCTCAAAGGCGATGGCGCCCAACGGCGCAATCCGTGGGCTAGTCCCCCCACAAAAACCTCACATGCATAAAATTGTCATGGAAATTTCACGGTACAAAAACGAATAAAAAAAATATTTCATCGTTCGTAGCCTCTTTGTGGTTTTTGCGCACGATAAATTGCGGTGCAATTTGATAGTATTGCGTGCGAATCACCGATAACGCTTAATTTTGGGTCATGGAGTTTCTACGACGATGAGTTTTAAGGACGTACTCCAATTTAATTTGGCGAAGCGATGGTTTGTCATCGGCTTTTTCATTCTCATATCGCTCTTGGCTGCAACGCAATTGCCCAAGCTACGATTCGATTTTAGCCCCGATGCGATGCTCGAATTCAGCGACGAAGAAATCGCCTATCAACATTCGTTCGAAGAAAAATACGGCAGCAATTCGAATCTCTTTTTGCTCGTCTTTTCGGCGCCCGAATCGATCGTCAATGCAAAGTCGCTTGCCGATTTGCGCGACTTGACCGAACGCGTCGAAACTGTCGATGGCATATCGGGTGCCTATAGCTTGTCGAAAGTCCCCGATAGCAGCGATGCTGGCGCCAGAGCCCTATTGCGCGGAAAACTGCCCGATCTCATTCCCGATGGCGAATTATCGCCCGATCAAGTCGAAAAAATCGCATCGCGCGTCGAAACATCCGATCTATTGCGCGGTAATCTCATTTCGGCAAATGGGCAACATGCGCTCATTACGATTTCTTTGCCCGAAGACAATGCATCGCCCGAGGCTTTTATGCCCATTTTCCGCGAAATCGAAGCGAAAATCGACCAATGGCGTAGCAATGGCGAACGCGGCGCGTATGCGATTTCCTATGGCGGATTGCCCTATATTCGAGCCATGACCGTCGACACGATGAAGCGCGAGCAATTGCATCTATGGCCCGTCGTAGGATTGTTATATGTCATTGCGATGATCGTCATCTTCAAATCGTTTTGGCAAGCGATTATGCCTTTGGCATGTATCGGATGCGTTATCTTGTGGTCGATTTCGATCATGGTCATCAACGATATGCCCGTGACGATGATCAACAACACATTGCCATTGCTCATACTCGTCATTGGCGTCACCAACGGCATCTATATTATATTCCGAATCCTCGACGAGCGCCGAAAGGGCAAAGACAAGACGAAAGCCATTGTCGATGGCGTCTATCGCATGGCGCTCGCCTCGCTCCTGACGACGTCGACGACCAGCATCGGATTCGGATCCCTACTCGTCGCAAAAGCAAAAATTCTCAACGGATTTGGCTTCATTACGGCACTCGCCGTGATGTTTATCTACGTCGCCATTATCTTTTTCATGCCCCAAGTTTTATCGCTCATCAACCTCGATCCTCGACGAAAAAAAGACGTCGTATCCGATGGCGATGAAAACGGCGACCATGCCCTGCCCCTAGAAACGCCCGCGTCGCAAGAAATTCCGCAAGTTCTGCCGCTAGAAACACAACTAGAAGCGCAAAAATCAACGTTGCAAGAAATCTCGCAAGCTCAGCCGCTAGAAACGCCCGCGTCGCAAGAAATTCCGCAAGCTCTGCCGCTAGAAACACAACAATCTGCGTCGCGAGAAGCTCAACAAGCTCAAAACGCACAAAAAACGCCCTCCAAACCGACGCTATTCGACACTTTTATGGAAGGCGTGGCGCACTTTACGGTGAAATATCGCGCTCTCATCGTGGCGGCAGCCATCATCTTGCTCATCGCCTGTGTCGGCGTCGCCTCGCAAATACGCTTCAACAGCAAAGTCAACGACGTATTCCAAGATACCCACCCCGTGAGCATGACAAATGCCCTCATCGAAGAGCATCTCGGCGGCATGCTACCCGTCGAAATCGACCTCACCATCGACGAGCCAAACGGTTTCAGAAACGTCGAACGACTCGCATCGATCTGCAAACTCCAAAGAGAAATCGTCGCCATCGACGGCATCATCTCGGGAATATCGATCTGCGATATCGTCGCCGAAACCGGCATCGACTGGGATACACCA
Organism: Myxococcales bacterium; assembly: GCA_004554395.1. Classification (GTDB taxonomy): domain Bacteria; phylum Myxococcota_A; class Bradymonadia; order UBA4248; family UBA4248; genus UBA4248. The sequence goes on along the minus strand of SFMP01000094.1, from coordinate 1,021 downwards.
CCCAACCAAACCCAACTCAACGCCGTCTTCTTCGGCATCAAACGATTCAACCCCAAACAATACGCCAGCTTCATGACCGACGACGCCCAAGGCATGCACATTTCCCTACGCATCCCCGACGACGGCTACGAAAAATCCCAACAAACGCTCGAAAAAGTCGACGACGCCATCCAATCATCGCTCCCCGCCACGGGCGCAAAAGCCCGTTTCACCGGCATCGGATACAATTCGACACTCGGTCTCGACCACTTCATGAGCGACCTCTATTCGTCGCTACTCACGGCATTTATCATCATATTTGCCATCCTCCTCGTCGCCTTCCGGTCGTTTTGGTCGGGCGTCGTCGCCATCTTGCCAAACGTCCTGCCACTCGCCATGACACTCGCTTTCCTCCCCATCTACGGCTACAATTTCAACACGACTTCCGTACTCGTCTTCACCATCAGCATCGGCCTCGCCGTCGACAACTCCATCCACGTCATCCAACGATTCCGCCAAGAATTCCGCGGCGAACGCACCGTCGAAGACGCACTCGTCGTCGCCCTACGCAGCTCCGGACGCGCCATCATACAGTCCAACCTCCTCCTCTGCTCCGGCCTCGCCGTTCTCCTCCTCTCTGATTTCGATCCCATCAGCCGCGTCGGCGTCCTCACCATGACGACCATCGGTTCCGCCCTCGTCATCTCCATCATCCTACTCCCCGCCGAAATCGCGTTCATCGGCCACAAAATGAAACTCCCCAAATACCGCTAGTTTTGGGGATCTCGGCTGCGCTGTTGCCCGCTAGCAGGCAATACGCTCCGCGGCTGCGGCTATTTCGCTATCGCTCAATACGCCTCCGCTAACGCCCTATTTCGCCCTTTGGGCTCAATACGGGCTTTTATCGCCCTATTTCGCCCTTTGGGCTCAATAAGGGCTTTTATCGCCCTATTTCGCCCTTTGGGCTCAATACGGGCTTTTATCGCCCTATTTCGCCCTTTGGGCTCAATACGGGCTTTTATCGCCCTATTTCGCCCTTTGG
>SFMP01000093.1 GCA_004554395.1 Myxococcales bacterium | reverse complement strand
GCTGATGACGTGAACTTCATAGATCTTTGCCATATTTCGGAGACATGCCTCGGTTCGTTTGTATGCACTTACCGATTCATATATGCCGATGGCGTTGTCGTATTGTTTTTTTGCATAGAGCAGGTCGGCATATAGAATTTTTAGATTGCAGTCGTCGGGCGACAAGTCGTAGGCAGTTTTTGCCGACTCAAAAGCTCGGTCAATGTCGAGGAAAGAAAGCAAAATTTTTGCCTTCATCGCAAGAGCATCGACGTTGTTTGGATCGATTTGTAGAGCTTTGTCTAACTCAATGAGTGCTTTATCATATAAATGGCTACTATTATACAAATTAGCTTTGATGAGTGGTGCGTCGGCTGAGTGCGAACCGGATTTGATCAGGGCATCGGCATATAAAATGGCTTCGCGGTAAGCACCACGCTTGGCGGCGATCTCGGCTAAAGCGAGTAGAGCTCGTTGCGTGGCGTGGGAATCTGTGCCGCGTTCGACGATATCGCGAGCGGATCGTTCGATGGCGTCGATATCGTTAGTGGCTTGAGCTCGTTGAAGGCTCTCAAGCATTGGATCGGCATCGGTTTTGTCGGTATTGGCTTTTGGAACGGTCGTTGGCGTTTGGGTAACCGATTGGGGATCAGTTGCTTGACTGGCATTGGCATTTGGTTCGCTCTGCGCATTGGGTTGTTGCGTCGGCGATTGGGGCGATGGCGTAGTTTGCGACGAGGCGCAGCCAAAGATGGCCAGGCTTTGGCATAAAACTCCACACAAGAGCATTTGATAGACTCTCGTTTTTATTGCATCAGTATTGATCGCATTCATCGTCGAAATCTCCCATGATTTGCCGTCGTTGGTCGTTCGTTTGCAGTTTAGCCGTTATGATCATTCGATTTATCGCCATTGCCAGTGCCGTTTGTTGGTGCATCGTCGAAAAGTTCGGATTCTTCGTCGAAATATTCAACGATGTCGTCGTCGAGTCCTTGAACGGTTTCGTCTTGCGAGGCGTTGGCCGAGGGCGTGGAAAGGGCTTCGAAGCCTTGGGCTGTGATGTCGTGTGTATTGGGGGGGACTTGAACTGTCATATCGGGTTCACACGGCGGCGTTTTTGATTTGTTTTTGAATGCAGCTAGTAGCGACGTGAGTTGTCGATCGGAGATGGGTTGATCGGCCATGCCGTTCCAATACGACTTGGCTCTCAGAAAGTCGAAAAGGTCGTTTGCTTTGTCGGATGCGACGAGGCATTGGACTTTATCGGGCATGACGATGATCACAAAATCGCGGTCGTTCCATCGAACATGAACGAGCTGTTGGTGTCGCGAAATCCAGATGCGATCGACGATTTCTAGCCCCATCTGCCGCACGCGGCGTCGCATTCGGATTGCAGGCAGTATCACGGTGATGAAGCCGATGACGAATGTCAACAGGCCGATGGCGAGCATTAATGCCGAGATGACGCTCTGAGTTTTGTCGTCGGATTTGCACTTGAGTTGAATTGATTGCGTATTGTCGTTTTGCTCGGGCGTCGTTTGGTTTCTATCGGGCGAGTTGGGGATTTGAGCATTGTCGTTGCCGCGATCATCGTTTGGGATCGTTTTGACCTCGTGTTCGGGAGCGTCGTCGAGGGGCAAATTCATCTTTGAACCGCTCAGGGCACGTAGCGCATTGCCGGATCTCGTATCGTCATCGACTGCTTCGTCATTTGCCGTTGAACTGTCGGTGTCATCTTTAGCGGCATCGGCAACGCTTGGCGCGTCGAATTCATCGTCGTCGAAAGATGGATTGTCGGTGGCATCGGGGAGAGGGAGAGTATCGGGGAAGGCACTGTCGGGGCTTGGGCGCGCGGCGAGGGCGTCGTCGAGAGCGGCACGAGGCGCGTTTGGGGCTGGTGGTTGTGGGGCGGCGACGATAGCTTGACGTTCGACGTCGATTTCTCCGTCGTCGTCGAATGCGTCGGGTGCAGTGGAGCGAGCCATGGCCGGAGAATCTTCGGCGATATCGAGTAGACGCGCTTCGTATTTATTATCGGCATTGAGACGAGCTTCGTAGATTCGTTTGTTGCGTTCGTATCGCAACATGGCGATTTTTCGCCCATTTCCGAGTTCGTAGACGTATCGATCGCCGGCTCGCGAAAGCCTGAAATCGAAAATCTCGGCCATGCTTTGGATGGCGAGTCGGGCGGAGTTTTTGTCGACTTTTTCGCGGTTGAGAGCGGCTAAGAGAATTTCTTTTCTTTGCAATTCGCCAGCTTTTTGCCCAGGTCCAGGCGTCATGAGTCTATCGATTTGGGCGTGATGATTGGCAATTTCGTGAGTGGGATCGGCAAAAGCCGAGCCGCTCAAGGCGGAAGAGGCTAGAAAAATCGACCCACACACAACGGTTCGCAAAACGGCTTGTCGCATGCGCCTATGCGTTCGCCCAATCATTCGCTTATGGCAGAGCTTCAAAACCGAACCCCCTTCCGACTCAAATTCATAGAGAAAAAAACAAAACTGCCGATAATATCGAGCACGCAAACGCGCCAAAAGCCGCATTGCGCAATGCATCATACTACGAAAAAGCCATGTTTTTCGCAAGCGATTGCACATCGCGAGGCGCACTTTCTCAAACATCGTATGAAATTGGCGGCTTAGTTGGCGAAGAGGCAACCGTTACGAAAAGCAGGAGTCAGTTGTTGATATTTATCTTGTCGAATCGTCTCGTTTGGCGTTAATAACCGCGCGGAGTGCATAGGGTTTGCGCCTTCGCGGATTCATCTACGCGTTGATTTTTCTTTTGTTTATCGTTTATCTCATGACTCAAGATAGAGCACATCACGACGCCAGCCGCTCAGACGCCATCCAAAAGGCGCAAACGCAGGAAGAGACGCCAGCAGAGGCGAATCGGTCGGGGAATGGAACGGCAAAAGTCGATCAAGCCTACGACTCGAACCTGCAGCAAGACCCGAAAAAGAGCATTCGCAAGGGTTTTTTTTGGATAGGGATAGCGTCGACGTTGTCGCAGATATTGTCTGCCACGACGATGTTGATCCTCATGATGTTTCTCACGAAAGACGAGCTTGGAATAGCGACGATAGCCGTGGCGACGGGCGTCATTTTTGAAGCGTTTAACGCCCTTGGTACAGGTCAGGCATTTTTGCAGGCCAAACAGTTGACGCAAAACGAAACGCATTCGGTTTTTTGGTTTTCGGCAGGATTTGGCATTGTGACGTACCTTGCGTTTATGCCGATGGCTTGGATATTGGAGGGCGTTTACAAGATTCCGATGCTCGCGCCGATGATCCTCGTCATGATGTTGAAAATGCCAATTGCGAGCATTGCCTCGGTACCGTTGCAACTGATCAATCGACGGTTTGAGTATCAGAAGATTAGCATATATCAAACGGTGACATCGCTTGGGTGTTCGGTGATAAAGATAGGTCTTGCGATTGCGGGATGCGGGGCATGGTCGCTCGTGATTGGTGAGTCGTCGTATGTTTTGGGGATGATAGGGTTTGCATTTTACTTTTCGAAGTATCGCCCGGCGTTACATTTTTCGGGGCAAGAGTGTAAACACTTTGTGACGTATGGAATCAAGTGTTCACTGAGCAATGCGCTCGATCAGGTGACGAAAAACATTCACTATTTAGTCGTCGGCAAATTCCTCGGCGAGGGGTTTTTAGGAATTTATCGGATTGCTTATGAGCTAGCGATGACGCCGGCGTTGGCGTTGTTTAACGTCGTGGCGCGAAGCTCATTCCCCGTGTTTGCTCGGCTTCAAGACAATCGGTGCGAATTGTCGTCGCTTTTTGCGTGGAACCAACGAAATTTGGCGTTGTTTGCCGCCATTCCGTCGCTTGCCATATTCTTTTGTGCCCCCGATATCTTTGGATTGTTCCCGAATCCCGATTGGTTGGCGACGGTTCCGATCATACCGTTTGTACTCGCCATTTCGTTTGTCAAGACTCAGCTTCAAACGTACCCGGATTTGTATCGCGCTTGTGGGAAGCCCGAGTGGCCGATTCGGTTCCAACTCATCGAAGCTGGTGGTGTATTTATTTTGGGGTCGGCTTGTTTGAACTATATACCAGAGCAATATAGTTTATATGCCATGATGTTGATATGGTTGATTTTATTGACATCGTTTGCAGTTCAGCATCGAATCCTTGCATCGAATTTTATCGACATTACGATGCGCAGTATTACCAAGAGTTTAAGCCATTCGTTCTTGTTTATCTTGTTTACGATTGCCCTTTCGACATTGCCCTATATATATAGGGATATGTTGCCGTTTTCAGAAATCACGCATATTTGCATCGAGGCCGTTATAATCATCGTTGCACTTTGGGCATATACGCGATTCGTTTTGAAGGTGAGTTTGTCGGACTTTATTAAACGGAGAAGGCAACAAGGGGCGTAGGCGGTGTAGCGGTAGAAAGCCATGTCTTCGACGGCTTTTTTGGTATTTTCGATGCGCCAATTGTTGCGTTCTTCTTTAGTCGAGAATTTGCCTTTGACTGCTTTGATATTGATGCCTATGGATTTGTAATACCGGAGTGTTTTGTCGTCGTCGACGGAGAACAACCGAACCATGTAGCCGACGTAGGAGTGGCTGTTAAACAGGCATAGGCTGTATTTTGAACTATTGCGCATGTCGGGGTATAGGAAAGTTGCCTTCGTGTCGGAGACGATAATTCTGAAGGGTATGCCGTTGCCCGTGATGAGTTCGTAGGAGCGTTGGTTTTCGACTTCGTTGAGGTAGAAGATGATTCCGCCGAAATACTGGCTTTTGAGGTATCGGATGTATTCGGAATCGGCTTTGATTCTCTCTTCTTGCGTGATCGAAAGCGAATGTTTTGAGTGCATGGGGACCTTCGTATTGGGTTAGCCAGTCGACGTGAACTGGCTGAATTTTCGAGCTGTAGTGTAAACGCATTTTCACGGGGTGGTAATAGGGATTTTGCATGTGTGGGAACTGTGCGTATATATTCGCGTTGCAATTGTTTTAGAACTAGCTGCAAGGAGGGGAAACGAGGGGGAGTTGTTGG
>SFMP01000092.1 GCA_004554395.1 Myxococcales bacterium | reverse complement strand
GCCGATGGCTGATGTGAGAAAGCGGCGAGGAGGAATAGACTTCTGCCGATGGCTGATGTGAGAAAGCGGCGAGGAGGAATAGACATCTGCCGATGGCTGATGTGAGAAAGCGGCGAGGGGGAAGGAAAACACGCAAAGCATTGATTCCATTATCTTTTCTATGCAAGCTAAAAAAAGTTCGAAAAAAAACCGTCACATTTTTTATTTCTCGCCATGATTAGAGTGAGACTGGCGCATGGCGTTTCGGTTGTGGTTGACCGTTGCGATGTGCGTCGACACTTTGAGAGGTTATCATGGGAGTGAAAGACGTGAGGGAAAAGCACCTATTTTCGAAGAACGACGTGTTTTCTTCGGTTTGGAATGAACTCGATGGCGATGGACCGCCGGAGGCGACGTGCGAGTCGTGGTTAGCGCCCGACGATCTGAGCGAAGCATCGCCCGAGCTCAACGTAGTCGTCGACGACATCGTTTTGCATCGGTATCGCGATGTGTTCAAGTTGTGTAAAGACGAGTACGGGCTCAGCGTTGCGCTATTTGGTCTCGAAAACCAAACGAACGCCGAAATGGATATGGCAGTGCGCATCATGATCTACGATGCACTTGGATACTATGCGCAATTACAGGATCGCAAGCAGGGTAAAAAAGTCGTTCCGATATTTACGCGCGTACTCTATTTTGGATACAATAGAAAATGGGGAGCGCCGCGCAAGCTCAGCGAGTTGTGCGTTGTGCCCCCCAAACTCGCATCGCGTTTCCACGATTACCACATCGAAGTGATCGAATTGGCGTGGCTCACCGATGAACAAATCGCACGGCTTACCGGCGATCTCAAAGTGTTGGCTGTGTTTTTGCGCAAGATGCGACTCAACCAGCTCGACGATTGGCCCGATATCGAAATCACCTACGTGCCCGAAGTGCTCGATTTACTCAAAGAGATCACGGGTCATAAACGATTCGAACAGGAAAAGTGCAATTTTACGAACCTTCAGCGGAGGATTAATATGTGCGAACTCTTTAAAAAACACGATTCGGCTTTGATCGAGAAAGGAAAAACTATCGGATTGGAAAAAGGAAGAGAAGAAGGAAAAAGAGAAGGAAGAGAAGAAGGAAAAAGAGAAGGAAGAGAGGAAGGAAAAAGAGAAGGAAGAGAAGAAGGGAAAAGAGAAGGCAAAAAAGAAGGAAAAGCTGAAATGGCTTCGGCGATAGCGCGGAATCTCATCGCCATGAGAATGTCCAAAGAAGCCGTTGCAAAAGCAACGGGGCTTTCGATCGATGAAGTTCAAGCTCTCATGGCGAGTTAATGGGATTGGATGTGTTTCAGCCAATCAAGGCAGGGCGTATGCCAAAGGCATAGCCCTGCTGTCGCGGCGTATGCCCAACGGGCATAGACGCGCGGGCACGGCGTATGCGACTTGTCGCATAGCCTGCCCCAAAAAAGAGCAGGGCGTATGCCAAAGGCATAGCCCTGCTGGCGCGGCGTATGCCCAACGGGCATAGACGCGCGGGCACGGCGTATGCGACTTGTCGCATAGCCTGCCCCATTGAAATAGGCCAAAGAGTGGCTAGTAGACGACTTCCATGATGTCGCGACCGAGGGTTGAGATGAGCGAGACCATGGAGAGTTCGGCTTGGATGGCGGCGGTGATGTAGGCGATGGAGGCCGAGGCGACGGAGTTGCGAGCGTTGCTGACGTCGATGAATGTCGAGGCGCCGTTTTCGTAGGAAGCTTCGGTGAGTTGGAGCGCTTCGCGTGCGAGTTCGACTTGTCGTTTGGCGTTATCGACGTTGAAGATGGCGGAGTAGTATTCGCGTTTTGCCTTTCGGACTGCAGTTTTTGTCGACGCTTTTGTGCTTTCCATCGAGAGTTCGGTTTCGAGGATGGCGGCTTTTTGTGCGTCGAGTGCGCCGAATTTGGAGTAATCGAAGAGTGGGATCGAGGCGGCAAGTGCGAGAGTCCACGTCGAGGCGTCGGCACCGGCAGGCGATTTGAGGTCGTAGTTGTAGGAGAACTGGCCGGCGAGTGTGGGTAGGAAGCCCGAGATGGCGGCGTTGAGTCCGAGTTCGTTGACATGTTGTGTCATGCGATTGATTTCGAGTGTTCGGTTGTTTTGGATGGCTTCGCGCTCGAGTTCTTCGTCGCTATCGAGGTTTGCGCCTTTGATGTGTGTGGGTTGTGGGACAGGTAGCCCGTCGTAGGCGATGAGATTGGCGAGGGCGTCGCGCGCCGTTTCGTAAGACCAGATGGCGTCGATGAGTGCTTGTCGTTGTTTTTCGACGCCGAATTGCGCTTGGATGACCGAGAGTTTGACGTCGGCGCCGCGGTCGTAGCGGCCTTGTGCGAGTGAGAGTTGGTCGAGGGCGCTTTTGAGCTGGACGCGTTGGATTTTGACGACTTCGCCGCAGAGGAGAGCGGCGAGGTAGGCTTGTGCGACGCCTGCGAGTATTTGCTGCCGGCCGTTTTCGACGCCGAGTTTTGTGATTTCGACGGCTTCGTCGGCCATTCGGAGGTTAAACCAGCCTGCGACGTTGACGATCGAGAGCCCGACGGAAATGCCGAGTTGTACGGAGTCGATCGATTTGACCGAGTTTCCCGAGGATTGCTGGACCGATTGTAGAGGAGCGCCAACGGCTTGAGCGAGTTGTCCGAGCTGACCTCCGAGGTCGGGGTTGACTTTAGCGAGGGATTCGGCGGCGCTGCCCAAGCCTTGAGCCAATGCGCCGAGCGATTCGTAGGCGGGTTGGACGGCCGATTTCACAGCCGTTCCCATGCTGCTGGCCGTGGCATTGTTGTAGACGTGTGCGTAGGTGACCGACGCCGAGATACTTGGCAAGAGGAGGGCCCAAGCTTGTTTGAGCTGTGCGTTTGCCGAATCGATTTTGACGCGAGCCGTAGCCAAATCGCGGTTGTTGTCGTCGGCGAGTAGCAGGGCTTCGCGCAGTGTGATGGGGTCGCCGGGCTTGATTTGATTGAGCTCGGAGATTTGTTCGACTCGCGCGTCGAGAGCGGCTTCGCCGGGTAGCGATTGCTGAAGCGACGGTTGTTCTTTTGGGGCTGGGATGGGGTTTTGGTGCGTCTGTTCGAGGACGGATCGCGCCGCTTCGGTCTTTTTCGTCGTAAGCTCGCTGATTTCAGGATTGATGACGACGGGATCGTAGAGCGCGCCGTTTTCGGCGGCGTTTGCCTCGGCATTGTGCACGTTGGCGTTGATATCTTTATAGGAGAGAGTATCGAGCGCCGGCGGCGCCGACGGTTCGACTGTCGGGAGCGCGTCTTGGGCATAGCCATCGACTGCCGTCGCCGCCGTGGCGGCGGCAAATAGCGACGAAATCAGAAGTGCTTTTGTGAATGATTTCATGAGTAAAACTCCTATTACCGATGGACTATGCTTTTGCAGGTGCTGGGGCTTGCGCAGCTTGTGCCTGAGGTGCTGGGTCTTGCGCGGCAGGGGCTTGGGGTTGAATGGGCGCAAGGTGATCTTGTTCATCTTCGTATTCGGTGACTTCGTGAACTTTGGGTGCAAAGAAGGAATACATGATGGGGACGAAGAAGAGGGTGAAGACCGTGGCGACCGAGAGCCCACCGATGACGGCGGTACCCATGCCAGCCCAAGTCTCGGAGCCTTCGCCCAATTCCAAGGCGAGCGGAATCATCGAGAGAACCGTCGTGAGCGTCGTCATCATGACGGGGCGCATACGCGTACGAGCAGCGTTGACGATAGCGGTGTTCTTATCCATGCCGCGCTCGCGGTTCTGGTTCGCGGCATCGACCATGACGATACCGTTATTGACGACGATACCGACGAGCATGATCAAGCCGATGAGGCCCGACATATCGAGTGTGCGCCCAGAGATGAGGAATGCGCCTGCCACGCCGATAAATGCCAAGGGAACGGTGAGCAAGACGATGAACGGCTCGCGATAAGATTCGAACTGCGATGCCATGACCATGTAGACCAAGAGAATCGAGACGAAAAGTGCAATACCGAGGTATTTAAACGAATCGGTGAAGTTTTCGGCAGTACCCGAAATGCTGTAGTACCAATCGAAACCGCGTTCTTCGCGATCGGCATTCGACATTTGGTTGAGCATTTCTTTGACCTCGGAAATCGTCTTCTGCATGTCTTTTTTGACGACATTGCCGTTTTCATCGACGTAGCTGTTAGTCAAAGTGAGGCTGACCTTTTGGTAACGTTCTTGGTTTTTGCGTTCGATATCCGTCGGAGCGAGGTTTTCGTAGACGTGTGCAACAGTCGAGAGCGGGACGATATCGCCCGAGTTCGTTTGAATCGGCATGTTTTCGACTTGGTGGACGTCGTTTCGGAACGACCGGTCGTAGCGCACGACGATATCGTATTCGTCGCCTTGATCGAGGTAATAGCTGGCGGTCACGCCGCGGAAGAAGATCGTCAGGAGGCTGCCGACGCTAGCGGTATTGAGTCCGAGTTCCGACATCTTTTGGCGATCGAAATCGACTTGGATTTGCGGTTTCTGTTCGTCGACCGAGAGCTTGACTTCGGAGATATCGGGGCGAGCGAGCATGGCACGCTGAATGCGGTTGGTGACTTTGCGAGTTTCTTGAATATCGTCGTTATAGACTTCAATATCGATATCGCTGCCCGATCCACCGCCCATTTGGCGACCGGTGACTTGATATGTAATGCCGGGGACATCTTTGAGTGCGACGCGGACTTCGTCCATGATTTGCGTAATGCCGTGATTGGGGCGGAAACGCGGTTTGACGAGCGGAATGCGGATCTCACCCGTATTGACGCCGGGGGAGAAGATGGCGCTCATGCCGGAGTCGGACGAACCGACGTCGATGTTGATCATCTTGCGTTCTTCGGGCGGAATGACGACTTTGATGCGTTCGAGGCATTCTTGGACAATGTCGTAAGTCGAACGGGAGTCGTTGCCCATTTCGGTCGTGATCCTGACGCTGAGCATCGAGTCGTCGCTTTGGGGCATGAATTCCATGGGGATTTTCGTGCTACCCAAGATCGTCAAGGCGAAGAGCCCGATGACGGCCCCCGTTACGAGGAAGCGGTGGCGAATACACAATCGCAGATAGTTTTCGTAACCGCGACGCATGCGGTTCGTGAACGATTTTTGTTCTTTCGCAGAAAGCGACGAGAGATCGTCGACTTCTTTACCCGAGTTTTCGGCGACGACTTTGTCGAATTTCGGGCTCTTGAGCAAATAGTACGACAACATCGGGACGAACGTGATAGCGACGACGAGCGAAACCGTGAGTGCGCCGCAGATGACGAGCGACATATCGCGGAACATCATGCCGGCGATGCCGGGAACGAAGAGAATGGGCAAGAATACGGCGATCGTCGTCAACGTCGATGCCGTGATGGCCAACATGATTTCGCGCGCGCCCTTGACGCACGATTGGAACGCCGTATCGCCTTCTTCGCGGTGGCGGAAGATGTTTTCGAGGGTGACGATGGCGTTATCGACGAGCATACCGACGGCCAATGCCAAACCAGCCATTGAAATGACGTTGAGCGTCATGCCCATCGACGACATGAAGGCAAACGTCGCCATCAACGATGTCGGAATTGCCGTCGCGACGATGAGCGATGTCGTAATGCTCCTGAAGAAGGCGAGCAAGACGAAGAAGACGATGACAATGGCGAGAACGCACGTTTCTTTGAGGTTGTCAATCGAACTTTCGATGTATTCGGATTGGTCGTTGATAATATTGTAGGAAAGCCCATCTTCTTCGGCGATGATTTCGGGGAGTTTATTGAGCACGCCTTTTGCAGCTTCGACCGTATTGGCCCCCGATTGCTTGCTCACGATGAGCATGATGCTCGATTTTCCATTCGTTTCAACGTAACGACGCGATTCGGCAACGGTATCGTCGATTTCTGCGACGTCTCTAAGGCGGATGGGGATCATCTCTCCGGTATCGCTACGACCAGCGCTCAAGAGGATTTCGCCGATTTCTTCGACCGTTTTGTATTTACCCGACGATTGGATACTCAGATCCATGCCCGATGCTTCGATGTAACCGCCAACGGATTGTTTGTTTTCAGCGGCGATCATCTGGACGATAGTCGTCGGCGCAATTCGATAAGCTTCGAGTTTTTTCGGATCGAGTCGAATGTGGATTTGCCGCTCTTCGCCGCCGCCGACTTCGACCGACGAAATGCCCTCGACGCGTTCGAGTTTGGGCTTTAAGCGGTCTTTGGCAATTTGTCGCAACTCCGATATCGGCAAATCGGCCACGATGTTAAACATGACGATGGGCTGCATCGACGGATCCATCGCAATGACGATTGGCGCATCGGCGTCGTCGGGCAGGTTGCCCTTGACGAGATCGAGCTTGTTGCGCGTATCGATCTCGGCTTGGTCCATATCGTAGCCCCAGTCGAATTCGAGCATGACGATGCCGACGTTCTCTTCCGAATTCGACGTGACGTTTTTAACGCCCGTGACCGAGACGACTGCCTCTTCGATGGGGCGCGATACGAGCGTCTCGATATCGGCTGGGCTGGCTCCAATATACGTCGTCATGACGAGTATGTAGGGAATCTCCATATCGGGATAGAGATCGAGCTGAAGCCTAAAGAAGGAAAATATACCAAATGCGATGACGAGTGTATAAAACATCGTCATCGTGACGCGGTGTTTAACGGAGTAACCAGGAACACTCATGGTTTAACCTCAGATTCTGATAATTGACCGATATACCGAGTAGCAAACGCACCTACATGCACGCACTCGCACTCTCACATAAGACAATACTCAACGACGATTTATTCAATTTCTACGCAATCTCGATGCGCCTTATTTATTCATAAAAATCGCACAAAAATGCACAAAAATATTCGCTCTACTCTACTCGATTTCTGACTACGAAGACCGTTCAAGTCCAAGTCCGAAATCCGTTCAAGTCCAAATCCGAAATCCGTTCAAGTCCAAATCCGAAATCCGTTCAAGTCCAAATCCGAAATCCGTTCAAGTCCAAATCCGCAATAGTCCAAATCAGACCCCGCGAGCGACAAATCGAATTCAACCAATCGCCGTTGATCAAAAAAAGGCGCGCAATGACACTGTTTCCAGACGTCTGCGCGCCATATAAATCGACCTATATCGACGACCTACGACCCTTCTGCGACGTTGACGGTTTTCGTCGCAGCCACGGCTTCGGTCTTCGAACGATTCGTCACATCTCGAACCGTATCGCCATCGCGCAACGAGTGGTGCCCACGGACGATGAGTTTTTCACCCGCCTTGAGACCGCTCAAAATCTCGACGATATCGCCATTGCGCTCGCCAACTTGGACAACGCGAGCCGATGCCGTCATGTCGTCGTTGAGAACGAAGACGCGTCGCAATGTCTGGCCAGCGACTTGCTGTTCCAAAAGTTCGGGCACGAGCAATAAAGCCTTGGGCGATACGACGATCGCATCATTGGTCGTATCGAGCGACAATTCCGCTTTCGTATACATACCCGGTTTGAAGCGATACAAACCCGTTTCGCCGTTTTTGACATTGGCAAATTCGGCTTCGACTGTATTCGTGCGCGATGTCGAATTGACATAGGGCATGATACGCGTAATCTTCGCCGTCGTGACTTCACCCGGATACGCATCGAAACGCAAACGGACGTCTTGGCCGAGTTTGAGATAGGGAACGTCTTCTTCGGTAATGTTGAGCGTGACTTTGAGCGTCGCCATATCGAGGAGTACGCACAAAGCCATTGCCGAAGAAGCGATATCGCCGACTTCCGACGTCTTCTGGCTAATGACGCCATCGATCGGCGCCACAACGCGAGCATAATCGAGCCCGAGTTTCGACTGCTCTTGCGTCGCCAAAAGTTGCTGCTTCGAAGCCATCAACGTCACGACGGCATCTTGGGCTTTATCGTAGTTCTGGCGACTCACGATGTTCGATTCATACATGCTCTGAACGCGCTTGAGTTCGCGCTCAGCGGCTTTGAGCTGGGCATCGACGCTCTTGATCTGGGCGCCTATCGCATCGAGACCTTTACGGCTCACTTCGTTGCGAATCTCGGCAATCATCTGCCCCTTCTGGACGTAATCGCCATTCTCCCAAGGGAACTTCAAAATGCGTTCCGATGCCAACGGAATGACTTTGACCTGCTTCGCCGCCGAAACGTTGCCGACATAAGTGCGCTCGCGCGTAAAGCCCAATTGGCGAACGGTTTCGGTCTCGACCGCCACTTCGCTCACTTGGTCGCTCATCGCACCCGACTTCTCTTCTTCTTTTTTGGAACAAGAAACACTAGCCAAGGAAAGCAAAAAAACCATGCCTAAAAGGCATATCTTACGAATTGACATACGCATATCTGTATCTCCGTTATCTTCATCCCCCATTCGGTGATGTGTAAGATATTTTGGCGATCATTTCAATCGCCAAATCGGCATGTGTGCCTGTGTGGGCGTAACGAAATCTTTCACATACCGCGATTGTAACCTCACGCAACGGCGAAATATTCCACGACATTTCGATAATATTTCGACAAATCCGCGCGCGGATCGAGGCGTATAAACGCAAAACCGCCGACTTTATTCACAGATGCTTTTTAGAGTTCACGCGTGCGCACCAGAATGCCACTCATCGAGCGACGAAACATCGTCTTGGAAAAGGCAAACGCGATTCCGCCCTCTTCGCTTGGCGTCGTATAACGCCGTATCGGCACGAGAGTTCACGCGTGCGCACCAGAATGCCACTCATCGAGCAACGAAACATCGTCTTGGAAAAGGCAAACGCGATTTCGCCCTCTTCGCTTGGCGTCGTAT
>SFMP01000091.1 GCA_004554395.1 Myxococcales bacterium | reverse complement strand
CAATACGCGCTCCTGGCGCGGCTATGTGCTCACTGCGTTGCGCGCATACACCGCGCTATTTCGATGGCTAGCACGAGCCATAAAAAAACCCGCTCATCGGTGCCAATGGCACGATGTAGCGGGCATAGATGCATGGGCAAAATCGACAATGCGATTAACTAAATACCCAAGTCTTCTTAAATGCGATAGGAGCCTTGAGCGCGCCGAACTTCCAGTTCATGATGCGCTGGCGAACGCATGTATACATTTCACCGCCGATTTGATCTTCGATCTTATCGACTTTGAGCACCGATCCATCTTTGGCGACGGTAATGGCCAACACAAAGCGACCAGAAGCCTTACCTTGCGCATTCATCACGCGTTGATAACACGTCTTGATATCGCCTTGTTTTTTGCGGAACATGGCTTCGATGGCGTCTTTGCTACCGGCCGGAGGCGCGCCGACGAAATCGCTCTTATCGGTCATCTTGAATTCGACTTTGGCATGTGCCGTCGTTTGCTTTTTCGAAGCGCCATCGACGACGACTTTCGGTCCGGAATTACCCGTTCCCGATTCGATGCCCATCAAGCCGCCACCAGAACCGCCGCCCTCGGCTGCCGCCAACTGGTTCAAGAGGTTGCCCGAGGCGCTGAGCCCAATGTCGCCCGCCGAAATATCCGACATATCGGCGATATGGGTATTCGCGCCGAGCATATCGCCATAGAAGCCCTCGATACCACCTTCGACACCCAAAATCTGCGCAGTAATCATCGCACCTTGCTCGCGGTGTTTGTCGGTGATTTGATCCATGAGTTCGCCACGGCTAAGCGACGAATTCGGATCGGGAATATTCGACGGTCCTTCGTCGACCGATGGGAGCACGTCATCGCCTTGTTCGACGATCGTCGGCTCTTCATCTTGGGGTTCCTCGTTTTCGATTTCGACTTTCATCTCCTCGAGCGTGACGGGCTTCGCCCACGACGGCATGAGGACGACTTCGTCGTTTCGCGGCCAATCTTGCAAACCGATGTAGAGCAACGGAATTAAGTGAGCGAGGAACGAGAGGATGAGTGCGACGCCGAGTGCGCTCTTGAGAAACGATCCAATGCCTCGACGATAAGCCGCCTTCTGGTTCAGCATGCGAGCGACAGCACCTTCGTCGCGAATCGACGCAAACTGGAACAAGAATAAGATCTTTCCGCCGATGATGATGCGCCCGCGCGAGGCTCGCGTTAGGGCGATATAGATATCGTCGCCTTTGATGCGAATGCCATTGCCCGGCTTGAGATCGGGACTAATTTCGAGCGATACGCCATCCTTGACGATGATGCGCCCGCGCATCTTTTTCGTAACGTGAAGGGCGTAGGCGTCTTTTTCGGGGTAATAGATGAACAGTTCCCATTGCTTCGGCATGACCGAAGACAACACCATGAACTGCGTCTCCTCGCTTTCTTTGCACTCGCACCCTACGGTAACGGTAGAACGCTTAGTTACGACGCGCTCGCATAACTTTTGTTTGCCACGGAACACGCCGATGCGAAGATTCTTTTTTATCTCTTGCACGGCCATCGCGCAATCCTCCAACGATTCAAGGATTTTTCGTCGTCATACGGCACGATAAGGCGTTGCCGCAAGCGACGACAACGCATGCCGATACATCACAGTAGCAAAATGACTATTGATGGACGGGTGCGCGACCGCTTTGCGACAAACCACCCTGAATAACGGCAAATCTAAACTTCTTAAATTCTGTACCAATAGCCGTTTGCATGACTTCGACGAGCAGACGATAGTTCGTGCTTTGGTCGGCAATAATCGTCATATCGCCATCGAACTGTTTGCCCGATGCCTGAGCGAGCCCCTTGAGTTTTTCGACTTCTTGTCGCAACGTCGCTTCGAGCGGTTCGATGATGAGACCTTGTTCGCCACCTTTCTTGAAGTTGGCGGGAACTTTCCCTTCGCTCAAGTCGAGGATACGCGTACCGAGCAAGAAGATACCCGTCTTGTTGACGGTGAGAACGGTCATATCGGAGGGCAACACTTCGGACGTCGAAATGGGGACGTCGGTGTTGGGCAAAATCGTAATAGGCTCTTCACCATAGGATTTGAGCAGGAAGACGAGGATGATCGTCATCATGTCCATCATGGAGTTGAGCGTGACGTCGGCTTTGCCGCTATCGGTATTGCGTTTTGCCTTGCGTTTTGCCTTCAAATGATCCAGCAACTCAGCTTCCATCTCGCTTTGTTTATCGAGCAATTTATCGTCTGCCATTTCTGTCCTAACCTTGTATCTCTTATATCTCGGAGCGTTGCGACCAAGATGGAAATTTGCAAATCTATACGGTTGCGACTGCCGCGACAGTCGCATCGTTCTTTTGTAGCGTTTATTGAGCGACGGTTGGCAAGCCCAAGACGACAACGGGGAACATGCCCAAATTCGTCTTACCGCCAGTGACTTCGGTCATCACGATGCGCGATTCGTTCAATTCTTCTTTCGACGCGAGGGCTTTGCCCTTGAGAGCCGTTGAATCGCTTTGGGGAACGCGTTGATAACGCGCGATATCCATGGCCTTGACGAGGACGCCAAATTCGATCGACGAATCGCCGACGATTTCGACGGTTTCGTGATCTTGCCAATCGGGTTCTTGCTTAATTCCGACGAGCGTGTTGTAGAGCTCTAACCAGTTTTGTTTATCGGTTTCGTTGCTGGCCGAGGGCTCGTTGGGGCAAATCGTCGGTCCGCCTTCGGGGCAACCCGAAATCGCCGGCAATGTCATCGCACCTTTGACGATCGTGAATCCTTGCTTCGAAATAAACAACTGCAAACGCTTCGGCGGCTCACCATTTTGCGCTATGCCTGCGCTACGCTGCGGCATCGTGACGTCGATGACGCTAATCGTCATAAATACGACGTTCAAAAGCATGAGAGGAATCAAAACGAGAACCATGTTCATGATCGGGGTCAGGTTCAGGCTTTCGGCTTCCTCAATATTTGTGGTGTGAACTTTTCTCATCATAATCTCCGTTTCTGTCGCATGGGCAAGCCGCCCACGTCAGCATCTATTCCTCGGCGCCTACACGATGCCACACGCACTTGAGCGGCATCGTTGAGTCATGCATAGATGCGCACGATTCGTGCGCATCTATCGACTATTTCGCGCGTTGGCTCAGGAGATTGCCGACTTTCGTCGAGCAGAGTTCGATGCTGTCGAGGATGTTCTTTGCCGTGACCGACAAAATCGTGTGGAAGAGAAGCGTCGGGATGGCGACGATAAGACCGAATGCCGTCGTGTTCATGGCGATAGCAATACCAGCCGACAATTTTTCTTGGCGTTCGTCGGGGGCAGCGTCTTTGAGGGCGGCGAATGAATCGATAAGACCGATAATCGTGCCGAGAAGACCGAGCAACGTAGCGATGTTTGCCAAAGACGCCAAAGTCGGGAGGAAACGCGTCACTTCGGGGACGACTTCGAGGGTAGCTTCTTCGATGGCGTTTTGGATTTCGAGTTGCGAACGATCGGCACGGCCAAGACCGGCTTTCACAACGCGAGCCACTGCCGACGTACGAGCAGCATTGCAAACTTGGACGGCACCGTCGATGTTGTTCTGAATGACATTGCGTTGAACAGCATCCATCAACTGACGCGCATTCGTATTGAATTTAAAGAAGATGTAGTAGACGCGCTCTGTGAGTAGTGCCAAACACCCAACGGACACGGCGCAGATAAACCACATCCAAATACCGCCGTTATTCCACGCAAATGCTGACTTAATTGCTTCCATTTTTACACTCCCTCCGTTCTAAATAGAACTTCATGATGGCGACAGTATCCTCTGCCGAAACGAAAAATCGAACACCATGCCCGCTTTTCAAACAGGCAAACACGTGCGGCTTATAACACGCACCGCAATTCCACTCAACAAATAAATCTTTCTCACGCCAAATTGAACACTCCGCAAGCCTTAATGATTCCATAGAGGCGAAAGAAGCCCGCGATCGAAGCAATCTCAACGGTATGGGGCGAGAAATGGCTCGTAGAAGCGTTTGCGCTAGCCGCGCGATAAAAATGAAAAAGCGTGGCGTATTTCGCTAGAAATAGCCACGCAAAGAGGGCGTATGCGCGGACCGCTTGCCAACGGCAAGCGGGAGCACATAGCCCGACATGTGAGCCGTATCGGCCGAAGGCCGATAGGCGAGCGGCGTGCCGTATCGGAGATAGGCACGCCAAATGCGCATCGAACGAAGGGATTCGTGCGATTATTGGGCGTTTGCGGCGGTGACTTCGATTTCGCCGTAGCCGCTTTCTTTCCACTCTTTGTAGCAGAAGAGCTTTTCGGGGACTTCGGCGGCGTTGCCGGGGTCGCTGACGAGGTCAACGGCAAAGACATAGGCGTATTTTCCGGCGGTGTCGAATGTCGCATTGGCGACGAATATCTGGTTCTTGCCAACATTGCCACTCAAGACGGCGACGGCGTGTGACCATTCGTCGAGGTTCGTTTCGGCGGGCTTTTCGGCGGCTTTGTCTTGCGCAATGTAGTACATCGTCATCGCTTTGACTTCGGGGATGGCGGCGCCTTTGCCCTCGGTTTTGTCTTTCCAGTAGAGTCCGGCAGAGACGTTGTTGACAACCGTGTTGCCCGTGACAGCCGTGACGAGGTCGGGGGCAAAACCGCAGTTGAGGTCGTTGCTGCGTTCGAATTTACGCTTGACGGTGACGGAGAGCGTGCCGGGGGCACTTTCGTCGAAAACGGGTTTGCCATCGGCGTCGACGCCGCGCGTGTTGCACGATTTCCATTCGGTGTCGTCTTTGCCCTTGAATTGATAGAAGTATTCGTATTGCCCAGCCGTTTCGGGGATGGGGAGATCGACCATGAATTCGTCGTTATAGGCAAGTTCTGAGGTGTTTGCGCGCGCGCCTAAGTTGAATGTGGCGTCGTATGTTTTTGATTCGCCGGTCGTGGGGTCTTTTGGCTTGAGCAAGAGTCGGCCTTCTAGCCCATCACAAGCGACTTCGCCTTTGTCAGCTCCTGTGCAATCGGCGACGTGGACGCGCCCATAGACGGTGGTAGGAGCGTCGCCGACGTGTGCTTCGATCGCCTTGGGATAATGAATTTCGCACCAGTCTACGATTTTTGTGGCGGGTTGTTCGGGCGATGTGACGTTCCACGTCGTACCTTCGGCGTAGCTAAATGTGTTGTTATTTTGGGCGTCGCAATAAGTCCACGTCTTTGCATCGTCGACCGACATGCGATAGACGACTTTGTATTCACCGGGCTCATCGGATTTGAGCTTCGCCATGAATTCGTCGTGATTTTCGCCAATAGAACCGTCGTATTTGTCGTTGAGAACGGCGGGTGCCCATTTTACCTTGCTTTCGTCGGGGGCGTTGGCGTTGGCGGCCGTCACGTATCCGATTTGGGCTTTGAGATCGGCGCAGTTGTTTTGGTAGTTCGTGCAACCTTCGACGTATGCTTGCGCATAGACGTATTCGGTATCTTTGCCGACTTCGGAACGGAGCGAATCAGGGCCGATGATTTGGCACCATGCGACAGTTTTTGCGGGATCGGGGGCTTTTTCTTTGACGCTGATGACGGGCGCTTTTTCGATGCTAAAGCCGTCTTGCGAACCGTTGCCGTCGCAATATAGGAATTCGCCTTTGTTGAGCGAGAATCGGTAGGCGACGCGATAGTCATCGACGTCGAGTTTGAGGTCGGTGAGCATGAATTCGTCGTTATTTTGGGCGGCTTCGCCTTGGAATTTGTCGTTGCGGACGGCCTTCACCCAGCGATAATTCGACAAATCGGAGCTTCCCTCGGCGTTGAGCTTGATGTAGCCAAATTCGCCTTCTAAGCCCGCGTGCGTTCCTTCTTTGCCCGTAATCCCAGCTTTATAGACTTGGGCATAGGCTTGGATGGGGGTTCCTTCGACGACGGGCGTTTCGACATAAGTCAATTGACACCAATCGACGACGTTTGCCTCTTGCGTATCGACGAGATAAGTAAAGTTACCGGCATTAATCGTTTTGTCGTTGATTTTGATCGAAATCGTCACGATGCCCGTTCCATCGGGAGCAACGGCTTTGACCGATGTCTTTTCTTTCGATTTCGGATCGACGCACGTCAAACCGAAGCAAACTTTCGACGTCGCTTCTAAGTTATTGCCCGTTACCGTGACTTCGGTGCCCGATTTTCCACTCACGGGGCTCATTCCCGTGATGGCGGGCGATGTCGACTGGCCCGGATCGGGATTCGTGCCAGGATCGGGATTCGTGCGGCATGCGTTATTTTCGCACCCATTGGGGCATGGCTTTGTCGTTTCGACTTTATCTTTGCAGGTAATGAGCGATTGTTTGTCGTCGCTACATTTCACGCCATCGGCGTTGCACGTCGCAGTCGACGATTCGGCATAGATAAATGCGTTGCTGAGGCAGCTTTGTTCACTCCCCGATTTGACGCAAACGTCGACTGTGCCTTTGCCCTCGGGGGCAGCGATTTTTGCCGCCGTCGCCGAGGTGACTTCTGCCTTGCCACATGCATTGGCAAAGCAAACTTCCATGCCCTGTTCGAATTTCGCGCCTTCGAGTGCGACAACTGTTCCCTTTGAACCGTTTGCTGGGGTCACTTTCGAGAGCGTCAATTTGGCTCCGTCGTTGCCTGCTGTGCTGTCGTCTGACGAATCGGCACATCCTTGTAAGGCGACGCATGCGATGAATAAAGCTACGTAGTTTTGCCAACGTTTCATTCCGTTACTCCTTTTTATTTTTATCGGCGCCCAATCGACAAAGCCGGCGCCAATACACCCATTCCGTTGAGGTGCAATCTTAGCGTAGCCCAAATGGCATTTCAAATGCCATTTGCTCCCCTCTCTCGATTTATTTATCGCCGAATTTCTGCCTTTTTTCTGCGATTTGTGGCATCATAGTTGATTGTGGGATTGCCGCCCAATGTTCGGCACGTCGAAGATATATCGAAAGCGATGCGCTATTGGCGTCTATGGCGAGCCTTGGCGCACGAGAAACGCCTCATCACGACGATGTATATTATTCGAACAGACGACACAATACGGTTTATTATTCACCCAATCGCATAGAAACGGAATCTAATTCATAAAAACTCGCAGGATATCGAATTGACATCGCTCGACGGAAAAGTCATAGCCCAGCGCTATCACATCATCGACGAACTCGGACGCGGAGGCATGGCAGTCGTCTATAAAGCCCAAGATACGCGTCTCGATCGGCTCGTCGCGCTCAAACTCCTGCATCCGTTTTTGGCGACGCAATCCGAGAGTGCGGCGCGTTTCAAGCGCGAAGCCGAGGCGATTGCCAAACTCCATCATCCCAATATCGTCGAGATCTACGACACCGGGCAAGACGAAGTCACCGGCTCACAATACCTCGTCATGGAGCTCGTCCAAGGGCCAACGCTCGCCGAATTCATCAAAGCGCATCCGACGAAGATCCCCGAAATCGCCGTCGCCATGACGTGTTCGATGTGCGATGCGATAGAACATGCTCACGAGGCGGGCATTATCCATCGCGATATCAAGCCCGAAAACATCCTCATCGATAAATCGGGCACGATGAAACTCACCGATTTTGGCATTGCTCGCGTACTCGATAAAGAACGCATGACGACATCGGGGAGCCTCGTCGGATCGCCGGCGCACATGCCCCCCGAAATCATCGAGGGGCAATCGTATGGCTTTTCGTGCGATATATTTTCGCTCGGAACGGTGTTTTATTATGCCCTCACGGGGGCTCTCCCGTTCTCGGGCACGACGCCAATGTCGATATTCAAGGCAATTCTCGATGGGCATTATCAGCCACCAGGGCGCCGCAATATGGCGATTTCTAAGAAAATCGACGACGTCATCGCCCGCTGTCTCAAAACCAATCCGAGCGACCGATATGCCGATGCCGACGCACTCAAATCCGATTTAGTCGCCATCCTCCAAACGGTCAAATTCGACAATTATGCCCAAATCCTCGAGCAATACTTTGCCGATGTCGACGATTTCAACGCCAAGGCGATCCCCGAAATCACCGACACACTCAATCAACTCGCTCGAGTCCAAACGCGCGAAAAAGCTATCCCCAAAGCACTCGAAACGCTCAACATCATCTTGAGCTATGCCCCCGACGACGCTCGCGCGCTCGCTCTCCTCAACGAATTGCGACAAGGAAACCGCGCGCGGCGCGTCGCCGCGTGGTGTTCGATCCCTGTCGCCGTCGCCGCCATCGCCTTTTGCATCTATTATATAGCACTAGCCCCGAGCGATGCCGATGACGACGGCCAAGGCATCATCGCCAACCACGCCATCGAAGCGATCGACGCCGACAAAGCGCGTGCGGCGAGCCATACGGTCCAAAACACTACAAATCAGGGCTCTCCAACCGATGCCGCCGAACGACGCATCGAAAACGACGACAACCGCCCGTTCACCGTCTTAGCTTATGCACAACTCGCCGCGACGCGCGACGCCAAAGATGCGCGAGCCGATGCACCGATAATTCACAGCGACGCAACCAACGCCGAAGAAAATGCAGAATTAGGCGTCGATCCCGAACTTCGTTCAGACGATCGCGAAAACGAATCGCAAGCTATCGACTCGAAAACGGCCGCGCCAAAGGACGTCGAAGCCCCGAGGCGACGATTCGACAAACCGACGACGCCAAAAGTACCGCGTCAACGCGCCAATCCGATCGCAACGCCTAAAAAAGTCAATCAGGGAGGCGCAAAACGCTCAACCCCAGAATCGCCCGACGATAGCCAAACGGCGATCGCCTCTGCCACGCCAGTGGGCGATATGACGCCCACTAACCATACGGCTCAACCCCCTCCCACCGACGCCGTCGCCAAATCAGTCATCATCCAGCCCGTGTTTCCTCCCGATGCCTATGCCGTCGTCAAAGGTCAACGATTCGACGCCAATTCCGACGGCGACATTCGCCTAGAGCTCGCGCCGGGCAACTATTCGATGACGTTGACATGCCGACAGCGATGCATCAAGCAAACCCATGCCCTAAAAGTCACGGCCAGCGCCGATCCGGTCACACGAGAAATCGTATCGCTCGATTGGGCCGACGCCAAACTGAGCCTCACGGGTCCCGATTCCAAATCGGTCTATTTCGTCGCCAAACGCATCGACGATCACTCTAACCGCGTCCTACACCTAGCGGCTCGCACGCAAAATGCCATCGCCGGCTTCAATATCTTCGGCAAACCGATCACGCTCGAAGTCTATGCGATTCCCAAAAGCCATACGCTGAGCAGCTACGATACCGATGCACTCGAAGCCGCCAAATACGCCTCGACGCGCGTCTCTATCGCCCCTGGCGAAACGCGTTCGATACAGTTTTAAAGTGCCAAAATGTATCGCACATACCTTGACATACACCGATCGGCGTATACGTTTGATCTGTCGTCGCGCGTCGACGACTTTGCGCTGTATCATTTTATATAGATATATGGATATATCGCGGGCACAGGAGCGCCACACGGCATGGACATGTCGCTGGCGAAGCGGCGCCGCATCACGAACCGATAAAAGATAACGACTGAGGAGCAAAAACATGGGGCTATTCGATAAACTATTTGGACGCGATTCGGCTTGGTACGTCGACAAATGCAACGTCAACATGGAGCGAAAAGACTATGGCGAAGCGATGCGATGCATCAAACAAGCCATTGAGCTCGCCAAAACCGACGAAGAAAAGCAAGCGGCTACCGCGAAGAAGTCGGAACTCACCCACGAAGTCTATCACCAAGCCCTCGAACAAGCGAAATCGTTCATGCGATGCCATAACAGCGAAGCGGCACAAAATGCCATCGATCGTGCGGCACGCCACGTCCAGACCGACGAAGAGCGCGACGAACTCAATCAGCTCATCGAAAAAGGTCACCAACTCGAGGAAGAAGAAAAAGTCGTCGACGAACACGTCGACGGCGAAGAACACGTCACGGGGCTCGATACGTCCGATAAATGGAATCTCTACGTCACGGCGCTCCCATTCGACAAAGCACAGCACTACGACGAACTCGGCGATGCATTCAAAAAGGCATGGATTGCCCTCCAAGAAGGGCTATTCGTCGAAGCTATCGAAGGGCTCGAAGCGATATACGAAAAGCATGCCGACGATCCATACGTCATGGTCGAACTCGGGCGCGCCTATTACGGAAAAGGCGATCTCGACAAAGCCGACGATATGCTCAAAAAAGCCGACGATGCGCGCCAAGATATCGAGACGAAGCTATTGCGCGCCGAAATTCAATGGGCTCTCAAGCGATTCGACGTTGCCGAAGAAGTCCTGCAGGCGGCCCACGATCTCGATCCCGATAACAATTCCGTCTTAGCCCGCATCGCTCAGCACGGCCTCATCGCCCACGACTTCGAATCGGGAATACCAGCCATCGAAGCTCTCATCGAAAAAATTCCAAACGACGTCTCAGTACAACGACTCGCCGGGCGCATCTATCTCGAAAGCGGCGACGACGACAAAGCGCTCGAAGCTTTCGAGACCGTTAACCGGCTCTATTGGCAAGTCAATCCGCAGACGAAACAGCTGACGTTCGACAAAAATGCCGCCGCCGCCGCCGCCGGTCTCTATATCAAAAAAGGCGAAAACTACCCGCGTGCCATCGAGCTCATGGACGCCATCCGAGCCAATACGAAGGGCGAAGAACACGTCGCCGTATGCATCCAAATGGCCGATATCTACGAAAAAATGGAGAAAAAGGCGAAACGCGACGAACTCCTCACCGAATCGCTGCGATTCATGGACGACTTGCTCGAAGCCGCCAATAAAGGCCCAGAGGCGGCCATGTTACAGCTACAATATGCCGAAGTCGCCGATCGCACGGGCGATGCAAAGAAATGCAACGAAATGCTCGATGCCGCCTACGAAGTCTTCGAAGGCGACGCCAAAAACGGCCACCCACTAGCGGCTTTCTACGTCGAACTCATCGACGATAAACGCGCTGGCAAGCCATTCCCGCCCGCCTCCGAAATGCAAGAACGGCTCAATGCCTTCGCGCAGAAATTCGCCGCCAACCGACAAATGTCGCAAGCCCAAGCCAGCGACGGCGACCAAAGCGATTCCCCCAATATGACGATTAACGTCTCGGTTGCTTCGACGCAAAACGCCACCAACGAAGATGCCATGCACAAAATGGCTGCACTTGCCAGCCAAATGCAGATGCAAATGCAATCCGTCGAAATCGAAGACGGTGCAGATTCAGAATCCGAAGACGAATCAGATTCAAACGAATCGTCGGATTCTGAAGAAAATGCAAAGGAATAACGATGAACTACGCACAAAGAAGAGAAACACTCGCTCGTCAATTGCCCAAGAATTCGATCGCCATCATCGCCAACCCGATGCCCAAGCGACGATCGGGCGATCAAGATTATCCTTATCGCCCCGATTCGAACATGATCTATCTCACGGGCATGGATGAAGCCGGAGCCGTTGCCATCATCGCTTCGAGCGATCAAGACGTCCGCTTCCGACTCTTCGTTCTCAAACGCGATCTCAATCTCGAACGCTGGACGGGGCCGCGTTACGGCGTCGAAGGCGCCGTCGCAAAATTTGGTGCCGATGAAGCTTTCCCCATCGACGAACTCGATGAAAAGCTCAAAGACATCATGCTCCCGCTCGACGAAGTCTTTTTCGATTTTTCATACAGCCAAGAACTCGCCTCGAAACTGTTCGATATCACCGAGAGTTTGCGCCATCGCGGTCGTCATTCAGCCGAAGGTCCGCGGCGTTTCGCCGATATCCGCGATATCGTCGGAGAAATGCGACGCATCAAAGACGACGACGAAATCGAAGTCCTCAAACGCGCCGCTCACGTCAGCGCCGAAGGATTCAAAAACGTCCTCGCCATGCTCAAACCCGGCGTCGGCGAATGGGAAGTCGAAGCGACGCTCAAGCACACATTCCGAGTCAATGGCGCCATGGGCGAAAGCTTCGGGTCGATTTGCGCCGGCGGTGCACATGCCACGACGCTTCACTACGACGCCAATTGCGACGCCTTGCAAGCAGGCGATCTCATCCTCATCGATGCAGGCGCCGAAGTCGATTACTATGCCGGCGATATTTCGCGCACATTCCCCGTCGATGGCAAATTTACGCCCGCACAACGCGATATCTATGCGCTCGTTCTCGAAGCCCAAAAAGCAGGCATTGCGGCGTGCCGCGTCGGCAATCACATGAAATCGTCGCACGAAGCCGTGCGACGCGTCTTCGCCGAAGGGTTGCATCGACTACAGATTTGCAAAGAATCGCCCGAAGAAATCCTCGAAAAGAACATCGATTTTGAATTTTATTTTCACGGCACGAGCCATTACCTCGGCATCGATACGCACGACGTCGGCATAGCCTACAAGCGCGGCGGCGACGATGCGCCTGCTACACTCGTTCCCGGCGTCGTCATCACCGTCGAGCCTGGGCTCTACTTCACCGTCGACGACGAACGCGTCCCAGCCAAATACCGAGGCATCGGCGTGCGCATCGAAGACGATGTACTCGTCACCGATGGCGCCCCCGTCGTACTCACCGCCGAACTCGTCAAAGAAATCGACGATATCGAAAATACGATGAAGCATTGAACCATGACAAATCGCAAAATTGATATTTCATCGATGATAGATGAAATCCGCAAGACGACGCCCGCACGCCGTGAACAAGGCTACGGCACGGCGAGTGCATCGACGGCATATATCGACGACTTGGCGCGCGTCGAGTGCGCTGGGCTCACGGCTCGCCGTGCGCGATTCGATGGCGAAATCGGCGTCGATCGCGATCCAATCGTCCTCGCTCGCGGCGACGGCGAATTTCTCTGGGATGCCGAAGGAAACCCATATATCGATATGGGGGCGTGTTTTGCCGTCGCCGCTTATGGGCACGCCAACCCCGAGCTCGTCGACGCACTCGATGCGCAAGCCCATAAACTCATGCACGGCATGGGCGACGTCTATCCGACCGATACGAAAGTCTCATTTCTCAAAGCGCTAGCTCAAATCGCTCCGGGCAATTTATCGGGCGCATTGCTCAGCCAATCGGGCGCCGAAGCCGTCGAAACTGCCATGAAAATGGCTCAAATGGCGACAAAGCGATCGCGATTCATCGCCTTCGAATCGTCATATCACGGCTTGAGCTATGGAGCACTCTCGGTCACGGGGCATCAAGATAGCTTCAAACAACCCTTTGCCGCTCGCATTTGCCAACAGACGACCCACGTTCCATACGCCAATTGCTTGCACTGTGCATTCTCGCAGAAGCCCGAATCGTGCGAATTTGCTTGCATTCGACATATCGAACGCATTTTGCGATCGCCCGCCTCGGGCACGACCGATGTCGCCGCCGTCATCGTCGAACCAATACAAGGGCGCGGTGGCGACGTCGTGCCTCCAAAGGGATGGCTGCGCGCCTTGCGCGATATGTGCACGCGAAACGACGTCTTGCTCATCGCAGACGAGATTTATACGGGCTTTGGGCGCACGGGCGAATGCTTTGCCTGCAACGCCGAAGGCGTCGTGCCCGATATCATGTGCCTCGGCAAGGCGATGACGGGCGGATTTCCACTCTCGGCTACTATTGCCACCCCTGAAGTCCTCGCCAAATGGCCACTCAATACGACCGAAGCCATTCATACGAGTACTTTTTTGGGCAATCCCATGGGCTGTGCCGTCGGGCTCAAAGCTATCGAAATATTACAACGCGATGCATTGCCCGATCGCGCCAAGCGCGAAGGCGACTATTTGCTCGGCCAATTCAAACGGCTACAGTCGCTATTCCCCAACCACATCGCCGACGCCCGCGGGCGCGGACTCATGGTAGCCCTCGAATTTGCCACGCCTAAACTCGAACCACTCACCGACATCGCCCTAAAACTCGTCGACGATATGCGCGATCGCGGTTTTATTCTCTTGCCAAGCGGGCCACACGGCAATGTCATATCGCTCGCTCCTCCCCTCATCATCGCCCACGAATGCCTCGCCTTCTTCGTCGAACAACTCGAGGCATCTCTGAGCGAGATTTGTTAGCATCAAAACAGAACGACCGCATTGTGACGATGCGGTCGTTTTTTTATGTGACTCGATTTGAAGCTAGCGTGTCGTGTGTTACGTGTTTATAGCGATATTACTTTTTAGTTACACATTTTGTGCCACTTGCAGTTTCTTCACACACTTTATTGCCTGTACAAGATTTTTCATCAACTGAATTTGTCTTGCTATTCCAAATATATTGCATCTTCTCATTATTCGGAGCGCAACTATTTATGCATTTAGTTTTATCACCTTTTTTGCACGGCACTTTGCCGTCACAATAATATATTGTCGAGCTAGTATTAACATTACATTGATGACATCCTTTTATCCAATACGTTTTCGTCGTTTTGTCGCAATACTTTACCATCATATTTCCAGTTTCGCACGCAACTTTGCTCGTATCAGTACAAGTCACTTTCGTGTCGCCTATCTCTTCTGACTCGCACACTACGCGATTATTAGAAGATATCATGCAGTCTTTATTTTCACAAACATACTCTAATAATTCTTTGTTCCAATAATACCCTTTCGAACCATCGTCCAAACATTTCTTTTGGCATTTATCCTTAGAACCTGCTTCGCAATACGGCACTTCAGTTCCGCATCCGACGAATGCTTTGTCGCTGCTAGCATAACAGTTATTATTACTACAATTTACTTTAACAGCATTTTTTCCACCCCAGTAATAACCTTCTTTTTTGTCACTATTGCATGTTGCTTCGCATTTCTTCGTGCTCGTAGCTGTGCACTTTTCGAGTTGCGGCTGTTCTTCGTTACACACTCCCGTTTCGGCATTGCATTTCGCCGCGGGGCACGCCGTACCTGCATCCCACGATTCATTCTCGCATTTGAACAATTTATCATTTTCACACTTGAATTTACCTGTTTCGCATTTATCTGCGGGCGGTTGTTCTTCGTCACACTTTCCCGTTTCGGCATTGCACTTCGCAGCGGGGCACGCCGTACCTGCATTCCACGATTCATTCTCGCATTTATACAGTTTTTCATTCTCACATTTGAATGTGTCATTTGTGCATTTATCTGCGGGCGGATTATCGGTATTGCATTTACCCGCCGTTGCGTCGCAACGGTCGGCGGGGCATTCTTCTTGTTTTACCCATGCATTGCTT
>SFMP01000090.1 GCA_004554395.1 Myxococcales bacterium | reverse complement strand
GATCGAAATATTCGACGTTCTCATCGACGACGACCATCGCCGAAACAGGCGTATTCTTCGTAGCAATTTCGACGAGTTCATCGCCCTTTTTTTGGTAAACATGCCATTGTGTCAAGTTAACGTCTTCGATAGTGGCGATTGCCAAATACCCTTCTGGCTTGAGCTGATCGAAATACGCCTTGGGTATGCCTTTCAAACTCGCCGTCACCAATATGGCATCGTAGGGGGCATGTCGTTCCCATCCCACAATTCCATCGCCCGTGCGTATGCTAACATTTGCAATGTTCAATCGATCAATCCATTGCCGAGCGATTTCCGACAAATACTCTACCCATTCGACCGTATAGACTTTGGCGACGAGACGGCTCAATACTGCCGAAAAATACCCCGTTCCCGTGCCGATTTCCAAGACATTCGCCGTCGGACGCATGGGAATACGCGTCAATAAAAAGGCGATATCCGACAGCTTGAGCGTCATTTGCCCACTCCCAATCGGCAATGCCAAATCGTCATAAGTCCGGTGCCGTGCCGCTTCGGTCACGAATACGGCCCGCGGCACCGAATAAATCGCCTCGATCTGATCGGGCGTCAACTCCGGATACGCGCTCAATAACGCCGTTCGCGACTTCTCTTGCGCCTCGGGCATCTGCGAAAACACCGTCTTATACGTCGGCACGACCATCTGATTCGATTCGCTTGCGCAACCAAACTGCGCGCAAACACTCGCCAACAAGGCGATCACCACGATATTGCTCCGCATCGATGCCCCTCTGTTCACCCTATTCGACTTGCCCACAAAGTGCCTGCGACTTGCGCTGCCGAAACGCCTCGATTAACGCCGATTGTCCCGTCATCTTCAAATAGTAAGCCGTCATATTGGGCGTTTCTTCGCTCTGGCATATTTCATCGATCTCGCTGCGCGATACGTCGGCAACGCATTTTCCATGGTGGAGGATAAAAAAGCGCGTACAAAGACCGTGCAACATTTCCAATATATGGCTCGACATCAATATCGATCTGCCCGACTCAACATAAGTTCGAAGATAATTCCCTATCTTAAACGTGCTCTCCGGATCCAGCCCGACAAAAGACTCATCGAGCACGACGAGCTTCGGCTTCCCTATCAACGCCCCTGCCATGGCCATTTTTCGAGCCATACCGCCAGAATACTCGCGAATCATGCGATGACGAACGTCTTTGAGATCGCAGAGATCGAGCAAAAACTCGATCGATGATGCCATCTCATCGGGGGCAACCTCGCGAATCCGACCGGCTAAAGTCAAAAACTCTTCACCCGTGAGGTATTGATACAAAGCGAGGTCTTGCGAAACGTAACCAAGATGCTTGCGAGCCTCGATCGGATTCGTGGCGACATCTTGCCCCATAATCGACACCGAACCGCTATCGATCTTCGTCAATCCCGCAATCGCGCGCATCGTCGTCGATTTCCCCGCGCCGTTCTGACCAATAAATGCCACCGCCTCTCCGGCGCCTATCTTCATCGACAATTCGTCGACGGCGCGCTTCTTCCCAAACGATTTCACCATCTTGTCGATCGATAAAACGTCGATCACTTTATCCGATGATTGTATTTCCATAGCCAATTACCTTCGTCTTCTCGCTTATCTCGATTTCTACAGTCTTGAACACCCTTCTACAATTCTCGAACACTCTTTCCACTTTAACCCATCGCTTGCTATGCGTTCGCCATCTACAAAACGACGAAAATTAAAAATATCCCTGCTAATCCGTAATTCAATTTCATCATCGTCGAATAATTGCGAATTTTCTGCGATAATAAGCTCATCCCCAACCCCATCACTGCCGATAATCCAACGCACATCGCAAACATCCAGCAACCGCCCGCAAACCCCATCTGCATGCCAAACGGAACGGCGACTGCCGCGCCCAATGCAAAACACGGCATAGCCATGATTTGCAAACACGCCATCACGCGCGATTTGGCACACGTCGACTCAGGAATAGCAAACGCATCGAATGCACCGCTATAGAGCGCTGGTTCGAGCAACGAAACCCACGGCTTCGAAAAGAGCAATATCACGACGGGCGCAATACACGGCAAACACAGCTGCTCCAACGACGCAGGCACCTGCGACAAATAAATCCCCATGATCAGGGCAAATGTCACGACGAGGAGATTTGCCATGCCATGGCGCCGGCGATATTGCTCCACCCATCCCAATCGAAGTGCCCCAGCGAGCGGGGCTTTGAGCATCTTCTCGGCACATTTGCCGTCTAAAAAAGCATAATCGCCATTGATGACGATGCTATCGATATCGCAAAACGATGCATAAACGGCGTAGTATCGGCGTTTAAACATATAGCGAGCATAGATCCAAGCCACGACCGTCACCATGCCGACGATCCCAAGCGCCGTTATCGCGGCATTGGCATAATTGGGCTTGAGCAATGCCTCCGCCAACAGCTTGAGCATGAGGTTGAGCATGAGCGATACAGCCAAGGCAATCGCCGGCGCCGTGCTAAATGCCATCGCTTGCGATCCCGATACCTCGGTCGATTGCGACACCTGATTCCCCACATACATCGTTATCGCCGCCGACACGATACCACACACGCCTAGCCCTATCGGGAATATCGCCATCACTGGGGCAAAAACGCTCGGATTCTCGAGCAAATGCGCTCCCCAAAACGCCATATAAACGCCCGAAACTGCACCAATCGCTCGAAAAACTCGACCCATCTGAAAATCGAATAAACGCAATGGGGCTACGGGAAACGACGACAATAACCGAGATTCGCGACTGCGAAACAAAACATCGGTGATGATAAACGTCAAAAAAGCCGATGCCATCGACGTCAACCAAAACGCAACTTCGAGCATCGATCCACCGGGATGCTCGGGCGTTATCGACGATAAATCGATAACCATAAACGACGATAGAATAAAAATCAGAATTAAACCGATGAAATAAGATAAAATTACCTTCATCGGCACCTTTCTTCGAAGAATATTTAATGCGTTACTCAAATTTCCCCCTCTCGGGTACACCATCATTCATCACGCCAAATCGCATGCGCCCGGCTCCCCCATTACTCGCGCATTTGTGCCCGCCCAGCCCGATTGAGAACCCGCGGATATTGCGTCGGCACGTTTTCGCCGTCATCGGTTCGCTGTACGTATGCCGGACGCGGACCATTTTTCTTGCCTAAAACGCATTCGATCTCGCGTTCTATCGACAATATGCGGCGTTCGGCCAATCGCGCCAACTGCGGATCGGGGTTTTGGCGCAAAAACACGCCGTAATGTTGATGCGCCAACTCGTATTGCCCACTTCGATAGGCGTCTTCTGCCAAATCGAAATGCGAAACTCGACGCTCGGGCACCTCCTCACATCCCATCGACGCCAACGCGCCCATACATAAACCGAGCACTATGCCGTATTCGATCACTTTGGTCATATCGATAACTCAAACAAGCCTCAAATTTCTCTTCATGCCCCGTACTTTACCCCCGTGCTCCACCCCCGTGCTCCACCATCGATATGAAAGCAATCGAGGCTCGTGCAACCGCAAGAATTTAATCTGCTTTGCCTAAAAATGCGAAGAGAATTCTCCGAGCGAAAAATAAAAGAGACGTTGCCTTTTCAAATGGGTTAGACTATAAGGTGCAATGTAGGTGTGCGTAGCACACCGCTCACATTTTCGCGGAACTAAGCCGGCGTATCATATTCACACACACATTGTGTCTTAAGTCGGTTTTAGTTTTTGACCTACATATATATCGATGCTAGAATTAGCCTTTCAATACGATACAGGTGCAAAGAGCACTTGGAGAAACACGATGAATTGCGCAGATACGGGAGCAGTAATGCAAGACAAACGCGCTATGCTCTTAAAATCTTACGAGGAAGGGAACAGGGAGTTTTGCGGATGGCAACTCGACGGCATCGATTTGTCGAATTGCATCCTCGACGACATCGATCTCTCGCGAGCGAGTCTCGTCGGAGCCAATCTCCGTTCGGCGAGCATGAAATCGTCGATTTTGACCGAAGCCAAACTATCGCAAGCATCGCTCTCGCGCGCCAACCTTTCCAAAGCCGACATATCCCGAGCCGACTTCACCAACACCGACCTCGTCGGCATCGATTTGCGCAAATCGCTCGCGCGAGCGACCAATTTCACTCACGCACTCATGTTGCGCTCACGCCTCGACGACGCCGACTGCCTCGGCGCCATCATGATCGACATCAACGCCACTGCCGCTCGCATGGAATCGGCAAATCTCGAATGCGTCGATTTTTCGGGCGCCGCCATGATGAATTGCGTCCTTACTGGAGCCAGCTGTTCGTGGGCAAATATGACCGATACTCGGCTCAATTGGGCACAAATGAGCTGGTGCAAGCTCGAAGCCGCCGACCTCGAACAAGCCAACCTCACCGGCGCAAACTTGCGCGGCGCCAATCTCAGCTTCGCCAACCTCGATCAAGCCATACTCACCGGCGCCGACCTCTACTTCGCCAATATCTCGGGCGCTCTCGTACCCGCCGATATTCAACCCGCCCGCGTCGCCTCTCTCCGACTCACCAACCAAACTTTCACACGTTCGAATTGGAGCAAAAAAACGCTCTACGAATGGCAACAACGCGGCGCCATCATCATCGACTTCGAATCGCTACCACGCGACGTCCTCACCTATGTTCGCAAAGGCGAATGCAATCTGCGAATCTATTTCTCGACGACGTGTTCACCCAATGGCCAAGTCGCACTCGAAGCGCTCATGACCCATATCTCCCCCGATGCCGATACTTTGCGGATCTTATCGGTCTCCAACGATGCCGGCAAAAGCGTCGTCGCTTTCTATGCCCCAAATCCGCATACGATCGACGTCTTCACCTCGGCTCTGCGAAATAAAACATGGACATCCGATCGCGAAGCCCTCGAACAACGATACCGCGACAGTTGCGTCACGCGCGAAAAATCCGTCGATATCATCGCTGAACTCGAAAACCTCGCCTCCCACATCTTCCACATTCAAGCCCTCGTGCCCATCGCCAACGACGACAAAACAAAACAATTGCAAATGCGACTCGACCCTTGCGAAATCATCGGCGATAAAGCACAAATCTCATGGTCGAGCGTCTCGCTGCCAAAAGTCTCCCGATAAATCGATAACACCCATATACGTGCCCTTTTTCCGAATTGAAACAAATATTGCTTGTCTTTATCGATGGGATTATTTAGAGAGCGCTTTGTCGAATTGAGCCACGCACGTCGAAGTGCTATGTGCTTCGATTATCCTGAATCACGATGAGGGTTGTTTCATGAAGAATTTATTCGTAGGTTCTATTGCCTTTGCCGCCATTGCTCTGGCAATGACTGGGTGTCGCCTCGATGGCGAATCCGAAACCATAAATACTGTATACGAAAACACGATTATGGCGTGTTCCGATGGCATCGATAACGACGGTAACGGTCTCGTCGATTGCGAAGACCCTGGTTGCCAAACAAAGAGATTAGATGGCACGCTCGGACCTGCCGAAACGGTTTGCGCAACGGAAGAGAATAACATCTATACCTGCTCCGATGGTAAAGACAACAACGGAAATGGCTTTATCGATTGCGAAGACAACAGTTGCAAAAATACGGCTGTCTGTTGCGTCGCACAAGGCAAAGAGGGCGATTGCTCTGCAGAAGACAAAACGAGCCAAGAATGCATTGAAGAGGCAATCGCCTCGTGCTCCGACGGCATCGATAACGACTGCAATGGTCACAAAGACTGTGACGACTATGCGTGTAAGAAAAATAGCCCTGTTGCTGCCGTCATCGATTATTGCAAAAAAATCAAATGCCCTGGTACGATAAGCAAAGAGGGCGATTGCTCTGCAGAAGACAAAACGAGCCAAGAATGCATCAAAGAAGCACTCGAATCTTGCGCCGATGGTAAAGACAACGATTGTAACGATTACACCGACTGCGGCGACTTCAACTGTAGTAAAAGCGCCATCGGTGCTGTCAAAGAGTATTGCCTGATCGTCCAAGGCAAATCGTCATCAAACACAGAATCCCCGGAATACAAAGCAGCGAAGGAGTTCTTCGATAAATCTGGAGTTAAAGCCCAGCAATCCGAAGACACCGAAGATTTGTGCTCCGATGGCATCGACAACGATTGGAACGGTCTCACCGACTGCGATGAACCGGGGTGCAAAGGATTCGAGCACTGCAAAGACGCCACAAAAGAACCGCCTCCACGCCCAGCTAACTTCGACAAATTGCCGGCCGCCGCGCGACTCGCGCAACTCGCCGCAGAATTCGAGGCTTGCTCCGATGGCGAAGATAACGACAAAAACGGTCGATCAGACTGCGACGAATACCAGTGCCATCTCTTGAGCACGATCGAACTCAAGGGCGAAGAGGCAAAATACCAAATCCGTTGCCACAAACAAAATGAAACGGATTCTGGCAAATAACAACTCATTCCCAAGCGCGACAATGTTCTTTGCCGCGCTTTTTTTTAACCTCTTTTTTTTTTAACCTCTTTTTTTCATCGTCTCCCTCGCACGTTCCGTGTGCGAATTCATTCATAATCTCGAGGATTTTAACACTATGATACCTAAGATTGTCGGCATTGCCGGAGGAACTGGGTCTGGAAAAACGACTTTGGCGCGAAAAATCCGCGAAGGACTCGGCGCAGCAAGCACCCTCATTCAATTTGACTGGTATTACCGCGATCTCTCTTACCTACCGCTCAAAGAACGCGAAGAAGTCAATTTCGACCACCCAGCCAGTCTCGAAAGCGAATTACTCGTCGATCACCTCAAACGGCTCAAAAGCGGTCAACCCATCGACGTCCCTCTCTACGACTTCAAAACACACTCTCGCCTCCTCAACGATACCGTTCACATC
Organism: Myxococcales bacterium; assembly: GCA_004554395.1. GTDB lineage: Bacteria > Myxococcota_A > Bradymonadia > UBA4248 > UBA4248 > UBA4248. The sequence continues at coordinate 17,822 of SFMP01000090.1, read as the reverse complement.
GATCCCGTTCCCGTCATCGTCGTCGAAGGCATCTTGCTCTTCTGTTTTGAGCCACTCCGCGACATGCTCGACATCAAAATCTTCGTCGATACCGACGCCGATATCCGCGTCTTCCGACGCATCCGACGCGATATGCGCGAACGCGGACGCGATTTCAACTCGATCCGAAAACAATACTATAAAACCGTACGCCCCATGCACTTGGAATTCGTCGAGCCATCGAAACGATACGCCGATGTCATCATTCCCGAAGGTGGCGATAACCTCATCGCACTCGACCTCATCATCGAACGATTAAAACAATTCGCAAACTAGCCCCCACGCCTCGTTCGATATTGCCATGATAACGCTACGCGCCGTGGTGCGCTATACGACCGCTTGCGCGTGGCTCTTTGCTGCGACAATTCCGGCGCTCGCGCGCCAAACTGCCACATCTTCAGCACTCCCCATCGAACGTTCTTCGCATTTCTGGGCGCAATCATTCAATTTCATCGCCGATCCCGTCATTTCGTTTGGCATGGGCATCGTGGCAATCGTCGCCTTCTGCTTCACCCAATCCGCGCAAAACCGCACCTTTCGACGATTGGCTTTTGCCCTGTTCACGGGGCTCACGCTAGCCCTTTGGGCGGCGTGCGTCGTCGTGGGCGACTACCCGCCTGCTATCGCAGGCTTTTTATCGGGCATTGCCGTCGTCATTCTCGCCGTCGTCGCGCCACGCACCCCACAAAGCCCCGACAAAAACGCCCATATCGCCAGCAGTTCGCCTGCCCCAATCCGATCTATCGACTACGACGCCAATCGCATCCGCACCGATAAACGACTCGAAAAACACCCCCTCTCGATCGCACGCTACGTCGTATTCTACGCCATCGCGCTCGCAGGCTTTGCCATCATCGCTTTCCGCGCCCAAACCCAAGATCAAGATCAAGCCCAAGCCCACGTCATTGCACTAACCGTCTCATGGCTCTGCATCGCACTACTCGCCGCTAACGCCATCTTGTGGCCTTTTGCACAAATCCCCGAATGGCTCGGATACGCCGAACGAAGGCGATGTTTCATCGATCGCAAACCCATGAAACGACGCAAACTCGCCATCGTTCTAGCCGCTATCGCAAGCATCGCGGCTATCGCTCTTACTCTCTAGCCTTCTTGCACTCTAGCCGCTACGGCCCTCCCCCCCCCCAGTGCCCAAAAACTGCGGCTATCGGCTAAAACGCATCTTCGTCGACCTGCGGCACATTGTCGGCGGCCGGCGGCACACTTTCGGCGGCCTGCCCTTCGTTCGCTTTCTGTTCTTTGACTGCTGCCGCAGCCTCCAAAATCTGAGCCAAATCGGCATCGACAGCAGCATTCGGCGCCGCGCCTGTTCCTTCTCCGCCATTTGGCGCACTAGGCGGTGTTTGAACGGCTGGCTGAACGCCCAAATCGCCATTGAGTGCACTCGGCGCGGGCACGGCAACACCTGGCTTCGCATCAAATCCCGTCCGTATCGTATACGGCTTGCCGCAATTGTCGCCACTCCCCGTTACCGACAAATAATAAGCCCCTGCCGGCGCATCAAACGCCATGTGAAGTGGCCGCGCTATCTGTTTGCTCGCCACTTGCGAAATCTCATACCCCGCACTATCCCACAATTTGAGGGTCAAACGTGCCCCATACCCAGCGTCGAGGTCGATGCTCAACTTCCCAACGGGCGTCGAATCCCCCTCAACGCCCGCAATGTCGATTCTATAAGTATCGACATCGTCGACCGGGAAGATATGACCCGATATCGCCGCACCGAGCGCCAACGGCGTCGCCGTCTCGATCGTCGAATTCGGCTCGACTTCGAACATCTCTCCTGGCTCCATCTCCGCCGCGAAGCGATAAGGCAACGGCCACGTCGTCCCCGCCACATCGCGCCCCGATACGCGAACGAGCAACGCCCCCGACTCGCGCACGTCGCAAATCCTCGTACCATCGCCCAATACATCGCTCCGATCCGCCCCATCGCCTCCTATCGCGACGATCCTAGCCGCGCCATTATCGCCTCCGATCAATCGCACACGATAGACCCCATGCGACGGATACATTATCCGAAAAACATCGACATCGTTCACATCGCTCAAAGAAAATTCGAGATTTTGAGCCGAACTCTGAATCATCTGCGCTTGCTCGACCGTATCATTCGGCTCGACCTCGTCGGGAATCTTCGCCAGCCGGTTGACCGAAAACCGATATTCTGCCGGCGACACTATCGCTTCGAGCGCCGTCAAATGCACGAATAACGCCTTCCCTTGCCCCGACAACATCTCCGTCCGAATCGTCTGTGCTTGACGACTCAAACTCCGCCAAACGACTTCGTCGCCATCGTATATGGCCAAATCAAACGCACCATCGGGCATCTCAAAATCGATAACAGACGGCTGCATTAAATTCAATCGATACACATCTATATCGCCCGTCGGATACATCGCACCTCGCACGACCGAACCCGATACGATATTTATTGCATCTTGTCGAATATCATTTGGTTCCGATTCCACGACGACGTTTTCTTCGCCCGACTCGACTCGCGCAATGGCAATCCGATACGGCGTCGCCTCGGTCGCCCCCTCATTCCGCGCTCGCACCGTCAAAAACCCGCCTTGCGGCGTCAACCGCATCTGGTAGAGCAATTCATCGCCCCCCGAGCCATTGACGTCGTAAACGCGCCGCGCCGCCTCCGAATCCGTCACCGCATAGTCGGCAATGATATCGACATCGCCCTCGGCAATGACGCGGATATTGGCCACCGTCCCAGCTTTCGCCTTGATGCGCCACACGTCGACATCCCCCCCCGACAAACTCCCGCGCCACTGCATCGAATCCCCTGTCAACGACACGTTCACCGCCTGCAAAAAGTTGTCGTTCGGCTCGACATCGAGACCCTCGATCACCTGCTCGCTTAGCGGCAACGGCGCCATATTTTTCAACCCCGATGGGCGTTCCTCGGCAGGCTTCCGATCGCAAGACGCCCCCACCACCACCACGACAAGAGCCGAAATCGACAACAACCGCTTCATACCTTCTCCTTTCCACATTTCCATTCCAGCTCTACGCCCCTCTCAATCGCCAAATCACACCTACACTCACCTACACCAACCCACACTCAGCCCCTGAATCATGGCCAATGCACTCATGCCCCATGCACTCATGACGATGCGCTTATATCATTTTATATCGCATCGATAAGCGAAGCACTCCGGGCGACGCACCATCTCTACAAAAAAACGCCCGTATCACAATACGGGCGCTTCTTAAAAATCGACGGCTTTCACAACTCAAACCGCGACGACAAAACTATTTACCTGCTTTGTACCGCTTCACGAGCTCGTCGGTAATGTCAAACGACGATTGGAAGTACACGACGCCGCCTTCCGTCCGCTCGATGAGCAAATCGATCTTGCGCTCTTTCGCAATATCCGACGATATCGACGTCATCTTCTTCTGCACTTCGCCAAGCAATTTATTGCTCATCTCGAGCATTTCCTGCTCATACGTCTGCATCTGCTTCTGCAAATCGAGCATCATCTGCTGGTACTGCGCCGCCTTCTCACGCAATTTATCTTCGCTCAAAACCGACGCACTCTCCTTAATCTCCTGCTGGAACGCCATCAGCTTCTTCTCGCCCTCTTTGAGCTTGGCCTGGCGCGACGCCGTTTCATCTTTGAGCTTCTTGAGCACGCCATTGGCCTCGGTCTTCTCAACCGCACCCTTCATGTCGACGATCCCGACGACGATGTCCGCCATCGCCTGCGCCGCAAAACCGAACGTCATACCACATGCCAAAAGCCCCGAAAGCAACCACTTTTTCATCTCTTACTCCTTATTCCTGCGATGTTCGCGCCTACTGCGCAAAAAGCCGAAACCTAATAGTTTTATCGCGCGCAAAAATCAATCTTTTACCGCTTTAGGTCTCTTAACGCGCCTTTTCCTACTTTCATTCCAAAAACTGCAATTTCTACGCCTCACCTCCTCAATCCCTTGCATCTCCATGCGATTGCTCATCTTCGCCGCCTATTGGCTCGCGCCAATACGGCGTCGGCTCCGGCTATGTGCTCGCCGCTACGCGGCTTGCGCGCATACGCCTACGCTTGCGCACTATCGCATTCGCGATACGTGCGCCGGCCGCGCTATGTTCTCACTCCGTTGCGAGCATACGCGCGGCTCTACTCTGGGCTACATGCACATCCCGTGCCATCCGCTACGCTCCCACCAATCGCACATCGCCCAATCATCAAACCCATTCTTCGCTTTCTTCAACGATAGCTTGCAAAATCTCACCTTTTTCTTGCACAATACAGCCCCAAAATATGCGCGACGTATGCCCTCCAGGGCCTCCGCCGCGCAAGCGACGCGTATGCCGAACAGGCATAGCGGCGCTCGTGAGCGTATGCCGACAGGCATAGCGAGCGTTTCTGGCGACGCGTATGCCGAACAGGCATAGCGGCGCTCGTGAGCGTATGCCGACAGGCATAGCGAACGTTTCTGGCGACGCGTATGCCGAACAGGCATAGCGGCGCTCGTGAGCGTATGCCGACAGGCATAGCGAACGTTTCTGGCGACGCGTATGCCGAACAGGCATAGCGGCGCTCGTGAGCGTATGCCGACAGGCATAGCGAGCGAAAAACAAATAAAAACCAAAACAAATTTTATTCAACCCCAAGGAGGAATCGTGAAATTTCCTAGTATTGATTGCGTCACAAAGCGAATAAATTACTTTAAAAGCGCATTATCATCGATGAAAATGTATGGCGGAAATGCCGAGTTAGCGCGAGGTGCCGTGCGATTCCTTTTGCAAAAGCCAAGCGATGCCGTGCGAAAACTCCGCTGGAAGGCGATGCATGCACACACGAGTATTGCCCAAAATATCCTCGATTTCGACGCGTTTAAACTCGTCGTCGACGCAAAAGACGAGGGCATTTCGGCCGAGCTCGCCATCGACCACATGCACGAGCCTTTCGGGACGGCGATTTTGTGCCACATTTTGGCCGACGATATGACCGTCGTCGAGTTGGGCGCCAATATCGGCTACTACACCATGCAAGAGTGTGCGGCGCGCAAACTGCGGCGCGTCGTCGCCATCGAGCCCAACCCGCGTAGTTTTGAGATTTTGAAGCAAAACGTCGAACTCAACGCCTGCGACAACGTGACGATGCACAATATCGCCATCAGCGACACCGATGGCACACTGCCGTTCTACATTTCCAAGCACTCGAATATTTGCAGCATTACGCCGCGATCCGACTACGAGCGCGTCATCGACGTCCCCGTGCGCACGCTCGATGGGCTCGTCGCGACCGATTCGATCGAAAAAGTCGACATGATACGAATGGACATCGAGGGGCATGAGATTTGTGCGCTGCGCGGCATGACCGAGACGCTAAAACGCGATAAACCTTGGATTTGCATGGAATACCACTCGCCGATGATTTCGACGCAAGACCGCGAGTTTTTCGTTTCCACGCTCGAACATTGCGGCTACGAACTGAAGTGTTTCACGTTCCGTTGGAGCGATTACCCGATTTTTGGCCACAATATCGTCGACAAATCGAATGTCGTCAAAACGGGCGAATTGCGCACCGTGCTCGAAAACATTCCAAAACAAGTCGTGTTGCTCTTTTTGGCGCATAAAGAAGTGGCGTTTGAATTGCCCAAATTCTGATTTTTTTCGGGCAGTTAGCACATGACATCATCCTGGCTCAACGACGACACGACGATCGGGCACAAGATCGTCCGTGCCATCATGTTTCTGACGTCGTTTTCGTGGACGTTTAACCCGATCCAAGATTACATCGAGGGCGGCGCGCCCATCGAAAAAGTCGTCACGCGCATGATTCCGATGTGTTGTGTCGCGGCATACTGCCTGTTTTCGCATCGCGGTTCGCAGATGCGGCAAATGTTCCGACCTGGGCTTTGGCCGCTTTTGTGGTACGTTTTTTTTGGCGTCGTTTGCGGTTTGACGAGTGCGCAACCCGCGCTCTGTGCGTGGAAAGGCGCCGAAATCATCATCATGCTCATGTGGGTGTCGTTTTCGTGCTACGACGCCAACTCGACTCGACGCGAATTTATCGCCATGACGCGGCTCATCGAAGTTTTGCTCTGGGTCACCGTCGTCTTGGCGATTATCAATCCTGGGCTCGGTCTTCGGCGTTCGGCCTCGGTGATTCCGTGGTTGCAAGGCTATTTTCCCATCCTCAACCCAAATGCCGTAGGTTTCCTATCGGTTGCCGCCTTCGCCCGGCTCCTGTTCTTCTCTGCCAAAGCCAAACCACTCCGACTCGCTTTTATCACGGGTACGCTCATTTGCTCGCAATCTCGCACGTCTTATGCCGTGACACTCCTCGTTCTGGCTGTCTTCATCATCGACGGATTGCGTTCTCGGCAAACGATTCGAGCCGTCTTTGCGCTCTCGGCAATGGCGGGCATGCTGTTTCTGCTCCTCGGCCACCACGATGCCATGGTTCACATCATCACCCGGGGGCAGTCAGAAGAATCGATGGATACGTTGTCGGGGCGCACCGATTATTGGGAATTTGCGCTCCGATACGTCTCATGGCTCGGAAACGGCATTGCTACCGGTTCGCGAAGCCTCATCTTCGTCACCGGGCAAGACACGTTCATGCGCGGCAGCGTCAATCTGCACAACTCCTATATCGAAGCACTCATGGGCGCCGGAATCATCGGTGCCGCGCCATACATCGCCCTCATCGGGTTCAATATCATACGCCAAGGCTACCGAGCCATTGCCCATCCCTCGATTTCTCAAGGCCTCTTCCTCGTCATGGCCATTGCCTTTGCCGCGCGTTCGATGACGAGCGTCGTTTTGGCGGTTTTCTCCTACGATATGCTCATGCTCATGATATTTTTTGCATGGCTAAGCCACGTTCGCACCGACGACAACGCCACGCCCCCCGCAAAACGCCCAAAACCCGTCGTCTACAAAAAAACGCTCTACGAACAAAAATCACTCCAAGCCCCGCCTTAATCCCACCGCCGGCGGCTGTCGACTTCTCACAGCCCACGGCCTCGACGATTTGACGCGAGCTTTTGCTCAAAATTTCGCCCATTTCGGCGCGATTTACTTGTTTTACATTTCCAATGGAGTAAAAGAGGCGCGCTCGTGCCGAGCGCGAAGAGTATTTGAGGCGCTCTCGGCGGCTGTCTGATTGCTAGGCAGTTTGCACGATTTTTGCCTATGCAGGCCTCGTTCGGTGCCTGTATCTATGGCACATATCTTTTCCATATTTTTATTTGGTTATGTCTCAAACTAAACATCAATTCTTCGTCGATATCGTCAAAGTACCAAATCTTCTTTGCCTATATCGCCTTTTTGCGATCATTTTCTGCGTCGTCCTTTTCCTATGCGGCTTTGCCATCGTCGCTGCGCTCATCGGTCTCACCGCTGGGCTCACCGACTACATGGACGGCATCTATGCTCGGAAGCACAACATGGTCACGCGGCTCGGTGCTCTACTCGATACCGTCGCCGATTTGATGTTCAATTTCTTCGTCATCGCTGTTGCCGTCAAAATGGATGTTTGGCCCATTTGGGTCCTCTATTTGTGGGGATTCCGCGATTTAGGCGTGCTTTCCATGCGAGCCTCGGCAGCTCAGCTCGGCTTCGACATTCCATCGAGCTACCTCGGGAAAGTTGCATCGAATTTCATCTTCTATGCCCTATTCCTCATGCCGTTCGATTATGCCCTCAATAACTCGAATTATATGCACCACGCCTTCGTCGCCGAACACATCCATCCCTATATCGGCACGGGGTTGCATTGGCTAGCCTTTGGCGCCGTCCTCGTCGGCATTGCCATGCAATGGATCGCTGCATTCCAATACGGGCGCGTCTATATTCACAAATACGACGAAATCCACAAAGCCGAAGAACAAGCCAATTCACAACTTGCCAACGCCATCGACAATCCCCAAGACGACGCGACGAATTCGAACAGAACGGGCGAACCCAATTCTCCCGACGTCGACGACTCGTCGGTCAATGCCGAATAATAAACACCTGCCGTCTAAAAAAACGGCATCATATTCCGATAAATCTCAACAGACCGAATCTTCTGCACTATAGGTCGATATCACGATGAAATGTCTCTTATATATTCCCCAATACGAATGCGATGGAGTTCACGGTAAATACACGGCCAATGTTCGCATTGGCGGGCTGACGATATACGAACGCGCATGTCGTAGCATTCAAGCGGCAAAATTCGACGAAATCATCGTCGCCAAATTCGATGCGCTCGAAGTCAAGCCCGATCCGCTCATCAAAATCGGCGTCAAATCGTTCGATTTCAAATCGTCTCCCGACGAAATTTCGACATCGCTCATCGAGGCCATTGGCTCAGAAAATATCGCCGTTTGCGTGCTCGATGCCATGGTCTCGGCCAGTTGTTTTGCCATGCGCCCCGTCGGGGCCGACGTCCGCATCACCGTCGGTCAAACGCAAACCGGAATCTATTTCCTCCGAAACGATTCAGCCATCGAATTGCTTAAAACGCCGCATGGACTCGATAAAATCGAATCGACGGTCAGCGATACTTATGCCGCCCCCGATACGGCGCTCTACCATACAATACTCACCAAAGAAGATACGAAGACGGGGCAAAACCTCCTCACAAAATCGTTGCGAAAGCCCCTTGGGCGCGACGCCGATGGGCTCGTCGCCTATTTCATCAATCGCCCGTGCTCGCTACAAATCAGCAAGCGCATCGCCAATAGCCCTATCACGCCCAATATGATTACGGCGATTGGGCTCGTCATCGGGTTAGCCGCCGCCGCGCTCGTCGCCCTCGGCAACCAAACCGCCATGATCGTTGCCGTCATCCTATGGCAAATCTCTTCGATGGTCGACGGCATCGACGGCGAACTCGCGCGTATGCGACTGAGCCCAAGCCATCGCGGCGAATGGTTCGATACAATCGCCGACGACATCACCAATATCACTTTCATGCTCGGGCTCGGTCACGGGCTCTATATGCTCGGCGAAGATTTCCCATTCCTCGGCCATCACTCCTCGATCTATTATTTCTACATCGCCATCGTCGTTTGCTCGCTCATGGTCATCTCCGTCGGCTGGTTCTATGCCCTCTTCGTCAAACTCGGCATCGCGAGCCATAACCATTTCGAATGGGGCTTCGAGGCCGACAATAAATCCAACAAATCCGAAGAAAAACGCGGCTTTGTCAAGCGAATCGCCGAGGCTATCGCCGGCGGATTCGCGTGGATCGCAAAACGCGATTTCTACACTTTCCTCATCATGGTCTTGGTCATTTGCCACCTCAATAAAACCGCCTATTTCATCATGCTCACCGGCGCTTCCTTCGTCGGCATCGGCGGCATCATTGCACTCACACTACGCACCATACGATCGTGTTTCAAAAAGAAAAACTCATCGGCGACGAATATGTGATATGACATCGATTGGATAAACGACACTCCATATATGGTGTGTTGTTTATCCATCTTCGCCACACAATATCGCTTTCGTCCTCCGTCCCTACCCTTCAACGCTTCGCACCTAGCCCAAGCCTTCCATGGCATTCCGTGCGCTGCGCGATATTGTCAATATTATCTATAATAATGGCGCTTTTTTTGCATAGTTCTGCGCCCGCGCTTTAGCGGTTGCGAAGGGCTGTTTTTTGAACAGCCCACGGTTCTAAGAATTTTGGAGATTTTTGAGATATGGATGATTACGCGAAGCAATATCGGCTCATGTGCCCAGGGCCTGTCAACGTCTCGCAACGCGTATTGCGAGCCATGACGGCTTACGAAATCGGTCACAGAGAAGTCGAGTTTTCAGAGCTGCTTCTCCAAATCCAACATCATTGCCTCGAACTCATGAAGCTCGATCCAAACGAATATGGCGTCGTCGTCGTCACGGGATCTGGATCTGCCGCAAACGAAGCCATCATCACCTCGGCCATTCGACCCACCGACAACGTCCTGTCGCTCGCCACGGGCGAGTTCGGGCGACGCCTTGGCGATATTTCGTCGATCTACAACCCAAATACGACGACTTATGCGCAAGATTGGGCGACAAAACTCGATTTGTCTAAAGTCGAAGAAATGCTCAAATCGAAGCATTACGACTGGGTCACCATGGTCCACAACGAGACGAGCACGGGCGAGCTCCAACCCGTCAAAGAAGTCGGCGCTTTGTGTAAAAAATACGGCGCAAAGCTCTTCGTCGATGCCGTGAGCTCTTTCATGGCCGACCCTCTACAACTCGACGAATGCAACATCACCATGATGAGTACGTCGAGTGGCAAAGCCCTCGGCATGCCTCCAGGGCTCTCGCTCGTCGTCGGCAAAATCTCCGAATTCGATGCGCTCTCGACATACCCGGTGCGAAACTACTACCTCAGTCTGGCTAGGCTCTATGCCTTTGCGCGTAACAAAGCGCAAACTCCCAATACGCCCGCTATCCACCTATTCATCGCACTCAACGAGGCGCTCAAACAAATCGCCGAAGAAGGCGTCGATGCGCGACTCAATTTCCAAAAACAAAAATCCGCCACCTTCCGTAGCGGACTCCGCGATCTCGGACTATCGCTACTCCATCCCAATCACACGCTTTCCAATGCCGTCTCGTCGATCCGACTACCGAGCGACATGAGTTTCGACGACCTGCGTCGCGAACTCCGAAACCGCGGATTCATCGTCTACGGCGGAAAAGGTCCACTCGCCGACAAAATCTTCCAAGTCTCCACCATGGGCGCCGTCGGATTCGACGATATCCATGCCCTGCTCGTCGCCATCTCCGAAGCCATGCAACGCGTCATGCATTCCGTCGCCTAAACAATACACATCACCCACTACAACTTCTCACATTTCCCGTTGGGAAATGTCCTCTCCCCCTCGCCATTCATGGAGAGGGGGCTAGGGGGTGAGGTCAAACGCCCGCATCGCCACTACCGTCGACGCCTTACTCTACGCTTCACCTTCCCCAAAAACGCCCGCCATTCCTCGGGCACGACGAACCGCGCCAATACTATCGCGAAGACGAGGCCCAAACATCCACCCATGGCGAGCTCTATTAAAATGGATACAGTCCCACGAGGCAAATCGATCGCTCGTGCGCTCCATAGCCCGATATAGCTACCAGCTCCGGCACCAAGCCCAAGCAAGCCTCCGCGAAGCATCGCAAAAAACACCTTGCTCGGATGGAAATGCGCATTATAGCGACGATAAAATCCCATAATCGCACACGCCTGCATCGCCATCCCTACGCACGACGATACCGCCAAGCCAACGAGACCAAAATTCCGGCTCAAAACGATATATATCGGAATCGATATACCCGTCACAACCGTCGTGATAACCATCGGACGAAGTGTATTCTGTGCCGCATAAAACGCCCGAACGCTCACCATTTGAATCGTCCAAAATACGATCGATATCGACAATATCCTCAATACCGATGCCGTCTTCAACGTATCTTCGACGCCAAACGCCCCGCGTTCATAGACGAGCGCTGTCATGGGCTCTGCCAAGACGACGAAAAAACCGATCAAGACGAGCGACAACAAGACGACATTCTTGAGCGTCTTGTGCAACGTATCGGCGGCGACGTCGAATGCCCCCTTGGCCGACAGTTGCGATAAATACGGCAATGCCGCCTGGCCCGCCGCCTGACCGACTATCGCTATCGGAACGAGAACCAATCGACGCGCATAATTGAGCCAACTTATCGATCCAGCATCCATCGTCGAACCGATAATTCGACCAATCCATTCGTCGACCGTCGTCAAACTCACGCCCAACATCAATGGCAACGTCAAAAATATGTACTTTTTGAAATCGGCATCGCCAAATCCAAATATCGGGCGATACGATACACGACGACGCAAAAAACAAAGGGGCAACAAAAACGGACCCAAAAGTGCCCCGATCATCGCGCCAATCGCAAACCCCTTCATTCCAAATCCGAAGAAGCCCAAGACGACGCCAAATCCGATGATCGACAAATTATAGATGAGCGGTGCCATCGCCGATGGCAAAAACTGACCCTGAGCCATCAATACCGCCATCATCAAGCCGCCCAGATAATGGAAAAACTGACCCGGTAACACGATCCGCGTCATCTCGGCTGTCAATGCTATCTGATTCGCATCAAAGCCGGGGAACAAAAGCTGCGAAAGCGGAACGGCAAACGCAAAACATATCACGCAAGCCGCCACCACGAGCGATCCCATCGTCGTGGCGATGAGTGAAAACAACCGCTGCGCTTTCTCGGGCGATCCCTTCGCCACATATCCAGCAAATAGCGGGATAAACGTTATCGATAGCGTTCCACCGGCCAAAAAGTGATTCATCAAATCGGGCAGCATAAACGCCGCATTATAGGCATCTGTCTCCGAACCAGCCCCCGCCTGATACGCAATAACAGCCTCCCTCACATAGCCCAATAACCGCGAACACAATATCCCTATCGATAAAATGAGCGCCGCCAAACCAACGCGCTTCACGCGCGTCTGAATACCTGCCGCACCCACATCTCCCCCGCTCCCCGCGCTCGACTGCTCCGCACCCACGTCTCCCCCGCTCCCCGCGCTCGACTGCTCCGCGCCCACGTCTTCCCCGCTCCCCGCGCTCGACTGCTCCGTGCCATCTATCGCAATCCGTTCTTTCCCCAAATCACCCATTAGCATGCCTCATCGTTCAACGCCATCACGCCCGAATACACGTGCTTCGCACCGCCGATGAGCTTCACACCGCTTTTCGACACGTGCCCATCCCAATCTATCCCCTCGGGGATTTCGACGTGCAACAATCCCCCCTCCGTCTCGATCGCAACGCTTACCCCCGACAATCCGCGCTTGCGACAATACGCATACGCCGATGCTACGCATCCCGTTCCACAAGCCAACGTCGCCCCTACGCCACGCTCAAATACGCGCATTTCCAAATGATTCGGCGCAATTTCCCGCGTAAATTCCACATTCGCACCGTGGCGAAACTCTCGATGACGCGATATCTCAGCGCCATACGCATCGCGAGCCTCTCGCGGTGTCAATCCTGCATCATTTCCACACAATTCCACGACAAAATGCGGATTCCCGACGTCGATTTCGTCGCCATCAAAAGCCAGTCCATTGCCAAGCTCAAGAGCCACATCGCGTACATAATCACAACGCCCCATCTCGACGGCTATTTCGCCATCTCTCCCCGAAGCAAAACAAACGCGCTGATCTCCTCCATCCGTCGCTATCGTCAAGCCCCCTTCAACGCCCAATACTCGGCTGGCAATATAGCGAGCCGCACAGCGAATCCCATTTCCACACATTTCTGCCAATGATCCATCGCTATTGACGATCGTCATCTTCGCAACTGTTCCCCGCCCATGCGCCACACTCGCCGTTTCCCTATCGATAAACAATATCCCATCGGCGCCTATCCCAAAATGGCGATCACACCATTTCGAAGCGACTTCGACGAGCCGTCCCACGGCGGCATCCGATTCCATCCCCGCAAAACTCGACGCGTCGACGACGATAAAATCGTTCCCCGCCGCCTCATACTTTTCAAATCCTATTTCCATCAATACTCACCACGAGAAAAACGAAAAACGCGCCGAGGCTTCTACCCTCGTGCGCGCTATTTCACAATCCGATTATCGCAATGTCGACGATCGCTAAATCGTCTCATCCTTGAGCTTCGAAAAGATCCCAAACGGATCATCCGAATCATCCAATCCAAACAAATCCTTCGAATCCGACAATCCCAACCCAGGCGTCGTCGCCTTCTCGATCGCACTAAACAAATCATCGTCCAAGTGAATCTCTCGCTTGTTATCGACTTTGTCGCTATCGAAGCCATCGTCGAGCTCGCTCAAACCAACGCCCGATTTTCCAAATAAATCGTCCAACATCGAAAAATCTTCTTTCGCCTGCGGCGTATCTTCGACCCGCGTCTCGACCTTCGGATCATCGTGCACCGCCACATCGACTACGCCTTCCGAACCTGCTCCTACTGCCGCATCTCCAACCGATTCTCGTTCTCCGTTCTTTTCTTCCGACTCAGATTTACCATCCAATTCAGATTCAACTTTATACTCTGACTCAGATTTATCCTCTGACTCAGATTCAACCTTATCCTCCGACTCAGATTTATCCTCCGACTCAGATTTATTATCCGATTCAGCCTTATCTTCCGATTCAGCCTTATCTTCCGATTCAGCCTTATCTTCCGATTCAGCCTTATCTTCCGACTCAGATTTATCATCAAATTCGGTTTTTTTCTCAGATTCTGTATTTTCTGCAGTTTCTGTATTTTCTGCAACCGTCGAATTACTTTCAGCAATATCTCCAGATTCCGAATTATCATCAATCACATCTTCGGATTCTACATTTTCTGCAGCCTTTTCGGCAAGGCGCATCTGCTCCTGCATCCGCTCGGCCATCTTTCGCTGTTCCTGTGCGGCTTCTTCCATCGCTTGGCGCATCGACGCAGGCATCAAATCTGCCATCGAAAGCGATTTCTTCGGCGCTTCTTGCTTCTTCGCCGCTGCCGCTATCGTCGCTGGCATCAAATCCGCCATCGAAAGCGATTTCTTCGGCGCTTCTTGCTTCTTCGCCGCCACTCGGCGCAATTCCTCCACCTGCGCCTCATGGCTCGCATTATCCGACACGGCACGGCTCTGCGTCGCATTCGAAGCACGCCGATTGGGCACCTGCATTCGGCTAAAGTCGGGCTGCTCAACCGTGATGCGGCAAAGCTGATTCATCACTCTAACCTTGATGTTATACATCATCTTTTCAAAAAGCGTAAAAGCCTCGCGCTTGTACTCTTGCTTCGGATCTTTCTGCGCATAACCGCGAAGCGAAATCGACTCCCGCAATCCCGTCATCGTCGTCAAGTGGGCTCGCCAAAAATGGTCGATCTCTCGCAAATAATAATTCTGCGCCAATTCCATGAGCAAATCTTTGCCCGTCTTCCCCTTATACGGACTATCGTCGCCGAGTTTCGACTCAAACGCCGCCACGAGGTTGTCGAACTGCTCGACTTGGTGATTGTACTGCTTCTCGATGACGCCCCAAATCAACTCCAGCTGCGCCACTCGATCCCCACGCCCAACCGACGAAAAATCGGCATGCACCGGCATTCCCATGACGTTTTCCAATGCCTTGAGCATTTCGGGCATATTCCAATCTTCATACGCCACGCCTTCGGGCAAATACTCATCGGCATTCTTAAACACGATATCTTCGAAGTCGTTCAATACCGTGTCTTCCAACTTCTCGCCTTTCAATATATCGTTACGCAAACCATAGACCGCTTTGCGCTGCGCATTCATCACGTCGTCGTATTCGAGCAAATTCTTTCGAATGTCGAAGTTGCGCCCCTCGACTCGCTTCTGCGCCGTCTCGATCGAACGCGATACGAGGCGCGACTCGATCGGAATATCCGCCTGTTTGTCCATCCCAAACATCGCCATGCGATTCTTGAGCTCTTCGCCGCCAAAGATGCGCAACAAATCGTCGTCCAACGACAAGAAAAATCGGCTCGCACCGGGGTCGCCTTGGCGCCCTGCACGCCCGCGCAACTGATTGTCGATGCGACGCGACTCGTGACGCTCCGTCCCCAAGATAAACAATCCCCCCGCTTCCTGCACCTCTGCCTTCTCAGCGGCGCACTCCGCCTTGAACTTCTCCAACAATTCCGGATACCGCGGATCCGTCTCATCGCCATCGCAAGCCTGACGCGCCAAAAACTCGGGGTTACCACCCAACAAAATGTCCGTGCCGCGACCCGCCATATTCGTCGCTATCGTCACCGCTCCCTTGCGCCCCGCCTGCGCGATGATCTCTGCCTCGCGCTTGTGGTTCTTCGCATTCAACACGTTATGCGGTATCCCAAGCCGATCGATCGCTCGGCTAAACACCTCGCTCTTCTCGACGCTCACCGTACCGACCAATATCGGTTGACCTTTCGCATGGCACTGCTCGATCTGTTCCGCTATCGCTTGGATCTTCACCTTCTCATTGAAATAAATGACGTCCTGATAATCCTTGCGAATGATGTTCTTCGCCGTCGGAATGCTCACCACATCGAGCTTGTAAATCTTCTTAAACTCCTCGGCTTCCGTATCTGCCGTACCCGTCATACCGGCGAGTTTATTGTACATTCTAAAATAATTCTGGAACGTAATCGTCGCGAGCGTCTGGCTTTCGGCTTGGATTTCGACACCCTCTTTCGCCTCTATCGCCTGGTGCAAACCATCCGACCAACGACGCCCATACATCATGCGCCCCGTAAAGTCGTCGATGATGACGATCTTCCCATTCTCGATCACGTAGTTCTGGTCTAACTTATAGAGCGTATGCGCCTCGAGCGCCTTATTCACGTGGTGCAAATACTCGATGTATTTCGGGTCATAAATGTTCTCGATGTTGAGGTGCTTCTCGATCTTCTCAATTCCCGTCTCATTGAGCGCAACGCCATGCGCCTTCTCATCGACCGCGTAATCTTCATCGCGCTTGAGAAACGGCACGAGCCGATTGATTTCTCGATACAGGTTCAAATCCTGCTCCAACTGCCCCGATATGATGAGCGGCGTCCGCGCCTCGTCGATCAAAATCGAGTCGACCTCGTCGACGATCGCATAATGATGCCCCCGCTGCACATACTCCGACAGCTGATACTTCATATTATCGCGCAAATAATCGAAACCAAACTCGTTATTCGTACCATACGTAATGTCGCAAAGATACGCCGCACGACGCTGGTCGTTGTCCAAGTCCGCCAATATCTTCCCTACCGAAAGACCCAAAAACTTGTAAATCTGACCCATCCAATCCGCGTCACGGCTCGCCAAATAATCGTTCACCGTCACCAAATGCGCACCCTTGCCCTCCAGCGCATTCAAATACATCGGACAAGTCGCCACGAGCGTCTTCCCCTCGCCCGTCTTCATCTCCGATATCATCCCACGATGAAGCACGATCCCACCGATGAGCTGCACATCGTAATGGCGCATGTTCAACACGCGACGACTCGCCTCTCGCACCGTCGCAAACGCCTCCGGCAACAACTCATCCAACGTCGCCCCTTGGCTCAGCATCTCCTTAAACATCGGCGTCTGCGCTCGCAATTCGTCATCGCTCAACGCACCTATCGTCGACTCCAACTCGTTGATCTGCACCACCACTGGCCGCAACTTGCGCATCATGCGCTCATGACTCGTCCCAAATATCCGCTTTATAAAATCCAACATCACTATGCTCCAAACAAATCGCATCCCTGCGATATTCCAAAACAGGGACGAAAACCCGCCCACTTATAGACACACCCCGACTTTTGTCAAACATTCTAAACGCTTTTACCCATCACACCCGCCTCCACCCCACACCAGCACTTCATCCACCCAACCACCATCACCCCAACACACCATCACCCCAACACACCATCACCCCAACACACCATCACCCCAACACGCTTAACCGCCCTACGCTCTCTACACGGGGGGAAGCCTCCCCCCGCGCGGCTATTGCCCGCAGGGCAATACACCGCTCCCCCCTCTGCGGGCGCTCAATCGCCGCGCCCGCAACGCCCTGGCTCACACAACCCAACCCCACATCATCCAATCATCACCACCACCCGCGCCCCGAGCGCAAAAACACACAACCAACTCGCCAAACCCAACCCCACATCATCCAATCATCACTACCACAAGCGCCCCGAGCGCAAACAAACACACACCCAACTCGCCAAACCCAACCCCACATCATCCAATCATCACCACCACCCGCGCCCTGAAAGGGCGCCAGAACACAGCCCGGGGT